>JAFAYA010000005.1 GCA_019240635.1 Acidisphaera sp. | reverse complement strand
CCGATGCTCGCCGGCGAGCAGCAGGCGCTCGGCGCGATCGACGGCGCGGGTAGTCTGAAGGAGCTGCTGGCGAGCCCGGACTGGATTGGCAGCGAGAGCCTGGTCGAGACGCTGCGGCCGATCCTGCTGCGGCTCTGCGCCTCTTACCTGACCGACACGCGCGACGGCCGCGGCCCATCCGACCCGGTGGCTCGCTTCCATCTCGGTAACGGGGCGCGGCTGGAGCGCGTCAACTGGCTCGCGAACCTCTCGCCGCGCGGCCTGCGCGAGAGTTGCGGCATCATGGTGAATTATCTGTACGATCCCGATACGATTGAGACCAACCACGAGGCTTTCGTGCGGCACGGCGCGGTAGCGCAGGGCGTCTCGGTCACGGCGCTGCTGACCCGACCGGCCGAGGGCGCGCGACGCCCCTCGCGTCTGGCGTCGCTGGTCTCCTCGCGCAAGCCGAAGGGAGCGCCGATCGGGGTGCAGTAGGCCCACGCGGATCAGTCAGGGTGGTGGGCAACTCTGCTGAGAAAGCGCCCAGCCGCTGATCGCTTCCAGACCCAAGTCGCGCCCTGACGGTGGTCAGACCTATCTCGCTGTGATCGAGGCTGCCGTCATCGTGTATTTGATCGTGACCTTGGATCCGACCTTGACGCCCGCCGGCACGGCCGCCGTGCCCTTTGCAAGCTGCCATTTCTCGTTGCCCTTCTGTACGGTGATGGTGTCGGCATCCATCGCCAGCACCGGGCCGGTGACCTGATACGAAGTCGGCGACGCGGCGGGCGCGGGAATTGCGGCCGCGCCAGCGAACAGCATGACGGCGGAGGCGGTCAGCAAGAGCTTTTTCACGGGCGGATCCTCAGCAATGTCGATCTAGCGGCGGGCGCGGCAGTCCAGGGGATCGCAGTAGAACTCGCCGGTGTTGTTGAAGGTCACGACGACGTCGCCTGCAGTGCGAAGCTGCACCTCGATGAAGCCGGATGGGCGGACCGTCGCCAGCATGTAGCTGGCGTCGGTGCCGGACCAGCGATAGACCCATTGCGGGTCCTTCGGGTCGTTCTGCCGATAGACGATGCGTCCCTGCGCGCCGGCGGCCTGCTGCAGATCGGCGAGCGTGAAGGCGTGCGGCACCTGGTGGGCCAGGACGACCCTGAAGGCGACCCTGGCCTGCTCCTGGTTCGGGTCGGAGGGCCCGACGGCGGGGACGGCGGCCGGGATCGTCGCCGCCTGAGTCGGGCCGGGCGACGGGGGCGGCGGGGACGGGCCGGTCCAGCGCCAGGGTGCCGCGAGGTAGCTGTAGCCGAGGATCAGCAGACCGGCGAGCAGGAAGGCGCCGCAGCCGATGCGGCGACGGTTGGTCGGGTCATCGACCCCGCAGTTCGGACAGACGCGCTCGGCGGTGCTGACCCGCGTCCCGCAGCCCCGGCAGGCTCGCAGCCCCATCCAGCCCCTCCCCCAGCGCCGCCCCTAGAGCAGGATGCGTTCGCTCGCGCTCACCCATTCTGCCCCATGCCTTTGTTTCGTCGCGTGATCCACGCCACAGGCGATCCACCTCAGTCGACACGCTCCGGAGCGGCATGCGTTCGCTCGCGCTCACCTGTCGTGCTCTATGCCTTTTTGCCGCGTGATTCAGGCGTTTCGTCAATTTACCTCCGGCGATCACGCCATTGCATCCCACGCGTCCCAGCCGGTTCCCGCGACCGAGTTCGGTCGGAGCGTCGACCTCGAACGCACCGCTAGAGGAGTCCCGCCGCGTGCCGCAGGTCGCCGACGAAGGCGGCGTATTCGCGCCGCTTGGCGGCTTCATCGGGCAGGCGCAGCAGGAACGAGGGATGCACGGTGACGAAGGCCAGCGCGTCCCCGCCCGCCGGCGTCGGGCCAAGCGGGATCGGGCGGCCGCGCTCCCGGCCGATCGTCACCGTCCGCCCGAGCACCGCGCGGGCCGCGGTGGCGCCGAGCAGGACGGTCAGCCGCGGATTGACCTGCTCGCGTTCGATGTCGAGCCAGAACTTGCAGGCGGCGATCTCGCCGGTATCGGGCTTCTGGTGGATGCGCCGCTTCCCCCGGGGAATGAACTTGAAGTGCTTCACCGCATTCGTAACGTATACCAACGCCCGATCGATCCCGGCTTCTTGCAGCGCTGTGTCGAGGATTTTTCCGGCCGGGCCGACGAACGGGCGACCGGCGAGGTCTTCCTGATCACCGGGCTGCTCGCCGACCAGCATGATCCGGGCGCGACCGGCGCCCTCGCCGAATACGGTCTGCGTGGCGTTGGCCCAGAGCGGGCATCGCCGGCAGGCGGCCGCGTCCCGCGCCGCCGCCGCGAGTTCGGCCGACGCCACGTTCACATCGGCCGACTGAGCGCCGCGTCGATCGCCTGGATCGCCCGGCCACGATCGCCGGAGGCGAGCGCGTCACGCGCGGCGGTGATGTCGGAGATGCGGGGACCCCGGACCGGCTGGTTGGCCCGCGACGGGGCGACCGAGCGGTCGAGCAGGCGGCTCTCGGCGCGCTCCAGCGCCTCCTGCGCAGCCCCGGTCTGGCCGCTGGCCAGTGCCTGGCGCGCGGCGCGCAGGTAGCCGGCCGGCGTGCTGTCGTCACCCACGCTCGGCGTCGGCAGGCGCGGCGCGATCGGCGAGCGCGTGTCGCCGGGCGTGATGTTGCTGGCGTTCGAGGACGTCGGCAGCGACTGGCCGGTGCCGATCACGTTGCCCGGGCGCGCGCCGGTGGCGGGGTTGGCGCCGGGCGGCGGAGTCTGGGCAAGCGCCGGAGTGGCGAGGAGCCCGATCAGGGCGGCGAGGCGGGCGATCTGGTGCATGCTCGGAGTCTCTTTCCTGGATTGCCAATGGCGGTAACGCGATCAAGCGAAAAAGGACTCGAACGGCAAAATCAAGGCGGCCGCCGGATCATTACCGGGGGACGTTGCCCTCGCGCAGGGGCAGGCCCATCGCCTGGCGCATGAACAGGCGTTTCAGGCCGGGCGCGCGGTTGACGGCAGCGATGCCGAGGTCGCGCGCGGCGCGCAGCAGCTTATGGTCGGTGCTGAACAGCCGGTCGAGCGCGTCGGTCGCCGCCAGCATCAGCAGGTTGTCCGGCCGGCGCATACGCTGGTAGCGGGCGAGCAGCGCCTCGCCGCCGGGGTCGTCGCCCGACCGCACCGCCTCGATCACGAGTGCCGCGAGCGCGGCCGCGTCGCGCAGGCCGAGGTTGAGACCCTGGCCGGCGATCGGGTGGATGGCGTGCGCGGCGTCGCCGACCAGCGCCAGCCGCTCGGCCCAATAGCGGTGCGCGTGCAGCGCGCCGAGCGGATAGCGCCAGCGCCGGCCGATCGGCCGCAGTGCGCCGAGATGCGGGCCGAGGCGGCGGGCGATCTCGCGCCCGAACGCGGCGTCGTCGAGTGCCAGCAGACGGGCGGCGAGATCGCTCCGCTCGGTCCAGACGATGGCCGAGACGTGGTCGGCCACGTCGCTCGGCGCCATCGGCAATTGCGCGAACGGGCCGGCGGGCAGGAAGTGCTCGAGCGCCGTGTTGTCGTGCGGACGCGCGTGCGCGACGGCGCAGACGATGCCGGTCTGTCGATAGGGCAGCCGGGTGACGGGGATCCCGGCCGCACGGCGGAGCGGGCTCTCCCGCCCCTCGGCGGCGATCACCAGGCGGCAGTCGATGCGCGGGCCGCCGGCGATAGCGACCGTCGCGCCGTCGCGCCCGCGCACGACCGCCGCCGCGGCCGGGGCGTGCACGCTGACCCCGGGCAGCGCGTGCAGGTGGGCGTTGAGCGCCCGGCGCAGGCTGCGCGCCTCGACCATCCAGCCGAACGCCGACGAATCGGGAAGCGCGCCGGCTTCGGCGGTGTCGAACTGCAGGAACAGCGGCGAGGCCGGGCGACCGATCCGCCCGTCCGACACGCGGATGCGCTCGATTGGGCAGGGCGGGTCGGGCAGCCGGGTCCAGAGCCCGGCCGCCTCGAGCAGCAGGCGCGAGCCGGCCGCGATGGCGTAGGCGCGGCCGTCGAAATCCGGGTGCTCCATGGGCGGCAGGGGCGCGCGGTCCACCACCGCGACCGGCACGCCCGCCTCCGCCAGCCGGCACGCGAGAGTACCGCCGACCGGCCCGGCGCCGACGACGCAGACCTCCGCGCTGGTCGTCGTCTCGCTCATCGGCTCACGCCCGCCTTCCCCGCAAAACCGGTCACCACCTGCCTAAAAAACGGGCAGAGGCGCCATGCTCACCCGGATTCCGCATACCGCCAGTACGGCATGGTTCTTGAAACGTCCCTAGCCAGCGTCCCCGCCCCCGGACACCCAGCCTTGAACATCCCGGGCGCGGCGGCCCGCGAAAGGACGGCGAGATGAAGATGATCATGGCGGTTATCAAGCCATTCAAGCTGGACGATGTGCGGGAGGCGCTCACGCCGCTCGGCGTGCAGGGCCTCACGGTCTCCGAGGTCAAGGGATTCGGCCGCCAGAAGGGGCAGACCGAGATCTATCGGGGGGCGGAATACCACGTGAACTTCCTGCCCAAGGTGAAGGTGGAGGTCGCCGTGCCGGACGACCTCGCCGAGCAGGTGGTTGAGGCGGTCATCAAGGCCGCCAACACCGGCAAGATCGGCGACGGCAAGATCTTCGTGATGGATCTCGAGCGCGCCGTGCGCATCCGCACCGGCGAGCTCGACGCCGAGGCGCTTTGATCGAAACAACGGCAAAGAGGATACGATGACCCGATCCGCTGCAAACGCGCGGTGCGCCTCGCGCTGCCTGCCCGCGCTGGCCTCGCTGCTCGGCGTGGCCCTGCTGGCCGCGCCGGCCTGGGCGGCCGACGAGATGCCGAAAACCGATTCCGGCGACACCGCCTGGATGCTGGCGAGCACCGCGCTCGTGCTGATGATGACGGTGCCGGGGCTCGCGCTGTTCTACGGCGGCATGGTTCGCAAGAAGAACGTGCTGGCGACGCTGATGCAGGCCTTCACGGTCTGCTGCCTGGTCACCATCACCTGGATGGTGGCGGGCTACAGCCTGGCCTTCACCAACGGCAATCCATATATCGGCGATCTTTCCCGCGTGTTCCTGCACGGCATCGCCGATCACATCACCAAGGGCAATGACGTGCCGTTCACGCTGGGCGCGGGAACCAGCAACGCCACCGCGTACACGATCCCCGAGACCGTCTACATGATGTTCCAGATGACGTTTGCGATCATCACGCCGGCACTGATCGCCGGCGCCTTCGCCGACCGCATGAAGTTCTCGGCGATGTGCGCCTTCATGGTGCTGTGGTCGCTGTTCGTCTACAGCCCGATCGCCCATTGGGTATGGAGTGCCACCGGCTGGGTCGGCGCGCTGGGCGCGGCAGACTTCGCCGGCGGCACGGTCGTGCATATCAACGCCGGCATCGCCGGGCTGATGTGCGCGCTCGTGCTGGGCAAGCGGGTCGGCTACGGCCATGACAACATGTCGCCGCACAACCTGGCGTACGCGGTGATCGGCGCGTCGCTCCTGTGGGTGGGCTGGTTCGGTTTCAACGCCGGCTCCGCGGTCTCTGCGGGCGGCCGGGCCGGCATGGCGATGGCGGTGACGCAGATTGCCACCGCCGCCGCGGCACTCGGCTGGATGTTCGCGGAGTGGGCGGCCAAGGGAAAGCCCTCGGTGCTCGGCTGCATCTCCGGCGCGGTCGCCGGGCTGGTCGCGATTACCCCGGCCTCCGGCTTCGTGCTGCCGGGACCCTCGATCGTGATCGGCATCGCCGCCGGGGTGATCTGCTTCTGGGCCTCGACCAGCCTCAAGCACATGATGGGCTACGACGACAGCCTCGACACGTTCGGCGTGCACGGCATCGGCGGCATCGTCGGCGCGCTGCTGACGGGGGTGTTCGCGTTCGGGCCGCTCTCGGCGACGGACAGCGCGCCGGACGGCACCGTCGGCGGCCTGCACCAGCTGCTGATCCAGGCCGAGGCGGTCTGCGCGACGCTGGTCTGGAGCGGGGTAGTGAGCCTGATCCTGCTGAAGATCGTCGACCTGACGATCGGGCTGCGGGTGAGCCGGGAGGAGGAGGTCGAGGGGCTCGACCTCGTGCTGCACGGCGAACAGCTCGGCTGACGGAGTGGGCGGGGCGGCGGAGCCCGCCCTTCCTTCAACAGGCGGTTCCCGGGTATATCGCAGACGCGGTGTGAACCGCGCCGCCGTTGTCCGTCCGGGAATCGCCGCGCATGGCCGTTGCCACCCAAGGCCGAAGGACCGCGTCCCGACCCGCCCTGCCCTCCCGCTTCGTGTCGCCGGCGATCCGCACGCTGGCGAGCCGCCGCTTCGCCGAGTTCGGCGGGCTGGCGCTCGGGCTCGCGGGGCTGGCGCTGCTGATCGCACTGGCGAGCTACCACCCGCAGGACCCCTCCTTTGACACATCGAGCGGCCGGGCGACGGCGAACCTCGCCGGTCCGGCCGGAGCGTACGCAGCCGACTTGCTGCTGCAGGGCTTTGGCGCGGCGGCGGCGCTCCCGGGGTTGGCGATGCTGGCCTGGGCGTGGCGCGTCGCCTCGCATCGCGGGCTCGGCAGCCTCGCGGTCCGGCTGGTCGCGCTGTGCGCGGCGATGCCGGCGCTGGCCGCTGCGCTGGCGGGGGTGCCGGGGCCGCACGGCGCCGTGCTGGCCTGGCCGAGCTCCGCCGGCCCGGGCGGCGCGGGCGGGGCGGCGATCGCGGCGGCGGCGCTGGTGGTCGGGCGCGGCGTGTTCGGGCCGCTCGGCGTGGCACTGGTGTGGGTGCTCGGCGCGGCGCTGGCGATCACGCTGACCCTGCTGGCGCTCGGCCTGACGGCGGGGGAGTGGCACGCGGCGGGGCGCGGGGCGGCGGGGGCGGCGCGGCTCTCGATCGCCCGTACCCGGCGCGCCGCCGGGCTGCTCGGGCGACTCGATTCGCTGGTGGCACCGCTGCGACGGGTGCCGGCGATGGACCCGCCGGGGCTGGCACGGCGCGAACCCCAGTTCGCGGCCGCCGACCTGCCGCCGCCGATGCCCGAGGGCCCGCCGACGCCGAGGGCGCGGGTGGCGGCACCCGCCCGTCGGCCGCCGCCGCCGCGGCAGGAGACGCTGCCGCTCGGCGAGCCCGGATGGGATTTTCCGCCGCTCTCGCTGCTGAAACCGCCGCCGGCGCGCGCCGCGGCCGGGCCGAGCGCCGACTCGCTGCAGGCCAACGCCAGGCTGCTCGAATCGGTGCTGGCGGATTACGGCGTGCAGGGGGCGATCCGCGAAATCCGCCCTGGACCGGTGGTGACGCTCTATGAGCTGGAGCCGGCGCCGGGCATCCGCAGCGCGCGGGTGATCGGGCTCGCCGACGACATCGCCCGCAGCCTGTCGGTCACCGCGGTGCGCATCGCCACCGTGCCCGGCCGCAACGTGATCGGCATCGAAATGCCGAATGCGCGGCGCGAGACGGTTTTTCTGGCCGAGCTTCTGGGCTCGGAAGAATGGATCCGCCATCCCGGCCGGCTGGTCCTGGCGCTCGGAAAAGACATCGCCGGGGCGCCGCAGGTCGCCGACCTCGCGCGCATGCCGCATCTGCTGATCGCCGGCACCACCGGCTCGGGCAAATCGGTCGGCGTGAACGCGATGATCCTGTCGCTGCTGTACCGGCTCTCGCCAGACCAGTGCCGGATGATCCTGATCGACCCAAAAATGCTGGAGCTGTCGGTCTATGAGGGCATCCCGCATTTGATGGCGCCGGTCGTGACGGAACCGCCGAAGGCGGTGACGGCGCTGAAATGGACGGTGCGCGAGATGGAGCGGCGCTACCGCGCGATGAGCCAGCTCGGCGTGCGCAACATCGCCGGCTACAACGATCGCGTCGCCGAGGCGCACGCGCGCGGCGAGGTGGTGACGCGGCGGGTGCAGACCGGCTTCGATTCCGAGACCGGCCGGCCGATGTTCGAGGAGCATCCGCTGTCGCTGGAAAAGCTGCCGTTCATCGTCGTGGTGATCGACGAGATGGCCGACCTGATGATGGTCGCCGGCAAGGAGATCGAGGCGGCGGTGCAGCGGCTCGCGCAGATGGCGCGGGCCGCCGGCATTCACGTGATCATGGCGACCCAGCGGCCGTCCGTCGACGTCATCACCGGCGTGATCAAGGCCAACTTCCCGACGCGCATCAGCTTCCAGGTGATCAGCAAATTCGACAGCCGCACCATCCTCGGCGAGCAGGGCAGCGAGCAGCTGCTCGGCCAGGGCGACATGCTGTACATGGCGGGCGGCGGGCGGATCACCCGGGTGCACGGGCCGTTCGTGTCGGACCGCGAGGTGGAGGACGTGGTGTCCTATCTGCGCGCCCAGGGCGAGCCGGCCTATGTCGAGGAGGTGACCGAGGCGGAGGACGACGACGCGATTCCCGCTTTCCCCGGGCTCACCGGCAACAGCGAGGGGCAGGGGCTGTTCGACCAGGCGGTGGCGCTGGTGGCGCGCGAGGGCAAGGCGAGTACCAGCTTCATCCAGCGCCACCTGCAGATCGGCTACAACCGCGCGGCCAAGCTGATCGAGCAGATGGAGAAGGAAGGGATCGTCACCTCCGCCAACCACGTCGGCAAGCGCGAGATTCTGGTGCGGCGGACCGAGGACTGAACTCAGCGGCGCCGCTTTCAGCTCTCCCGCTTGGCCGGGAGGTCGGCTCGCAACGTGAGCCGGGTGGGGGCCCGTGGCCTGCCGGTCCGCTGGACGTTATGCCTCGAACACCTGCACGCGCAGCGGGCGGCCGGCGAAGGGGCAGGCGCTGACCGCGCAGAGAACGTCCATCTCCGCGCGCATGTCCAGATGGTCGCCCGGACGGCTGCGGCCCGTGACGATGGCCAGCGCCTTGCGCTCGGGATCGAGTTCCATCGTCTGGAAAATGTTGAAGGGATCGGGGATGTCCTCCGGCGCGATCGCCCAGGGGCGCAGCGCCTCCTGCAGGACCTCGTAGCAGCCGAATTCCGGCAGGCCGAGCGGACCGCCGACGGCGACGGAGCTTTTCATGCCGTGATAGTTGCGGCGGAGATTGCCGAACACCCAGGCGCTGCACATGCCCCACTGCAGATCGTGGTCGCCGTAGCTGTCCTCGACGATGGTCAGCATCGCGTTGTTGTCGCGGCTGTACAGCCGGTTGCCGGCGGTGATGGCGAACCGGCCCTGGTCGGCCTTGGTGCGCGCCTGGCTGAAGCGCTCGCGCAGGTTGTCGGCGTTGAAGCAGACGAAGTCGCAGATCGCCTGGCCCTCGACGTCGATGATGCGGATGCGCTGCCCCCGCTTCACCACCCAGGCCTCGCCGGTGCGCGCGGGGAGGAGGGCGTCGACGAGCGCCGCCGCGACGGTCGTACTCATGCCGCCGGTCCCCGAAACACCGTCGTTTCGCAGCGATGCAGGATCATGCGTGAGTCCCTCCCGCGACATCGGACGGATGATCTAGCACGGATCGGCCCGGCGTGACCTACTGCACCTGACCGCACAGGAGTTGCCGCATGGTCCGCGCCCATCTCGCCGCCGCTCTTCTGCTCGCCTTCACCGCCGCCGCATCGGCGCAGACGCGCATCGGCGCGATCAACACGAATTTCCGGTGGCTCGGCCCGGACGACAAGATCGTCGTCGAGCGCTACGACGACCCACGCGTGCAGAACGTGTCCTGCTATCTCTCGCGCGCGGAGACCGGCGGCATCAAGGGCGGCATCGGCCTGGCGGAGGACCCGAGCCGGTTTTCCATCGCCTGCCGCGCCGTCGGGCCGGTGACCATCCCGGCCAACCTGCCGAAAGAGGAGGTGGTCGGCTTCGCCTCCGCCTCGCTGTTCTTCAAGACGTTCCAGATCCACCGCATGCTCGACCCGGAGAAGCGCGTGCTGGTCTATACGGTGGTCAGCACGCGGCTGATCAACGGCTCGCCCTACAACAGCGTCAGCGCGGTGCCGACCGACTTGCGGTAGGGCTTACAGCCGGGGCAGCGCGCGCGCCTCGATCGCATCGAGTGCCGCCTCGGCGAGTTCGGCGCCCGCCAGCCGCGGCAACCGCGACAGCAGCCCGCGCGCGCGTCGCGGCCGGAACACGCGCGCCACCGCCCGATCGCCACCCAATTCGTGCACCAGGCGGTCGATGTCGGAAAAGCCGTCGATCAGCCCGAGCGCCAGCGCCCGATCGCCGAGGAAGAAGCTGCCGTCGAACATTTCGGCGTCCGTCCCCTTCAGCCGCGCGCCGCGCCGCGACCGCACGTAGGCCTTGAAGCGTTCGTGGATGTCGGCGAGCAGCTGCCTGACGAACGCCACGTCCTGCGGCCGCTCCGGGCTGAACGGGTCGAGCCGCGCCTTGTTCTCCCCGGCGGTGTAGAGCCGGCGCTCGATGCCGGCGCGGGCCAGCAGCTCGGTCACCCCGAACCCGCCGCCGATCACGCCGATCGAACCGACGATGCTCATCGCATTGGCGCGGATTTCGTCGGCGGCGCAGGCCAGCCAGTAGCCGCCGGACGCGCCGACCTCCTGGATCACCGCGTGCACGCTCGCCGATGATTTGGCCGCGTGCCGCCGGATCAGGGCGGCGATCAGCTCGGACTGCACGGCCGAGCCGCCCCGGCAGTCGATGTCCAGCACGACGTGTCCGCCATGCGCGGCGGCCGCCCGAAACGCCCGCTCGACGGCCGGCCCGACCGACTTCAGGTTCAGCGCCCCCTCCCGGCGGGCCAGCAGGCCGTGCAGCTCCACGACGACGACGCGCGGACGGCGCCAGAACAGAAGGTTTGCGAGCATCGCGGCCTTTCCCTGCGGACGACCGGGCGAGGCGTTCCCGCCACAGTCCGGCAGGATTCATGCCGCCTCAGGCGCTTGCCGGCCAGAGCTTGTTGCGCACCCGAAGTGCGAAGGCGAAGATCGTGCGGTCCGCTACGCCTGTTTCGCAAGCACAGCACCGCCGATGCCTTCCCTGGCCCACGACCCGCGCCGCCGTGCGCTGTGTGCGCTCGGGCTGCTTGCCTGCGCCGCACTGGCCGGCTGCGCCGGGCACTCCGGCAGCCGGTCAGGTGGGGGATACGCCCGCGCGGGGAACTATGCCGAACCGGGGCCGGCCGAGGATCCCTGGGGCCCATATGTCCACGAGGCCGCCGCCCGTTTCTCCGTGCCGGAGACCTGGGTGCGCGAAGTCATGCGCCAGGAGTCCGGCGGCCAGGAGTTTCTGGGTGGCCAGCCCACGACCTCCTCGGCCGGGGCGATGGGCCTGATGCAGGTGATGCCCGACACCTATGCGATGCTGCGCGACCGCTACGGCCTGGGCTCCGACCCCTACGACCCGCACGACAACATCCTTGCCGGCACCGCCTACATCCGCGAGATGTACGACCGCTACGGCTCGCCGGGCTTTCTGGCGGCCTACAACGCCGGGCCGCAGCGCCTGGACGACTACCTGTCCGGCGCCGGCACGCTGCCCAACGAGACCGTCAACTACCTGGCCTCGGTGGCGCCGCGCCTGGGCGAAGGCGTGCCGTCGAGCGGGCCGCTCGCCGTCTACGCCGGCGGGCCGGCCGCGCCGCCCGAGGTCGCCGTCGCCGCGGTCGCGCCCAGCCCGGCCGTGTCGAGCCCGGTCGTGTTCAGCCGGACGATCGCGTCCAACCCGATCATGTCCAGCCTGATCGCGCCCGCCGAGGCGGCCACCCTGCCCCCGGCCGCACCCGACGTGGCTGGCGCGCCGGTGCGCGCCGAACTCGCCGACGATGGCTCGATCGACGCGGCCGCGATCCCGCCCCCTGCCGCCGGGTCGATCGCGCCGCCCGTGGTGCCGGTGGCCGCCCCGCCGGTTCCGCGTTTCCGGCTGGTGGCACTCAGCGCGCCAGTGGTGACGACGCCGCAGGACATGTCCCGCTGGGGCGTGCAGGTCGGCGCCTTCGCCGATCCCGGCCAGGCGCGGGCGGCAGCCGAGGGCGCCCGCTCGCTGGCCGGCGGCGCGCTCGGTTCCGCACAGGTGCAGATCGGCGCGACCACCCGCCCCGACGGCATGGTGCTGTATCGGGCACGGCTGGTCGGGCTGTCGGCCGACGCGGCGGCGGAAGGCTGCAACCGACTGTCGCAGGCCCGCACCGCCTGCCTGACGGTGCCGCCCGACAGCGCGTCCTGACGGTCAGGCGGATCAGGGGCCGGGCTGTCCGCCGATCCATCGTCTCGCCGCACGACGTCGGCGCGTGCGTCCCCGACGCTCAATACATCGCCATGCCGCCGTTCACGTCGAGCGTAGCGCCGGTGATGTAGGCCGCCTCGGGCGAGGCGAGAAAGACAACCGCGGCGGCGACCTCGCTCGCCTGACCGGCGCGTTGCAGGGGGATGAGCGTCCGTATCCATTCGGCCCTGGTCTCGCTCGCAGTATGGCGGTCGTGAAACGGTGTCTCGATGATCCCGGGCGCGACCGTGTTCACGGTGATGCCGCTCGCCGCCAGTTCCTTGGCCAGGCCCTTGCTCAAGGTGATCAGCGCGGCCTTGGCGGCGTGATAGGGAATGGAGCCCGCACCGCCGCCGGTCCTGGCGCCCACCGAGGAGATGTTGATGATGCGTCCCCACTTTTCGCGCGTCATCGGGCCGATAGCCTGCTGACAGCAGAAGAAGGCGCTCGAGAGGTTCAGATCGATCGCGTCGCGCCACACCGATTCCGGCGTCTCGACGGTTGGCATTCGCCGCACCATGTCGCCCGCGTTGTTGACGAGGATGTCGACGCGGCCGAAAGCCCTGATGTGTTCGGCGAACAGGCGTTCGACGTCCGCGCGTTGGCGGACATCGGCTTGCAGGGCGGTCGCCTTCTGGCCGGATGCCTCGATCTGACGCACGACCGCCTCGGCGCCCGCTTGGTTGCCGAAGTAGTTTACGCCGACGGACGCGCCGGCGCGGCCGAGAGCGACGGCGATCGCCGCGCCGATTCCGCTGCTGGCACCCGTGACGAGTGCCGCCTTGCCCGCGAGTGTCATTCCGTCCCCCGCTCCGTGCGACCGAGCCAGTCGAGGACGCAGCCGGCCAGGGCGTCGTGCCGCCCGTTGAAATAATGGTCGCCGCCTTCGAGCAGGACGGTTTCGAGCCTTGAGCCGCGGGCGGCGCGGACAAGCTCGTCGGCGCGGTTTCGGCCTTCAATGAGCGGATCGACGGCACCCTGAACCACGAGGGTCGCGCCGCGGATTTCGGCGGCGGCGGCGAGCACCTTCGCCCAGATCTCCGGCTTGTAGGCCTTGATCGCGCCGAGCGTGGTGAGCACGCGGCGGCATGGGCGGTGGTCGCCGGAAAGGGCCGGGTAGCAGACGAGCTTGTTGCAGGCATAGCCGTGACCGAGCAGCACGACCTCGCCGCGCCCACGGCTTTCGAGGAAGGCGATCCCGGCCGCGAGGTCGTTGTGGGAAAGGTCAAAGTCCTTGACCTCGTTGAGGTCGTGGTCGCGCATGTTGAGCGCCAGGCATGGATGCCCGGCGGCGGCGAGCAAGGGAGGGAGCCAGCGGGACGGGCCGCGATAGAAGTTCCAGGTGAGGCCGTGCACGACGAGGACGCGAGCGGCGTGCGACGGGATCGTGCCGGGCGCGGGATACCAGGCACCATCGAGCTCGATGCCGTCGGCGGTGTTGAGCGTCACCAGTTCCAGGGACATGCGGGGATCCTTGTTGCTATCCCTTCACCGCGCCCGACAGCATGCCGCGCATGACCATTCCCCGGAGCAGGAATGCCAGTATTGCCGGCACCAGCGCGGCCAGCAGACCGGCGCTGTTGAGGAGCCCCCAGCTCGGCTCGCTGATCGGGTTCAGGGCCTGGGCGAGTGCCACGGAGATCGGCTCGGCAGACGGCGAGCTCGTGAGCGAAAGGCCGACGATGAAGTCCGACCAGACGGAAATGAAGACGAAGGTTGCAGCGGCGAAAAGGCCGTTGCGGGACAGAGGCAGCACGATGCGGCCAAAAATCCCGAGCGGTGAGCAGCCGTCCAGCGCCGCCGATTCCTCGAGCTCGGTGGGGAACGAACGGAAGTAGCCTTCGAGGATCCAGATCACGAACGGAATGAGGAGGCCGCTGTCGACCAGGATCAGCCCGGGCAGCGTGTCGATCAGCCCGGCCTTCTGGATGGAAACATAGATCGGGATGATGACCGAGACGACGGGCACCATCCGCGATGCGAGGAGGGCCAGCAGAAGCCGGCGCCGAGTGCGCGGGCGCGGGAAACGCGAGAGGCTGTAGGCGGTGATGGAGCCGAATCCCACGCAAAGGAGCGCGCTCGCGCTGGCGATCACGGCGCTGTTGAAGAACGACCGAGCAAAGGTGTGAAGCCACGGATTCCGGCTGATGGTGACGGCGTCCGCGCCGGGAAGCTGGAGCAGCGTGGCGTAGTGCCGAAGCGTCGGACGGTCGGGTATCCAGTGGGGCGGCCGGGCATAGAGCTCGGCGTCGGGGGAGAAGCTCGATACGACCATCCAGGCGGGCGGGGCGAGCAGGTAGAAGAGCGCAACAGCGAAGCACAAATAGAGTGCAACGGATTTCGCCAAAATGGAGCGCCGGCGCGCGCGGGCCGCGTTCATGCCGCATCTTTCTCGCTCGGCAGCGCACGAATGTAGAGAGAGGTGAGAATGAAGGTGGTGGCCGCGAGAATGCAGGCGACGGCGGAGGCGGCCCCGAGATCGCCGAACTGGAAGGCCTGGGCGAACACGAAGTAGCTCAGCACCAGCGTGCTCTCCCCCGGCCCGCCGGCGGTAAGGATATAGATGATGTCGAAGGCGCGCATCGACCAGACGACGCCGAAAAGCACGGCGACGGCGAGCGACGGCGCGATGAGCGGCAGAGTGACATGGCGGAGCCGGGCCCAGGCGCCGGCCCCGTCGGTGGCGGCGGATTCGTGCAGTTCGTGCGGGACGGAGCGGAGGGCGGGATAGAGAATGATCACGGCGAAGGGCACGAGCTTCCAGGAATACGCGAAGATCAGCGCGTTCATCGCCGAGACGGGCGTGCTCAGCCAGGCCGTGTACGTCCGCAGCAAGCCGACGGTGAACAGCAACCCATCCAGCGCGCCGTAGGTCGGGTTGTAGATCCACTGCCACATCATCGCGTTCACGATGTCCGGGACGGCCCAGGCGAGGACGACGGCGAAGACGAGCCAGCCGGCGCCGGCGATGCCGCTGTCGAGCAGAAGCGCGATGGCCAGACCGATCGGGGTCGAGATGCCGACCGAGGCGGCCGAGAAGTAGAGCGTGTTCCAGATCGCGCGGATGACGGATGGATCGGCGAGCGCGAACCGGTAATTGGAAGGTCCGGCAAAATCGGCCGCGAGCGCTCCGGGCGGCGTGTCGAGAAGGCTGAGATAGACGACGTAGGCGAGCGGAAGCACGCTGAAGCAGAGCACAAGCAGCACGGCGGGAGCGTTCAGCGTCCAAAGGAGCGGATCCGGCTTTTTGAGTCGCCCCGGATTTTTCCTTCGCCAGGCGCGGGAAAGACGCTGCGCGTCGGAGAGGGTCGGCACTTCGTTGCTATCGGTAGCGTGCGGCCAGAGCCTTCGCCCGCCCGGACCAGAGGCTGGCGCCCTGTTCGGGGGTCTGCCGGCCTCCCAGCACGTCCTGCAGCACGCCGTTCGCATACTGCTCCCACTCGGCGTACCAGACCGCCTGAAACGGGACGACCTGGTCCATCGGCACCGCGGCGGCGAGGTTGGCGGCGACGTTCGCCGGGTCGGCGCCCCATGAGCGGAGCGAGGCGGCGACGGCGGGGATCGCTTCGATGCCCTTGTAGCCCCAGGTGAGCGTGCCCTGCTCGACCCAATGCTCCGGGGTCACGAACCGACCGTGCGTGTCCTTGCCGCCGAGGAATTGCAGTAGCCGCCAGGCTTCAGGCTTGTGGGTGCTGCCGCCGTTCATCGAGTACATTCGGGCGAAGCCGACCGTGGTGTGCCCTTCGGGTACGGAAACGAGCGCAGCGGTGCCGGCGGTTTTCGAGCTTTTCTGGCTGTTCGCCCATTGCGGGCCGGCGAAGAAATTGGTGGTGAGGATGCTCAGATAGTCGCCGCTCATGAAGGCCCGCGCTGAATCGTTGGGGTCGAGAGAAAGGTCGTCCGGGTTGGAAAGCCCCTCCTTGTAGGTATCGGCCCACCATGTGAGCGATGCGATGCCTTCCCTGGTAACCTCGAGGTTCGGGTCCAGCAGCTTTCCGCCGCGGGAAGCGACCATCGTATTGATGACCCAGATCCCGCCCCAGCCGGTGTATTTCACCGGCCAGACCAGTGGCGACTTGCTCAGCCCTTTCTGTTTGACCGCACGCGCCTGGTCGAGCCACTCGGCGTAGGTTTGCGGCGGCTGCTTGAGGCCGGCCGCGTCGGCCATCTTTTGGTTGAAGATGATCCCGAAATAGGCGGTGTAGTACGGAAGACCGTAGAGTTTTCCGTCGTAGATCATCGATTGCCGGGCGAGCGGCAGCATCTCCGATTGAAGTTGCTGGGCGCCGGGTAGCTGGTCGAGGGGCTGCAGCCAACTGGCCCATTGCGAGAGGACGTTGTCGAAGACATAGAGCACGTCGAACGGCGTCTGGGCCTTCTCCTCGAGCACGACCTTCGCCACGTATTGGGCGGAGGGGATGAACTCGACATCGACCTTGACGCCGGGGTTGGCGGCTTCGAACTCGCTGACGAAGCCTTGGACGGTTTCGACCTGGTAATTCCAGGCGATCAACTTGATGCGCGTCGGCTCGGCAGCGCGGCTGGCGCGCGGCGCCGCTGCGGCAACGGGCAGCGTGGCAAGCCCCGACAGTACGGCGCGCCGGCGCAGTGGTCCAGGATGCCTGCAGCAACTCATGTGATATTCCCTTCTGACGTGGAATGACGGTCCTGGGGTGTTGTCGGGGTCGCAGCGTTTGACCGCCTCGCCCGGGCGGTGGCGCCCGCGCGTGTTACGCCGGCAAAGCCGCTCGGCTCGTTCGCATCGCCTGCTACGTCGAATAATCGGAGAACGCCAAAGTCCCCGCCCGCGCCCGGAAATCCGTGCGTACGTTGACCAGCGCGACCCTTCCCTCGTCCACCTGCTTCTGCGCACGCTCCAGCGCCGGGCGGATTTCTTCGGGTTGCGTTACGTATTCGCCGTGGCAGCCGAGCGCCTCGGCCATCTTGTCGTAGCGGGTGTAGCCGAGCGCACGGCCGGGCTTTTCGCCCTTCGCGTCGGCCGTCCAGCCGCCGTTCAGGCTGATCACCACCAGCACCGGTATCTTGTGGCGCACCGCGGTGTCCAGTTCCATCGCGTTCAGGCCAAAGCTGCCGTCGCCGTGCACCACGATGACCTGCTTGTCCGGCTTCGCGACTTTTGCGCCGAGACCGAACGGCAGGCCGACGCCCATCGTGCCGAACGGGCCGGAATTGAGCCGGTGGCCGGGCGCGTAGGTCGGCATCGACTGGCGGCCGTAGTTGAGGATTTCCTGGCCGTCCACCACGAGGATGGCGTCGCGCTGCATGAAATTCTTGATCTCTTCGCAGAGACGCAGCGGGTGGATGTCGCCGTCTTCCGACCAGAGGTTGGCGCCGGGAGCTTCGCGCTTTGCCGCCTCGCCGTGCTGCAGCTTGCGCCGCCAGTCCGCGTAACGCGCGGAGAGATCCTTGCCGTCGATCGCGCCAAGAATTTGCTCCAGCACCATGCGGCAATCGCCGACGATGCCGACGTCGACGCGGCGGGCGGCCGTGGCGATTTCGTCGGCGTCGATGTCGATGCGCGCGATCACCGCGTCGGCGGCGAAGCGCGGCGGCGCGGCGTGGCTGATGATGTAGTTCATCCGCGTCCCGACAACGAGGATCAGATCAGCCTCGCGGAATGCCGCGCTGCGCATCGTCAGAAAGGAGAGAAAATGGTCATCGGGCAGCACGCCGCGGCCCTGCGGCGTGGTGTAGAACGGGATGCCGGCGGTCTCCACGAGGCGGCGCAGATCATCCCACGCGCGCGACCAGATCACGCCGCTGCCCGAAACGATCACCGGCCGTTGCGCCCGCTCCAGCGCGGCAACGAGCGCGTCGATGCGCTCGGGATCGCCCATCGGCCGGGCGCGCAGCAGCGGCCGGCCGGCCAGCTCCCACTTCACGTCTTCCTCGGGGATTTTCGCGTAGAGGATGTCGCCGGGAAAATCGAGATAGGTCGGGCCCGGCTTGCCGCTCATCGCCTTCTGGAAGGCGGTGTTCACCTGCTCGGGGATGCGCTTGAGGTTGTAGACGCGATCCGCCCACTTCGTGCAGCCCCGCATCATCGCGAGCTGGTCGATCTCCTGGAACACCTGGCGGCCGAACTGGCCGATCGGGCTCGATCCGCCGAACGACACCACCGGCGCGCAGTCGATCAGTGCGTTGGCGCAGCCGGTGATCAGGTTGGTCACGCCGGGGCCGCTCGCCGCCATGCACACCGAGGGCTTTTGCAGCAGCCGGCTATAGGCCTGCGCCATGAACACCGCGGCCTGCTCGTGGCGCACGTCGATCGGCCGAAGGCCCTCCTTGATGCAGGAGGCTTCCGCCAGCAGCATCGGCCCGCCCATGATGAAGAAGAAGGTGTCCACCCCCTCCTTCCTGAGGCAGCGCGCCAGAATTTCCGAGCCCGTCAGCTCCGCCATGTGCCCCTCCGTTCAGCGCGTGCGCGCATGCTGCTTCGTGCCGACCACGCCGGACGCTTCAAGCGCGCCGAACTCCGGGGGCGGCAGGTCGAGCCAGCGGGCGAGCACGTCGGCGGTGTGCTCGCCGAGCAGCGGCGCGGGTTGCACCTGCGGCGGCGCGCCGTCGTGGCGCACCGGCCAGGCCGGCATCTTCACGCCACCCGCCACCGGGTGGCGCATCACCTGCATGATCCGCCGCTGCTCGAAGCTCGGGTCGTCGTGCAGCTCCAGCGTGTCCAGCACCGCGCCGGCCGGCACGCCGGCGGCGCCGATCACGCGCATCGCCTCATGCTTGTCGCGCCCGCGCGTCCACTCGCCGATGATCGCGTCGAGCTCCGCCGCGTGCTGCGAGCGCGCGAGCCCGGTGGCAAAGCGCGGATCGTCCACGAGATCCTCGCGCCCGATCACCGCGAGCAGGCGGCGCCAGTGCTCGGGGTTGCCGCGGCTCGTATAAATGTAGACGTAGTCGTTCGGCCCGCCGGGCCGGCACGGATAGATGCCGCAGGGCGCGTTCTGGCCGGAGACGCTCGCGGCACCGGCGCGCCGCGCCGGCGTGTAGCCGTTCTTGGCCTGGGTGGCGAAGGCGATGCGCATGTAGTGCAGCATCGCGTCCTGCATCGCGACCTGAAGAAGCTGGCCCTCGCCGGTTTCGCGGCGGCGGTAGAGCGCGCCCAGAATGCTGATGGCGAGCAGCATGCCGGTGCCGGTGTCGCCGAAGGTCGGGCCGGGCTTGACCGGCGGCCCGTCCGGCATGCCGGTGACGCTCATCACGCCGCCGCAGGCCTGGGCGATCATGTCGAAGGCGAGATTGCCGGCGTACGGGCTGCCTTCGCCGAACCCTTTCACCTGCGCATAGACGATGCCGGGATTGACCGCACGGATGGACGGGTAGTCGAGGCCGAGGCGCTCGATCGCACCCGGCGCGAAATTCTCGACGAAGACGTCGGCGGATTGCGCAAGCCGCTTCACCAGCGCGACGCCCTCGGCCGCCTTCAGGTTGACCGCCAGCGACTTCTTGTTGGCGTTCAGCATCAGGAAGTAGTGGGAATCCGTGCCTTCGATGTTGCCGAGGCTGATCCCCCGCCCCTGGTCGCCGCCGCGCGGGTTCTCGACCTTCACGACCTCCGCGCCGAGCCAGGCCAGCGCCTCCGTGCAGGAGGGTCCGGCCTCGAACTGCGAGAGGTCGAGCACCCGCACACCTGCGAGGCAGCTTTTGTCCGCTCCCATTCTGCCGTCCCTGGTTCACTCCCGAAGGCCAGCATACAGCCATCGCCGCGGGCAGCAACGCGATGCGCTCGACCCCGCCGCAGGCGCGGGCCTTGAACGCAGCGCCCGAACAGGACCACACTCCACCGCCGTGAGTGCCACACCATGAACACCACGCCCGCCACATCCCGCCGGCCGCTCTGGCGGTCGCTGCTGTTCGTCCCGGCCATCAACGACCGCTTCGTCGCCGGCGCGGCCAAGCGCGGCGCGGACGGCATCCTGCTCGACCTCGAGGACAGCATCCCGCCGGCGCGCAAGGCGGAAGCGCGCGGCCGCGTTGCCGAGGCCGCGCGCATCGTCGCGGCAGGCGGGCCCGACGTGCTGGTGCGCATCAACCGGCCCTGGCGCATGGCGCTCGCCGACATGGAGGCCTGCGTCGGCCCGGATGTCACGGCGCTGCTGCTGCCGAAAGTGCCGAACGCCGCGCACGTCCACGCGGCCGCCGAAGTGCTGGACGAACTGGAACGCGAGCGCGGCCTGGCGGCCGGCCACACCGGCCTGCTGCTGCTGATCGAGACGCCGGAGGGGCTCACCCGCATCAACGAGATCGCCGCGGCGCATCCGCGCGTCATCGGCATTACCGTCGGCAGCGAGGATCTTTCCAGCGCGATGGGCATGGTGCCGGACGCGGACAGCCTGTTCGTGCCGAAAATGCTGGCGGCGATCGCCGCGCGCGCCGCGGGCGTGCTGCCGTTCGGCTATGTCGGCTCGATCGCCGATTTTTCCGACATCGAGGCGTTCCGCGCGGTGGTGCGCCGCGCCCGGCGGCTCGGTTTCGCGGGCGCCTCCTGCATCCATCCCAACCAGGTGACGGTGCTGAACGAGGAATTTTCTCCGACCGCCGAGGAGATCGCGAACGCGCAGGGCATCGTCGCCGCCTTCGAAGCAGGGTTGCGCGAGGGCAGCGGCGCCGTGCAGCACGAAGGCCGCATGCTCGACCTGCCGGTCGTCGACCAGGCGCGCGCGGTGCTGGAGCGCGACGCCGCGATCCGCCGGCGCGCCGCGCGATGACGGCCGCTCTGCCGAGGCGCGACTTCGAGCCGGAAAGGCACGGCCCGCTGCATGGCGTGCGCGTGCTCGACCTGTCGCGCCTCGTCGCCGGCAACATGGCGACCATGCTGCTCGCCGATTTCGGTGCCGACGTCATAAAGATCGAGCAGCCCGGCCGTGGCGACGACCTGCGCAACTGGCGCACCAAAGGCCAGGACACGCACTGGAAGGTGTATGGCCGCAACAAGCGCAGCGTCGCACTGGACATCAAGGCGGAGGAGGGGCGCGCTCGATTTCGCCATCTGCTGGTGCGCAGCCAGGTGCTCGTCGAGAATTTTGTTCCCGGCACGCTCGAGCGCTGGGGCTTCGGCGCGGACGCGCTGCACGCCGTCAATCCCGCGCTGATCGTGCTGCGCGTCTCCGGCTGGGGACAGACCGGACCGTATCGCGACCGTCCGGGCTTCGGCACGCTGGTGGAGGCGATGTCCGGCTTTGCACATCTCAACGGCTTTCCGGACAAGCCGCCCGCGGTGCCCCCGCTCGCTCTCGCCGACATGATCGCCGGCCTCTACGGCGCGTACGCCACGATGGTCGCGCTGCGCCAGATCGAGACGAACGGCGGGCGCGGCCAGGTGATCGACCTCTCGCTGTTCGAGCCGATGGTCTCCGTGCTCGGCGCGGCGGCCGCGAATTTCTCATTGACCGGCCAGGCCGAGATCCGCACCGGCAACCAGTCCACCCAGTCGGCACCGCGCAACGTCTATGCCTGCGAGGACGGCCGCTACGTCGCGATGTCCGGCTCCATGCAGTCGATGGCCGAGCGCATCCTGCGCACGATCGGCGGGGCGGCGCTGGCCGACGATCCGCGCTTCCGCACCAACACCGACCGCGTGGCGCATCGCGACGAACTCGACGGCATCATTGGCGCGTTCATCGCGCAACGCACGCAGGCCGAGAACCTCGCCCTGTTCGCGGCGGCTGCGGTGACGGTGGGCCCGGTCTGCTCGATCGCCGAGCTGGTGGATCATCCCTATGTCATCGGCCGGGAAGCGTTCGTGCGCCTGCCGGACGAGGGCATGGGCGAGGTGGCGATGCCGAACGTCGTGCCGCGCCTCGACGGCACGCCCGGCGGCTTCCGCCGGCCGGCGCCGCGTCTCGGCGAGCACACGGAGGAGGTGTTCGCCGAGATCGCGCGGGAGGAGACGGCCTGATCCGCCCGGGTTGCGCCCGGCTCCGCCCGACCTATCTGGATCAGCAAATTCCGGGAGATCGACAATGAGCGGAACGCACGGCGACGGCGCGACGCCGGGCAGTGCGCTGATCATCGGCGCCTCGCGCGGCCTCGGCCTCGGCCTCGTGCATGAGCATCTGCGGCGCGGCTGGCGCGTCCTCGCGACCGTGCGCACGCCCTCCGACGCGCTCGACGCACTGCGCCGGGAGTTCCAGGACAGGCTGCGCGTCGAGACGCTGGACATGAACGATGTCGGCCAGGTCGATTCTCTGGCGGAACGGCTGGCTGCGGAAAAATTCGATCTGCTGTTCGTCAACGCCGGCATCTCCGCGGCGCGCGACCTGCCGATCAGTGAGGTGGCCCAGGCCGATATCGACCGCGTGCTCACGACGAATGCGATCAGCCCGGTCCGGCTCGCCGACCGGCTGATCGAGCGCGTCGCGCCGGACGGCACGATCGGCTTCATGACCTCCGGCCTCGGCAGCGTCGCCGGCAACACCGCCGGCGGCTGGGAGCTATATCGCGCCAGCAAGGCCGCGCTGAATACGCTGACGCGCAGCTTCGCCGCGCGCCGTGGCGCCGGCCGCACCATCCTCAGCGTGCATCCCGGCTGGGTGCGCACGGACATGGGGGGCAGCGGCGCGCCGCTCGATGTGGCGACCAGCACGCGCGGCATCGCGGAGACGCTGGAGAAGCGCCGGCGCACCGGCGGGCACGTGTTCGTGGACTACCGGAACCAGGAGATCGCGTGGTAGCGCGCCAGCGCCGACGCCGCGATTAGCGGCATTGCTTCAGCGCGTCACTTCGACCGCCACCGTCGTCACGTTGTCGGTTGCCTCCCGCGCCAGCGCCGCGGCGATCAGCCGGTCCGGACGCGGCTCGTCCGATAGGTCGGCCAGGACGGCCGCCAGCTCCGCCTCGGGCAGCGTCTTGCTGACGCCGTCGCTGCACAGCAGGAAACGGTCGCCCGGCAGCAGCCGGTCGGTCACCTTGTCCAGCTCCAGCTCGACATCCGCGCCGATCGCGCGGGTGATGACGTTGGCGTGCGGGTGACGCTCCGCCTGCTCGGCGGTGATGGCGCCGGCCTCGACCAGCTCCTGCACCAGGCTGTGGTCGCGCGTGACCTGCGTGAACCGACCGGCGCGCAGCAGGTAGGCGCGGGAATCGCCGGCCCAGAGGCAGGCGAAATGCGCATCGCAGGCCAGCAGCACGACGACGGTGGAGGCGATGGTCGCCTGGCCGGCGCGCTGCGCCGCCTCGGCCCGCAGCCTGTCGTGCGTCTCGGTCATGCGGTGGCGGACCTGGGCGAGCATCTCGCCCGCACCGAGGCCGGGCGGGATGGCCTCCAGCGCCTCGGCGATCATGCCGGCGGCGACGTGGCCGTCCTGGTGGCCGCCGGCGCCGTCGGCGACCGCCCACAGGCCGAGATCCGGCCGGTTCACGTAGTGGTCCTGGTTGTAGCTGCGCACCGCGCCGGCGTGCGTCGCGCCCGCCGAGCGGAAGCGGCCGCCGGTCGCGCTGTTCGCGGCGTCCTGGGTCATGCGCGCGGCTCCGCCGCGTCCGACAGCATCGCGGCAAAGCCGGGCGCGTCCGGCAGGCCCGGCAATGCCATGCGCCGCGACACGACGAACGGGCCACCCTCGGTCCACCATCGCGTCGCCGCCTGCTCCGGCGCTGCGTGCAGCGCGCAGGCGGGGGCGGCGGCGCGCAGCTGTTCGGCGATCGTTTCGGGCGGGGTGTCCTGCTCGAGTGCCGCGAGCCCGATCCGCTCGACCGCGTCCAGCCAAGCACCGCCGGACTCCTGCAGGGCCGCGGCCGTGCCGCCGGGGGCCACGCATGCCAGGGTGAGCGGAAAATGCCGCCCGGCGCGATCGACGCTCGGGACCCACAGGCCGAGCACGCTATCGGGGCCGGCGATGCCGGGAGCCAGCGCGAAGCGCCAGATCGGCGCCTCCAGCCAAGCCGGCAGCCAACCCGCGCCGAGCAGCGCGCGACTGCCGGCGAGGACCGCTTGCAGCCAGGCATCCCAGGGTTCGACGAAGCTGCGCGGCAGGCCGGCGCGCACGAAGTCGCCGCGCGCGGGGATCTTGCCGAAGAAGCCGCACGCCGCGCCGTCCAGCACCTCGGCGCCGGCTACTGGGAGGCCAGCGCCGGGCACCGGAAGTCCCGCAAGGTCCCGGGCGAGAACGGGTTCAGCACCGACCCCGCGCGGATTTCGAAGGTGGCCTGCCGCTCGCCGAGCTGGAAGGCGAGCGTGTAGCGGTCGGCCGATCCCGCCTGCTGGAGATTGCCCTGGCTGAACAGCCGGAACAGCGCCCAGGGGCCGGAGGCCTGCACGGCCCCGGTCCCGCCTGACGGCGGCGGATCGAACACCAAGCGGGCATTCTCCATTCCGTTCGGCCCCGGCCAGACGATCTGCGTCGAGCGCTGCGGCCCGTTCGCGTAGGTCACGGTGACACCGCCCAGTTCGAGCGTCACCTGTTTCGCGCCGGGATCGAGGCTGACCGGCGTGATGTCGAAACGCACCGTCGGCGTGTTGCCGCCGGCCCCGAAGAACAGGTCGCGGATCGCTCCGGCGCGCTGGAATTGGGCGAGGTCGCCGGCCGCGACCGGCGCCGGTATGCCGTCGACGGCCTGCGGCCGCCATGCGCGTCCCGACATGTCGACATAGGGCCGGAGCTGCGTGTTGAAGAACCCGTCGAGCAGTCCACCCGGCGCGAACAGCCGCGCAAAATCGTCGAGCGGAATGTCGTTGGGCGACCCCGCGACGAACGGATAGCGCCCGGTCACCGCCGCGCGGCAGAGATTGGCCGGGCCGCCTCCCCCTCCCCCGCCGCCACCCCCGCCGCCGGCTCCGCCGCCGCCACCGCCGCCGTTGAAGGCGGCCGCGACTTGCGCCCGCGCACCGCCGGCGCGCAGCGCCGTGCCGCTGACCAGCATCGCCTGCAGCCAGCGGGAAACCGGCTGCGGATCGCGCGAGGTCTCGGCGCGCAGCAGCATGGCGGGGTCGTTGCCCACGGCCGCCGCGGGCGCGGCCGCACCGCCGGCCGGGGCTGCGGCAAGCTGCGCGAGTTGCTGCTGGAGATCGTTCATCAGCTTCAGCACCTGATCGATCGGCGCGCCCGGCCCGGAGCCCACGAAGTCGCGCAGCGCCTTGTAGCGCTCGTCGATCACCGAGCCGGGCGGTGGAGGCGGCGGGCCGTTGTTGGGCGTGGTGAACAGGCCGGCCAACTGCGTCGTCGCGCTGGTCGCCGCCTGCTGCGCCGCCGCCTGGCCGGCCTGCCCCGCCGCGCCCGCGGCACCCGGCAAGGGCGGCGGCGGCTTGGACAAGGTGAGCTGGCGGGCGATCGAGGTGAGCAGGTCGCGCATCGGCGATTGCGGCGAGGACAGAATGTAGAGGTCCTGCGACCCCTGCTGGAGGTTGCGCAGCGGCACCGGATCGAGATCCGCCAACATGGCGTCCCACTGTTTCGCATAATCAGCGGTGTACAGCCCGACCACGCCCTGCTCCATATCGCGCAGCTGCGGGCTGTTCGGAGCGACCTCGGCACGGCTGCCGAGCACCCAGCTCTCGCCGGCGACCTCACGGCCCACCGTACCGAGTGCCGGCAGCAGCACCCGATGGAACCCCTCGACGGTGAAGAAACCGGGAATGCCGTCGGTCAGCGGCTTGCCCGAGGCGCGGATGAACACCCGCGCCCCCGCCGGGCCGAGCGCGTCCGCGGGGCGCCAGGGCGGCATCGCCTGCGCGGCGGTCGAAGGCTTGATGCGGGAATAGACGCGCTGCGCGAGGCTCAGCCGGCTGAACGTGGCGCGCGCGGCCGCCACCAGCGCGCCGTCGAGCGTGATCTGCGGCAGCGGCTGCTCGAGCAGCGCGTCCAGGTGACGCGCCAGCGACTCGCGGGCCGGTGCGGCGGTCGCGCCGGGATAGGACGCCTCCCAGTCGTAGTGCATCCAGCTCCGCACCAACCCCTTGTCGAGCGGGCCCTGGCTGCCGAGCATCAGGTAGATGCGCGTCGCCTCGTAGAGGAAGTCCGGCCGGTCCAGCGAGCCGCGCATCTCGCTTTCGAGCCGCCAGATCAGCCGCGGCAGCAACACGTATTGCAGCGCGTTGCGATACACCGCGCGCGCGCCGGTGCCGAGCTTGGCGGTCTGCGACAGGCCGAAGCCGACCCAGGACAGCGCGCCCGGCCCCGCGGCGTAGCCGTGCGGCAGGGCGCGCGCCGCGTCGAGCAGCGGCACGTAGCGCGGCAGGTCGGCTTCCTTGACGGGGTCGAGCGGCAGCGCTTGCGCCATCTGCGCGTACTGCGCAAACGCCTTCTCGCTGTCGGTGACCTCGGCGCTGTTGGCGGCGTGCAGCTGCCAGAGCGCGCCGCCGCAGAGCAGGAATGCCAGCGCGGCGAGCGCGTAGCCGCCGGCGCGCGCGAACGTCATTCGCCGCGCCGCCGCGGGGTTGCGCGAGACCAGCATCGCCTCGCCGAAGATCACTTGTTTCAGCAGCCGCGCCAGGAAATAGCTGCGCCCCTGCTCCGGCCGCAGGCTCGGCGCGCGCCGCTGGTCGAGGCCGAAGGCGCGCGACAGCGCGCCCGTCAGCCGGTCGATCGGCGTGCCCTCCTGCGTGCCGGAGGCCATGTAGACGCCGCGCAGGAACGGCGCGGGATCGAGCCGCGAGCCAGCAAACGCCTCCTGGAGGAACTCGGCGATCGGCTGCTCGAGGCTCGCCACCTGGGCGGGGAAGCCGGCGAGCAGCGCGCGGCGATCGGGGCTGCGCTCGGCCTGGAGACGGTCATAGAGGCGCGCGTTCAGCCGCTCGACGAGGGCACGGAATTCGGCCGCGAACGCAGCGACCGGACCCGCCTCCTTTTTTTCGAGCGGGAAGGTGACGCCCCAGACCTGGGAGCGCTTCTCCCGGTCGAGATCGTCAAAAAACTCGGTGAAGCCGGCGAGCAGGTCGGCCTTGGTGAACAGCGCGTAGACCGGAACGCGCACCGCCAGCCGCTCGGTGATCTCCTTGATGCGCCGGCGGATGGCGCGCGCATGGGCCAGCCGCTCGTCGGCCGGGGCGGCGCCGATATCGGTCAGCGCGATCGCGACGATGACGCCGTTGAGTGGCTGGCGCTCGCGCGTGCGCTTCAGCAGATCGAGGAAGCCGCTCCACCCCGCGCGATCGACCGCGGCGTCGGAATCCTGCGTGGTGTAGCGGCCGGCGGTGTCGATCAGCACCGCGTCCTCGGTGAACCACCAGTCGCAAAGGCGCGTGCCGCCCACGCCGGCGACCGCGCCCTGCCCCATCTCCGCCGCCAGCGGAAACCGCAGGCCGGCGTTCAGCAATGCCGTGGTCTTGCCTGCGCCGGGCGGCCCGATGATGACGTACCAGGGCTGCTCGTACAGATAGCCGCGGGTGCCGCGTGCCTTTTTCAGGGCTCCGAGCGCGTTCGTCATGCGCTCGCGCAGCGCGGCGGTTTCCTCGGCCGAGGCGACCGCCGTCGGATCGGGCGCCGCGGCGGCTACACCCTCCGTGAGCGCGCTTTCCTGCTTCTTGCGCCGTCGGTCCATCAGCAGGTTGATGCCGAACCAGAGCAGCAGCATCACCAGGATGATGACGAGCCGCACGATCCAGCTTTCCAGGAACGCCAGCAGCGGCCCGAGGAACCAGACCAGCGCCGCCAGCAGGGCGATGCCGATGAAGCTGAGGAACCAGCGCGAGCCGAGGAAGCGAAGCACGGATCCCATGACCTGCTATCCCTGCCGGTTCAGCACGACTTCGATGCGCCGGTTCTCCTCGCGTCCTTCCGGCGTCGCGTTGGAGGCGATCGGGTCGGCGTCGGCCCGCCCCTCCGCGGAAATGCGCGAGGTATCGCCCATCGCCTGCGCGATGATCGCCGCGGCCGCCTCGGCACGTGCGGCGGAGAGCTGAAAATTCGACGGGAAGCGCACCGTGCGGATCGGCTGGTTGTCGGTGTAGCCATACACCGTCACGTGCCCCTGCTCCTGCTTCAGCGCCTCCCCGATACGGCGCAGCAGCGGCAAGAAACCCTGCTGCAGGCTGGCGGTGCCGGAGGGGAACATGCCGCGGTTGCGGATGCGCACGATCGGCATGGTCGGCGTGCCGAGCACGGCGACGAGGCCCTGGTCGATCTCCGGCTTGAGGAAGGTGCGCAGCTTGTCCACGAGCGTCGGCTCGTCGGATGGCGGCGGCGGGGCCGGCGGCTGCACCGGGCCGCGGGCGATCTGCGGCATGTGGTCGGGTGGGGCGTGCGCCATGCGCTCGAACAGCTGGTCGGAGCGGGCGTTCAGGCCGATCGAGAACCAGATGAACAGGCCGGCGATGCCGGCCGCCGCGGCACTCCAGGCGACCCACATCGGCACGATGAACCGCGCTGGACGGTAGGGTGCCGCGACACCCTGCCAGTGCGGCGACAGCTCCGGCTCCGCGGCCGGCCGATTGCGCACCAGCAGCGCGTAGGTTTCCTCGCGCAGCTTCTCGAGCTCGCCGGGGCCGCGCGGCGACAGGCGGTAGCGGCCCTGGAAGCCGAGCGACAGGCAGAGATACATCAGCTCGAGCACCGGCAGGAATTTTCCGGGGTTCTGCCTGACCTGGGCGAGCAGGTCGAAGAAGCGCTCGCCGCTGCGGACCTCCTGGTGGAAGGTGGACACCAGCGAGCGCGCGTCCCAGGTTCCGGTGCTGCCCCACGGCGTGTTCAGCACGGCGTCGTCGAGGCTGGCGCAGAGCGCGTAGTGCGCCGGGCGCAGCTGCTCCATCGGGATTTCCGCGTCGCGGGCGCGGGCCTCGAAGCCGCGCATCTCGCGCACCGCGCGCTCGCGCAGGTCGCCGGGGTCGGGCGGGCTGACGGTGTTGCGCAGGCGTGCCAGCAGCTGCAGCAGCGGCTGCGCCGCGGCGACCAGCGACGAGAGGCCGGCGGCGGGGATCGCCACGGCCTCGCCGACGACCGACGCGGCCTCGACCGGCTCGGCGCGCGCGCTTCGCTGCGCCGACGGCGGGGCGGCCGCCGACTCCGGCGCGGCGGCGCGGCGGCCGCCCGGCGCCGGGCGGATGATCGTGCGGTCGCTGTCGTCCGGTTCCGAGAACGGGTTGTCGCTCATGTCGGCAGCCTTCCCTCTCAGCCGCGGATCGCCCAAAGCTCGAGATTGAGGTTCGGGAAGTCGCCGGAGACGTGGATCGCGAAGCCGCCGGAGGACTGCATCTGCTGCCAGTGCGGGCTGTTGCGATCGAGCTCGAAGTAGGTGGCGCCGGCGTAGAACGGGATCTGCCGCGGCGCGACGGGCAGCGGCCGCACGGCGATGCCCGGCAGGGCTACGTTGACCAGCTCACGGATCTGCTCGACGGCGCCGATCTTGACCTGGCTCGGGAACAGGCGGCGCAAGGTTTCGGTCGGCACGTCCGCCTGCACGCTCAGCACGAAGCTGGCGGCGCGCAGGATGTTGCGGTCGACGATCGGCCCGACGCGCACGCCGTGCCGGCGCTCCTGCAGAGGGATCGCGACCGCAGTCGCCTCGATCACCGCGGAGAGCGAGCGGCGCAGATCGGCGACGACCGGGGCATAGCTGCGCTGCAGGTCCTCGTGCCGGTAGGCCGGATAGGCGTTCGGCCGGCGCGTGGTTTCGGTGAAGGTCGCGAACTCGCCGGCCATCTGCACGAGCGTCGCGTAGAGATCGACCGGATGCACGTTGCCGGCGTCGGCCCAGTGGCTCAGCAGCTTCTGCCAGCGGTTCACCGATTGCAGCAGCAGGAAGTCCGCCACCTCGGCGACGCCGCGCGCGCCGGGCGCGGTCAGCCGGGCGGCCAGCGCCTCGCCGCGCTGGTTCAGCATGCCGGAGAGCTCGGTGAGCAGGCCGGCGAGCGGCGGGGTCGCCGAGCAGACCAGCGCCGGGGCGATCCAGCGGTCGTCGAGCGTGACGCGGCGGTCGGCGGCAACCTCGTTGATGCGGGCCAGGCCGATGCAGAGATAGCCGGCGCGGTCTTCGCTCTCCAGCATGTAGCGCAGGCGCAGCCGGCCGATCTGCAGCTCCGCCGGCTGCGGCGAGGCGGAATGCGTGTCGTACGCCTCAAACCCGTGCAGCGCGTAGCGGCCCTCGGTGCCGTCGGCGCCGGCGATCTCCACCGCACCGGGCTGGCGCACCGGCGCGGCGAGATAGACGAGCACGTTGCGCGCGGTGTCCGGCAACTCGAGGGGCGCGGGATGGTCGGTCTCGCCGGGGATGGCGAAGGGCGTGCCGTCCTCGAACACGCCGGCGGCGTTGCTCAGCGCGAAGCGGCCGGTGCTGAGCAGGTCGCGATCGACCGCCATCTCCGTCATGCCCCAGGGGTGCGGGCGCAGGCCGGTGACGCGGGCGCGCACCAGCGAGTCCAGGTAGCGGTCCTGCTGCTGGAAATGCTGGGCGCGCAGGAACATGCCTTCCTGCCACACGACCCTGTTCGACCAGGTCATCCCGGTGTGCGCCGTCCCCTGCGCGCGATGATTCGCGAGCGTAGCATTTTCCTCAGCTCGGCGCGAGCGAAGCCGTGATCTTCGCCAGCTTGAGCGTGAGCTTGCTCGGCCCGTTGGCGGCGACCGGGGCGATGGCGCGCCAGGTCGCATGGTCGATATCGCGGAACAGCACGGCGATGCCGATGAACTGCACGCCCTTCTTCAGCTCGCGCGTGATGGTGCGATTCTCGCCGGGGCTGAGCACGAACTCCTCCGATCCCGCGTCGTCGTCGCCGAGCGTGTCGCGCTCGCGGTCGGTGAGCGCGAACACGTCGGCGCGCTCGAATTTTGCCGTGGCGTTGAGGTTGAACATGCGCACCGCCACGGACGCCGGATGGCCGGCGGCGTCGGGGTTGATGTCCGGCCCGGCATTGATGGTCAGCGTGAGCACCGGCGGCGGCGGCGGCGGCGGCGGCGCGCAGCGCGCCGCCGCCAGCGCGCCGAGCAGCAGGACCTGTCGTCGCTTCATGCGCGGGGCTCCCGTTCACTCGCCTCGCGTAGCGCCTGCTCGTAGGCGCGCGCAAAAGCCTTGCCGAACACGCTGTCGAAATCGTCGGCCAGCGCCTGGGTGGTGGTGCCGTGCAGCTTCTCGAACGCGTCCCAGGCACGCGCCTTGCGTTGTGCCGGCACCACGGCCAGGCCGCCGCCCTGCTCGGTCGCAGCACGGATCTGCGCGGGGTCGAAGCGCGCGAGCAGCGAGCGCACGGCGCTCTGCATGGCGGCCATCGCGGCGAGCTCGTGCAGGCGCATGTCGCGCAGCGCGTCGGCGACGGCGGCGGCGGGCGCCATGTCGGTGCGGCGGCCGACGCCGAGCAGGGCGGAGAGCGCGTCGTCGTCGTCGGCGGAGAATTTCAGCGGGTTGTTGCCGCGGCTGCGGATCATCGTCTGCTCGATGCGGAACTCGCCCTTGATGGCGGCGCGCGCGATCAGCGCCTGGCGCAGCCCGGCGACGAGCGCGCGGAAGGCGGCGCCGAGTGCCTGCATCGTGGCGCGCGGATCGGCGGGCGCTGCGTCGGCCAGCCCGGCGCCGTGCAGGAAGGCGGCCATCAGTCCGCCCTCCCCCGCCGGCGCGACCGGGGGCGCGCCCGGGGGCGCGGCGACCGGAGGTGAAACGGGCGGCGCGACCGGAGGCAAGGCGGGCGGCGCGACTGGAGGTGCGACCGGGGACGCGACCGGCGGGGCGACTGGGGCAGGCCGGGGCGGCGGCCGGACCGGCTGCTCCGCCTGGGGGGCGAGGGTGGGGAGCGGGGCCGGTGACGGCGCGGCGGGCACGGGAGCCTGCGGCAGCGGTGTCGGCGAGGGGGCCGTGCGCGGCGCGCGCGCGGCGGGGGCGGCCGGCGTGAGATCGAGATCCCAGTCGTCGGGCAGCAGCGAGGGCGCCTGCGGCGGCGGGCGGAAGGCGTCGCCGACCGAGGGCGTGTGGTCGGGCTGCGTCGGGCCGGTGAAGGCGGACTCCGGCTCGGGCGCCAGCGGGTCGAAATCCGGCGGCAGGTTGACGCCCGCGGCGTGCGGCGCGCCGAATGGGTCCGGCGTCGCCCCGCCGAACGGGTCGGACCCGGCGAGCAGCGGGTCCTCGTGGAACGGGTTGGCCGCGGGGGCGCGGAACGGATCGTCGCCGAACGGATCGTCAGTCCGGGGGTCGCTGCCTGGCCGGCGCGCGGCGCCACCGGTGCCCATGCCGGCCTGCTCGGCCAGGCGCAGCTCGATCTCGTAGGCGCCGAGCCGCAGCCGGTCGCCGTCGTGCACGATGCGCGGCGCCCCCTGGCCGAGCGGCTCGGCCTCCCGGTTCAGAAAGGTCCCATTGGTGCTGAGGTCGGCGACCTGCCAGGCGCCGGAGCGGAAAGCCAGCATGCAGTGCCGCTTGGAGAGGTGACGGTCGGGGTCGGGCAGCACCCAGTCGTTCTCCGGGCCGCGGCCGAGCGAGAACTCGCCGCCGCTCACCTGCCGCGTCTGCGGCGGCACGGCGTCCGGGCAGCGCAGCACGGTCAAGGTCAGCTGCATCGGTCGTTCAGCGGCGCGCGCACGCGGTCCAGCCGGTCGCCCATCCTGCCCCCCTTCGTCGTGCGTCACGATAGCTTAGGAGCCGGCGCGGGCAATCGGAAGCTCGCTTCGGCGCGCCGCCGGCGTGACCCCGGTCACACGGCGTGCGGCGCCCGGCTCAACTGCTGCCGATCAGGATACCCGTGGCGAACACCAGGGCACCGCCGAATGCCACCTGGAAGGCGGCAGAGACGGGCGGCGTGTCCATGAAGCGCCAGCGGATCCAGCTGATCACCGCCAGTTCGACGATCACCACGGCGACCGCCACCGTGATGGCGGTCCAGAAATCGGCGATCAGGAACGGCAGGGTGTGGCCGATGCCGCCGAGCGCCGTCATCAGGCCGCAGATACCGCCGCGCGCCAACGGCGCGCCGCGGCCGGTGAGGCTGCCGTTGTCCGACAGCGCCTCGGCGAAGCCCATCGAGATGCCGGCGCCGATCGAGGCGGCCAGCCCGACGACGAAGGCCTCCCAGGAGCGGCCGGTCGCGAAGGCGGCGGCGAACACCGGCGCGAGCGTGGAGACCGAGCCGTCCATCAGCCCCGCCAAGCCCGGCTGGATCACGCGCAACAGGAACATGCGGCGGGAGGCCTCGTCCTCCTCGTCGCGCACCTTCTGGGGCAGGTTCTCCTCGACTAGCCGGTCCGCCAGGTTGCCGTGCTGCACCTCGGCGTCCGCCAGGTCGCCGAGCAGCATGCGGATCGAGGCGTCGGAGGTGCGCTGGGCGGCGCGGCGGTAGAAGCGGCCGGTCTCCAGCTCCATCAGCTGGGCCTGGCGGCGCACCACGTCGAGGCCGAGCGGGCGGAACTGCCAGACCGGCCGGCGGGCGACGAAGCCGCTCACGTCGTGGCGGCGGATCAGCAGGATGTGCTCGCCGAATTTCTGCTGATAGAGCTCGATGAGCCGGCGGCGGTGCTCGCCTTCCTCCGCCGCCATCTCGGTGAAGACGCGGGCGCTGGCGGGGTAGTCGTCGCGCAGGCCCTCGGCGAAGTCGGCGTAGATGCGGCCGTCCTCCTCCTCGCTGCTGATGGCGAGGGCGAGGATTTCGCGTTCCGACAGATCGGAGAAGTTGCGCATCGCGGCAAAATGCCGGCGCGGGCGGCGGGGATCAAGCCGGCGGCCGATCAGCGCGGGTGCGCCGCAGCGGGGGCGCCCGGGGTTGCCTCCGCGCCCCCGGCCCCATAGGTTGCCCGGCTTTCACGGAGAGCTGACGGCAGATGCGGCGAGCCCGCCCGCGGCGTACCGGACTTGCGTTGCTCGCGGCATCGCTGCTGCTGCTGGCGGGCCCGGCCGCGCGCGCCTCGGCGTCGCCGGAGGACGCGGCGCCGAACCCGGGCCAGGCAGCCGCGCCAAAGCCGCCGCAGGTGCCGCCACAGACCTGGGCGGTGGTGCAGAGCGCGCTCTGCACCGAAGCGGTGCAGGCTGCGGAGCAGCGGCACGGCCTGCCGCCCGGCCTGCTCGGCACCATCGCGAAGGTCGAGAGCGGCCGGCCGATCACCGCCATGGGCGACGTGCGGGCCTGGCCGTGGACCATCGACGCGGACGGCCAGGGCTACTTCTTCGACAGCAAGGCCGCCGCGGTGGTCTGGGCGCGCCAGGCGCTGGCGCGCGGCGTGACCTTCATGGATGTCGGCTGCATGCAGGTCGATCTGCAGATGCATCCCGGGGCGTTCCACACGCTCGAGGAGGCGTTCGATCCCGAGGTCAACGCCGAGTATGCCGCGCGCTACCTGCGCCAGTTGCAAGCCGGCGACGCGGGCGGGGACTGGAACGTGGCGGTCGGCCTCTACCACTCCCACACGCCGGAACTCGCGGCGGCGTATCGCGACCGGGTCGCGGCGGTGGGGGCGGGTATCGTCAGCGGCATCGGCGGACCGGAGCCGCTCTACCTGCGGGCGATCCGCCGCGGCACCTTGCGCCTGGCGCTGGCCGGCGGCGGCGTGCTGCTGATCAACCTGAATCGCCAGCCGGCGGCACGCCTGCACCGGCGGCCAAGCGCCTGCCAGGTGGCGGGGATGCTCGGTGGCTATCTCAGCGCGCCGGCGCGGGTCCGCGCCTGTTCGCTCGCGGCGCGCTGAGCCGCGCCCCGCCGGCTCTCAGTGCCGGAAGTGGCGCATGCCCGTGAAGACCATGGCGACGCAAGCTGCATCGGCCGCGGCGATCACCTCGGCGTCACGCAGCGACCCGCCGGGCTGGATCACCGCCGTCGCGCCGGCCTGCACGGCGGCCTGCAGCCCGTCGGCGAACGGGAAGAAAGCGTCCGAGGCGACAACGCTGCCTTGCGTCAGCGGCGCCGGAAGACCGGCCGCCTTCGCCGCCTCCGCACCCTTCCAGGCGGCGATGCGCGCGCTGTCCACCCGGCTCATCTGCCCGGCGCCGATGCCGACGGTCGCGCCGTCGCGGGCGTAGACGATGGCATTGGATTTCGCGTGCTTGCAGACGCGGAACGCGAAGATCAGGTCGGCAAGCTCGGCGTCGGTCGGGGCGCGGCGCGTGACGCGATCGAGCCGCTCCGGCGCCACCCGGCCGGCGTCGCGGGTCTGCACCAGGAAGCCGCCGGCGAGGCTGCGGAAGCTGGTGCCGGGAGCGGCGGGATCGGGCAGTGCGCCGGTCAGCAGCAGGCGCAGGTTCTTCTTGCGCGCGAGCAGCGCCAGCGCGTCGGCGTCGGCGTCGGGCGCGACGATCACCTCGGTGAAGATCGCCGCGATCTGCGCGGCCGTGGCGGCGTCGAGCGTGCGGTTCACCGCGACGATGCCGCCGAAGGCGGAGACCGGATCGCAGCGCAGCGCCAGCCGCCAGGCGTCGGTGAGCGAGGCCGCCGACGCGACGCCGCAGGGGTTGGCGTGCTTGACGATCACCGCCGTCGGCGCCTCGAACTCGGCGGCGCATTCGATCGCCGCGTCGGTGTCGTTGAGATTGTTGTAGGATAGCTCCTTGCCCTGCACCTGCCGCGCGGTGGCGACGCCGGGCCGGTCGCCGGCGGCGTAGAAGGCGGCCTGCTGGTGCGGGTTCTCGCCGTAGCGCAGCGTCTGGCGCCGCACGCCGGCGATAGTGATGCGCGCGGGGAACGGCTCGGCGTGCTGCGCGGCGAACCAGCCGGCGACGGCGGCGTCGTAGGCGGCGGTGCGCGCGAACGCCTCGGCGGCAAGGCGGCGGCGGGTGGTCATGCCGGTGCCGCCCTGCTGCGCGATCTCGCCGAGCACCGCGGCGTATTGCGCGGGGTCCATCAGCACGGTGACGAATTCGTGGTTCTTGGCCGCCGCGCGCAGCAGCGCCGGGCCGCCGATGTCGATGTTCTCGATCGCGACGTCGAACGGCGCGCCGGCCGCCACCGCCTGCTCGAACGGATAGAGATTGACCACCACGAGGTCGATCGGCGCGATGCCGTGTGCCGCCAGTGCCTGGCGATGCGTCGGGTCGTCGCGTCGGCCGAGGATGCCGCCGTGGATCTGCGGCGCAAGGGTCTTCACGCGCCCGTCGAGGATCTCCGGGAAGCCGGTGTGCTCGGAGACCTCGGTGACGGCGACGCCGGCGGTGCGCAGCGCCTGCGCCGAGCCGCCGGTGGACAGGATCTGCGTGCCGCGCGCCGCCAGCGCGGCGGCGAGCGGCACAAGTTCCGCCTTGTCGGAGACGGAGATCAGGGCGCGGCGGATCGGCACGATGTCGGTCATGGCACTCCGGACGAATGCTCGCGGGCCGGATTAGCCGGGGCGGCGGTGCCGGGCAATCCGCGAGTGGCTACAGGCCGAGCACGTCCAGCGTGCGCCCGATCACCTGCGCCTCGTCGTAGAGCGCCAGCGCGCGGGCGCGGCCGGCCTGGCCCATCGAGCGGCGCAGCGCCGGATCGGCGGCGAGCCGCGCCAGCGCCGCGGCCAGCGCTGCCACCTCGCGCGGCGGCACCAAGAGGCCGGTGACGCCGTCCACCACCTGCTCGCGCGGGCCGCGGATCGCCGTCGCGACCACGGGCAGTCCGACCAGCATGGCCTCGATCACCGACATCGGCAGGCCCTCGAAGTGGCTGGGCAGCACGAAAACGTCGGACGCCGCCAGGATCGCCGGGATGTCCTCGCGATAGCCGAGCCGGCGCAGCCGGTCGCCGAGCGCCGACGCCGCGAACGCCGCCTCGACGTCCGTGCCGTGGTCGGAGGCCAGGCGCTCGCCGACGACCCAGAGCTCCGCCTCCGGCACCAGGCGCATCGCCGCCAGCAGCTCGGGGTGGCCCTTGTGGCGCACCAGGCGGGAGACCACGACCACCACGACGCGATCCTCGGGCACCCGCATCGCCGCCCGCAGCGCGACGCGGGCGGCGGGATCGGGGCGAAACAGCGCGGGATCGCGGCCGTTGCCCACCGCAACCGCCGCGCGGGCGATGCCGAGCCGCCTCGCGTCCGCCGCCTCCTCGGCCGAGACGGTCAGGTAGACGTCGGTCAACCGGCCGCCCAGCCACTCGACGAGCAGGCCGAGCTTTCGCCGCCACCAGGGGCCGGGCTGGTTGAAGAGGTAGCCGTGACAGGTATAGGCCACGCGTCGCACTCCGGCGATGCGCGCGGCGAGACGGGCCAGGAAGCCGATGATCGGCATGTGGCCATGCACCATGTCCGGCCGCTCGGCGCGGAACAGCGCGAGCAGCGCGCGGAATGCGCCCCACAGCGCAGCCGGCGCCAGGCTCCTGGCGAGCGGCACCGGCAGCACCCGAAACCCTTCCGCCCGCACCGCGGCCAGCAGCGGCCCGTCCGCGCAGACGCCGATCACCTCGTGGCCGCGCGCGCGCGCGCCGCGCATCAGCGGCAGGATGAAGTGGCGCAACGCGAAGTCCACGTTGGTGACGTGCACGATTTTCATGCGCGCTTCATGCGGGGCAAACCGGGAGCGTGGCCGTCAGCCGACCTTGGTGATCGCCCACTTCACCTGCTGCGGCCCGTCGGGGTAGCCGGTCAGCACGACCTGCTCGCAACGTCGCGGTTCGGCGCCGCCGAGATAGATGCTCTCCTCGAGCGTCATGCGCGCACCCTCGGCGCGCAGCCGCCAACCGCCGCCGCCGGGCAGGCGCAGCAGCACCGCCTCGCCGTCCTGCTGCAGGCTCGCGTTGACGTTGGGGTGCAGGTGGAAGCGCACCGCGTAGGGCTGCGGCGTCTCCGCCTCCACCGCGTCCTCGCCGCGCACGTCCTCGCCGCTCTCGGCCATGTAGAGGCGGCGGCGATGGATGGCGCCGAACACCTTCTTCCAGCCGTCGTGGCTCGCCTCCAGCCAGTGCGCGCCGTTCGCCTCCTGGCGCTGGACCTCGACCTTCTCCGGCCGCCGGCCGAGCCCGTCGGGATGCAGCTCGGAGGAGCTGGTATCGGCGACGATCAACGTGGAATGGGCGGCGGTGGCGCGGGCGGCGTCGCGCCACTCCGCGGGCGCGGCCGGCGCGCCGCCGCAGTTGACGACCAGCCGGTCGCGGCCAACCGACATCTCGAAGGACAGCGTGCCGGCGTGGGCGTGCCGATCGAGGCCGGGGGGCGCCGGCGGCCCGCAGTCGATGACGACGACGCTGCGCCCGGCCTGCAGGCGGTTGAAGCCGCCCTCGGTCAGCATCGAGGGCGCGCGCCCGGGCCGCCCGGTCTGCGCCAGCACGAGATCGACGAGCGCCGGGCTCTCTTCCTTGGCGCCGTTGAACAGCGCGAGGCCGCCGTCGCCGTGCCGCAGGCTGCGCAGCGCCAGTGCCATGCGCTCGACGGCGCCGGCGACGGAAGGGGGCGGCTGCGCCTGGGCGACTTGCAGCAGTGCACGAATCTCCGTCAGGTCCTGCAAGGCGGCGAGGTGGACGCCCGGGCTGCGCTCGGCGTGGCAGCCGTCCGGTAGCACCTGGCGGCCGATCTCCTGCGGCAGGAAGCGCAGCGCGCGGGTGAGGAAGGCGGCGTGCTCGGGCAAGGCGACCGCGGCCGCGATCAGGCCCTTCAGCGCGGTCAGTGCCCGGGCGTCCAGCTCCTCGGCCGGCAGCGCCGCGGCGAGCGCCCTGGCGTCGCCGACCAGCCGCGCCATCATGCGCTGGCGGAACAGGTCGTCGGCGCTGGCGGCGAAGAAATCGTAGTGGCCGAGCCAGGCGGCGATGCGCGCGCCGGCCACGTCCGGCCGGCGAGCCAGCGTCTCGAGCTGGGGGGCGGCGATCCAGTCGGCGACCAGCGCGCGGGCGCGCAGCCGTGCCGCGTCGGTGCCGAGCGCGCGCAGATCGCGCAGCCAGACGAAGCCGTGCGCCGCGGCGCGCAGAGCCGTCGTGCCCGAGGTATCGCCCCAGCCGCCCGGCCGCAGCCGCTGGGCCGAGCCCGCGACCTCGATCTCGCCCTTGAGCAGGCGGGCGCCGCGCGCCGGATCGCCCGGCCAGGGATCGCGCACCGGCAGCGCCGGCGCGTCCGGCACGCGGCCCATGCGCAGGCTCGGCATGCGGGCGATGGCGCGGCGGGCGTCGCGCAGCCAGCGGCGCGGATCCATCGCACTCACCCGGCGGCCGGGCGCAGTGCGGCGATGGCGCCGGCATAGTCTGCGGCAGCGTAGATCGCCGTGCCGGCGACCAGCGTGTCGGCCCCCGCCTCGACCGCGGCGCGGGCGCTTGCGGGATCGATCCCGCCGTCCACTTCGAGGGCGATGCGCCGCCCGGCCGCGTCGATCATGCGCCGCAGGGCGGCGATCTTCGGCAACTGGCCGGCGAGGAATTTTTGGCCGCCGAAGCCCGGATTGACCGTCATCACGTTCACCAGATCGATCGCGTCGAGCACGTACGCGACCGACTCGACGGGTGTCGCGGGATTGAGTGCCACGCCGGCCGCCTTGCCGAGGCCGCGGATGCGCTGGAGCGAGCGGTGCAGATGCGGCCCGGCCTCCACGTGAACGGTGATGTGGTCGGCGCCGGCGGCGGCGAAATCATCGAGGAAGGGGTCGGCCGGCGCGATCATCAGATGCACATCGAACGGCAGGCGCACGTGCCGGCGCAGCGCCCGCAGCACGAGCGGGCCGAAGCTGATGTTCGGCACGAAGTGCCCGTCCATGACGTCGAGATGCAGCCAGTCCGCGCCCGCCGCCTCCACCGCCTTTGCCTCCTCGGCGAGGCGGGAGAAATCCGCCGCGAGCAGGCTCGGCGCCACGATCACGGGCGGTCGGCGGGGCTGAAGCATGCCCGCTTCTAGAGCGTGATCGCTTGAGGCGGAAGCGTCGGCCTTGCACGAGCCGCGATCGGACCGCCGATCAGGCGGGGCGCAAGCGCGCGGCAAAGAACCCGTCGACGCCGCCGCGCGCGGCCCAGAGGCCGGGATGGGTGCGCAGGAAACCGTCCGCCGTCCGCGACTCCGGGAATGCCGCGAGTTCGTCCGGGCGGAATGGATCGGCGCGCAACGGCAGGCGTTGCAGCGCGGCGGCGACCCGGGCGGGGCCCTCCTCGGGCTGCAGCGAGCAGACCGCGTAGAGCAGCCGGCCGCCCGGGCGCAGCAGAGCGGCGGCCGCATCGAGCAGGCGGTCCTGCTGCGCCGCGAGCGCGGCGACGTCGCGCGGCCGCTTGAGGCGGGCGACGTCGGGATGGCGGCGGATCGTGCCGGTGCTGCTGCAGGCCGCGTCGAGCAGCACGGCGTCGAACCGCTCGGCCGGCGTCCAGGCGGCTGCATCCGCCTGGACGACCGCGGCCTCCAGGCGCAGGCGGCGCAGCGTCTCGCGCAGCCGGGAGAGCCGCGCGGCATCGCGCTCGACGGCGGTGACCATGGCGCCGGCGGCGGCGAGTTGGGCGGTCTTGCCGCCGGGGGCGGCGCAGAGATCGGCGATGCGCTCGCCGGGCAGCGGAGCGAGCAGACGCGCCGGCAGCGCCGCCGCGGCGTCCTGCACCCAGAACGCGCCCTCGGCGAAGCCCGGCAGGTCAGTCACGCGCGTGCCCGGCGGACAACGGACGGAGCCGGTGGGCAGCGGCTCCGCGCCCGACGGCGGCGCGGCTCCGGGGGCGAGGGTGAGGTCGAGCGGCGCCTCCTGCTGGTGCGCCTCGGCGATCACGCGGGCGTCGCTGCCCCAGGCGGACCAGAGCCAGGCGGGCGTGTCGAGCCGCGGGCCGTCCAGCTCCCCGAGGATGGCCGCTCCGGATTCGCCGACGCGGCGCAGCACGGCGTTCACGAGTCCGGCGAAGGCGGCGAGGCCGCGCGCCCGGGCCAGCGCGACCGCGGTGGCGACCGCGGCGTGCGGCGGCGTGCCGAGCAGCAGCAAGCCGGCGGCGCCGATGCGCAGCACGTGGCGCACCGGCGCGGGCGGGGCGCGGCGCAGGAACGGCTCGAGCACGGCGTCCAGGCTGCCGAGCCGGCGCAGCACCGCGGCGGCCAGCCGATGCCCCGCGGCGCGGTCGCGCGGCTCGATCGGCGGCAGCGAATCGAGCGCCGAGTCGAGCGGATGATGGCGATCCAGCACCGCGGCAAGCAGGTCGAACGCGGCCGCGCGGGTGGCGTCGCCCATCGGGGCGGCGATCGGGCGGGGTGACGGCGCATCTTGCACGTGAAGCAATCGTCTCCTTTTCTGCGGTCGCGGATCGTTGCGCCCCGAGGATGAGACCCGGTGCGCGAAAAGCGCGGGCATCCGGCGTTGCGCAGCGCAACGTAAAGCATTCGTGCTTGTCGGCCGAGGCCGGATCGCGGGTATTGCTATGCATTCCGCCCAGTCCGGAGACCGCATCGCATGGATGACGGCAGCCGCGTGCCCGCTTCCGAGGAGCGTCTCGTCGCGGAGTTCCAGGAGTTCCTGCGCGTGGCGGACCGGCTGGCGATGCCGGACAGCGAGCGGCTCGGCGTGCTCGGCCTGTCGCGCGAGGCCTGGTGGGGGCTGGTCCAGCGGCCAGCGCTGGCGGCACGCCTGTTCACCAGCGCCAATCGGCGCCGGCTCTCCTACGTGCTGCCGCTGATGCGCCGCTCGCTCGCCAATCTGGACGCGCCGGCCGCTGCGTCCTGATGCTCAGGCGGCCTCCGACCGCAGCACCAAACGCCCCGTCACCTTCCCGTCGCGCAGGCGCATCAGCGCGTCATTCGCCTCGCGCTGCGGCACGGTCGCGACCGGAAGCGGCTGCACGGCGCCCTGCTGCGCCAGCGTGACCAGCGCGCGCAGATCCTTCAGCGTGCCGACGTAGCTGCCCTGGACGGTGAGCGCGCGAATCGCCATCAGCGGCAGCGGCAGGCTGAGTTCGCCGCCGAACAGCCCGACCTGCACGAGGCGCCCGCCCTTGCGCAGCGCATCGAAGGCGAAGCGCGCGGTGGCGGTGCCGTTCACCAGGTCGATCACCGCCAGCACCGGCCCGCCGCAGGCCTGCATGATGCGTTTCGCGACGTCCTCGCCGTTGCCGTCGATGGTCTTCGCGGCGCCGGCGCGCGTCGCCGCGTCGCGCTTTTCGGCGCTGACATCGACGACGATGATGTTGCGGTGCTGCATCGCCTTGAGCACGGCGATCGCGTTCATCCCGAGCCCGCCGGCGCCCACCACCACCACCGCCTCGTCCGGCGGCAGCGGCATCACCTTGCGGATCGCCGAATAGACCGTGATGCCCGAGCAGGCATAGGTGGCGGCGACCGCCGGATCGACGTTGCCGGGATCGACGAGGTGGCGGGGGTGCGGCGCCAGCACGTGCGTGCCGTAGCCGCCGTTCTGGTAGACGCCGAGGCTGCGCGGCTGGAGGCACATGTTGTCCTCGTCGGACCGGCACGGCTCGCACTGTCCGCAGCCGACCCAGGGATAGACGATGCGCAGGTCGCCGACGGCGACACCGTGCGCCTCCGGCCCCAGCTTTTTCACGCGCCCGACGATCTCGTGGCCCATCGCGAGCGGCAGCACGACGCCGCGATCCTTCAGCGACATTTTTCTGCCGCCGCCGATGTCGTAGAATCCCTCCCAGATATGCAGATCGGAGTGGCAGACGCCGCAATGCGTCGTCTCCAGCAAAACCTGCGTGCCGGTGGGTTCGGGGGTCGGCAGTTCGATCTCCTGCAGCGGTGCCCCGTTCTCGACGACGGCCCATGCGCGCATCGTGCGTTCCTCCTGCTGGTTGCCGCCGATCGGATACCGGAGCGGCCGGCCGGTCAAGCGCGCGCGGAATACGCGTCCGGGTTCAGCATCCGGATCGGCGCGCCGGCGAACCAGGCCAGCACGTTCTCAATGCTCTCGGCGTAGAACTGCCGGAACACTTCCTGCGTGCCGTAGCCGAGATGCGGCGTCAGCACGGTGTTCGGCGCGCTGCGCAGCGGATGATCTTTGGGCAGCGGCTCTTGGTCGTACACGTCGAGGCCGGCGCGGATGCGGTTTTGCTGGAGTGCGGCGAGCAGCGCCACCTCATCGACCAGAGGACCCCGTGACGTATTGATGAGGATCGCGCCGGGCTTCATCCTGGAAAGCTCGGCCGCGCCGAGCAGGCCGCGCGTGCGGTCCGAGAGCACGATGTGCAGGCTGACCGCGTCCGCGCTCGCCAGCAGCGTGTCCTTGTCGGCGAGACCGGCGCCGGCCGCCTCGGCGCGCTCCTGCGTCAGATGCGGACTCCACGCCAGCACCTTCATGTCGAGCGCGTGGGCGAAGCGCGCCATGCGCCCGCCGATCCGGCCAAGGCCGATCAGCCCCAGCGTTTTTCCGGCGAGCGCGGTGCCGGCCTCCACACCCTCCTGGAAGCGGCCGGCGCGCAGCGCCTGGTCGCCCGCCGGTATCCGCCGCGCGACCGCCAGCAGCAGCCCGAGCGCGATCTCGGCGGTGGCCGGACCCGAGAGTTCGCCGCCGGTGTGGGACACGAGCACGCCCCGTTCCGTCGCTGTCGGCAGGTCGAGAGTCATCGCCCGCCCGCCGGTCAGCGCGATCAGGCGCAGCCGCGGCAACCGGCGGAGCAGGTCGCTCGAAAACGCCGTGCGCTCGCGCATCGCGATCAGCACCTCGAAGCCGGCGAGCGCCGCGGCTGCCTCCTCGACGCCGGCGAAGGCGCGCGGAAAGAATACCACGTCGGCCTTGGCCTGCAGCGCCGACCAGTCGCCGCTCTGCCGGGCGATGCCCTGCCAGTCGTCGAGTACCGCGACCCCGGTCATGACGTTCTCCCGTCTGCGCGCGGCAGCGTCGCGCGCCGACGCCAGGGTGGCAAGTTGCCGGCCCGCCGCGCCGGTGATGTGATCGCCGCTTTCGCGGGAGATGGCGATGGCGGACATCGGCGTGATCGGCACCGGACTGATCGGCCGCTCCTGGGCGATCGTGTTTGCCCGCGCGGGCTTTTCGGTGAAGCTCTGGGACCCCGCGCCGGCGGCCGCGCGCGCCGCACTGGGCTTCATCGCCGAACGGCTGCCGGAGCTGCGCCAGGCCGGCCTGCTCGCGGATGCGCCGGAGCAGGTGCAGGCGCGGATCACGCCGGCCGCCAGCCTGGCCGAGGCGGTCCGGGAGGCCGTGCACGTGCAGGAGAACGGGCCGGAGCGCCGGGACGACAAGGCGGCGCTGTTCGCCGAACTCGACAGGCTGGCACCGGCCGACGCGGCGCTCGCCAGCTCCACCAGCGGCATTCCCGCCAGCGCCTTCACCGAAAAGCTGGCCGGGCGGCATCGCTGCCTGGTGGCCCATCCCGTCAACCCGCCGTACCTGGTTCCGGTGGTGGAGCTGTGCCCCTCGCCGTGGACCGATCCGGTGATCGTGCAGCGCACGCGCACGCTGATGCAGCAGGCCGACCAGGTGCCGGCGACGGTGAACCGGGAGGTGCCGGGCTTCGTGCTGAACCGCCTGCAGATCGCGCTGGTGGCGGAAGCGTTCCGGCTGGTGCGCGACGGCGTCGTCTCGCCGGAGGATCTCGACGCCACGGTCAAGCACGGGCTCGGCCTGCGCTGGGCGTTCATGGGCCCGTTCGAGACGATCGACCTGAATGCGCCGGGCGGGGTTGCCGACTACTGCGCGCGCTACGGCGCATTGTACGATCAGGTGCAGGGGGAGATGCAGCCGTGCGGGTTCACGCCCGAGCTGGTGGCCCGGATCGAGGCGGCGCGGCGCGCCGACCTGCCGCGCGACCGGCACGCCGATCGCACCGCCTGGCGCGACCGGCGCCTGATGGGGCTGGCGGCCCACAAGGCGGCAACGGCGGAGTAGCGGCGCTCAGGCTCTCGCCACCGCGGGAAGTGCCGCGCGCGGCCGCTCGAGGTTGGGCAAGAAACCGGTCAGCAGCCCGATCAGCGGCAGGAACGCGCAGACCCGATAGACGAAGGCGATGCTCGTCAGGTCGGCGAGCTGCCCGAGCACCGCCGCACCGACGCCGCCCATGCCGAACGCGAGCCCGAAGAACAGGCCGGATATCGTGCCGACCTTTCCGGGCACCAGCTCCTGCGCATAGACCAGGATCGCTGAAAACGCCGAGGCGAGGATCAGCCCGATCGGCACGGTCAGCACGGTGGTCCAGAACAGGTTCGCGTAGGGGAGCGCGAAGGTGAACGGAAAGACGCCGAGGATCGAGCCCCAGATCACGTATTTGCGGCCAAACCGGTCGCCGACCGGGCCGCCGATGATCGTCCCCGCCGCCACCGCGCCGAGGAACAGGAACAGGTGCAGCTGGGCGCTCCGCACGGAGACGTGGAATTGGTCGATCAGGTAGAAGGTGTAGTAGCTGTTCAGGCTGGCCAGATAAAAATATTTCGAGAAGATCAGCGCGAACAGGATCGCCAGCGAGAATGCGACGCGGCGGCGCGACAGCATGCGCGCATCGGCGCCCACTCCGCGCAGCTTCGAGCGCGGCCGCGCTCCCTGCCGCCGGTACCACCGTCCGACCCCGCTGAGCACACCGATGGCCAGCAAGGCGGCGACGGAGAACCAGGCAACGCTGCGCTGGCCGTACGGCAGCACGATGAAGGCAGCGAGCAGCGGACCTAGCGACGAGCCGAGATTGCCGCCGACCTGGAACACCGATTGCGCAAGCCCGTAGCGTCCGCCCGACGCCATGCGCGCCACCCGGGCCGATTCCGGGTGGAACACCGCCGATCCCAGTCCGACCAGTGCGGCGGCCAGCAGCAGGACGGAGAAATGCGGCGCCACCGACAGCAGCGCCAGGCCGACCAGCGTGCCGCCCATTCCGACCGCCAGCGAGAAGGGCTGCGGCTTGCGGTCGGTGTAGAAACCCACGGCAGGCTGCAAGAACGAGGCGGTCAGCTGGAAGGTCAGCGTGATCAGCCCGATCTGGCCGAAATCGAGGCCGAACGACGCCTTCAGCATCGGATAGATCGCCGGGATCAGCGCCTGGATCATGTCGTTCAGCAGATGGCAGAAGCTGATGGCCAGCAGGACGGCGAAGACGGTGTTCTGCGGCGCCGGACGAATGGCGGCCTGAACCGCGGCGGCGGCGAGTCTCTGCACTGACATACCCCGAAATCGGCTGGTCGTCGCAGTATCGGGGGGATTGATGCGCTGGCAATCCCCGACGCCTGCCGCCGGCGCATACGTCCTGAGCCCAAACATCCGGACGGGCCGGTTAACGAAACGCGGAGGGCCGCGATAGTGCCGCCTCGACCCAAGTCGCCCCGACTGTCGTCAGCGGTCTAGTGGTCCGATCGCCGCAGTCGGTTCCCGACTGCGGCATGGATCGGCCCACAGCAGACTCTCTGGTGGTGCGATTCACGATGCAGATGGCGCACCGGCCGATGTTCGGGCCCGCGATACGGGGAGCCATCTGCATCGATCGCACCACTAGGATCGTCCGCCGTCGCGCGGGTCGAGAGCGTCGCGCAGCCCGTCTCCCACGAGGTTGAAGGCGAGCACGGCGAGGAAGATCGCGGCGCCTGGGAACACCGCGAGCCATGGCGCCTGGGTCAGGAAGCGCTGTGCCGCGTTCAGCATCGAGCCCCAGGACGGCGCCGGCGGCTGCTGGCCGAGGCCGAGGAAGGACAGGCTCGCCTCGGCGATGATCGCCATCGCGATGGCCAGCGTCGCGTGCACCAGCACCGGCGGGGCGATGTTCGGCACGACATGACGCAGCGCCACCCGCCAGGACGGGTTGCCCACCGCCCGCGCCGCTTCCACGTAGTCGCTGGCGGCGACATCCAGCGTGGCGGCCCGCGCGACGCGCATGAAGATCGGCGCGGCGGTGACGCCGATCGCGATCATCGCGTTCTGCAGGCTCGGGCCGAGGAAGGCGGCCAGCGCGATCGCCAGGATCAGGAATGGGCAGGCCAGCATCGCGTCGACCACGCGGCTGAGCACGGCGTCGGTCCGCCCGCCGGCGAACCCGGCCAGCACGCCCGCCGGCACGCCCACGCCGCCGGCGATCAGCACCGAAACGACGCCGGCGAGCAGGCTGGCGCGGGCGCCCCAGATGACGCGGGAGAGCACGTCGCGGCCGTTCTCGTCGGTGCCCATCCAGTGCAGCAGCGAGGGCGCCTTGCGGATCAGCGACCAGCTGGTGGCCGAGGGATCGTCGGGCGCGACCAGCGGCGCGAGTGCCGCGACGGCGACGAAGCCGACCACCACGACGAGGCCGCCGACCGCCGACGGGCGCTGCAGGAAACGCCGCCGCGCCACCTGCGCCGGGCTCCGGCGCGCGCGCGCGAGCGTCGGCGCGGCAAGGGCCGTGCTCACGCGCCGCGCAGCCGCGGATTGATCAGCACGTAGAGCACGTCGGCCGCCAGGTTCAGGCAGACGTAGAGCGTCGCGGTGACCAGCACGACGCCCTGCACCACCGGATAGTCGCGGTTGAACACGGCGTCCACGATCAGCTTGCCGAAGCCGGGAATGCTGAACACCTGCTCGGTCAGCACGGCACCCGAGAGCAACGTGCCGAGTTCCAGCGCGCCCAGCGTAACCACCGGCACCAGCGCGGCGCGCAGCGCGTGACGCAGGATCACCCGTCCCTCGCTCAAGCCCTTGGCGCGCGCCGTGCGCACAAAATCCTGGTCGAGCGAGGTCAGCATGGCGCTGCGGGTGTGGCGCATCAGCACCGCCGCGATCGCGTTGCCGAGCACGAACGCCGGCATGATCGTGGTCGCCAGCGACTGTCGCCAGTCCTCGGACAGCGGCACGTAGCCCGACGGCGGCAGCCAGCCGAGATCGACCGAGACCAGCAGGATCAGCATGATCCCCAGCCAGAAATTCGGCGTCGAGAGGCCCGCGAGGCCGACACCGGTCGCCAGATAGTCCCAGGCCGAGTTGCGCCGCACCGCGGCGATCACGCCGGTGGGCACGCCGATCGCGACGGCGATGCAGAACGCCATCGCCGAGAGCTGCAACGTTACCGGCAGCTTTTCCGCCACCAGATGCGCGATCGGCTCGCGCATGCGCCAGGAATAGCCGAGATTGCCGCGCAGCACGTTGCCGAGCCAGTGCAGGTACTGCACCGGCAGCGGCCGGTCGAGCCAGAGCTCGGCGCGGATTTGCGCGATCAGCTGCGGGTCCTGCTCCTCGCCGGCCATGATGCTCGCGGGATCACCGGGCATCAGGTGCTGCAGCAGGAATACCAGCACGGTGACCAGCAGCAGGGTCGGCACGATCTGGGCGACGCGCCCGCCGAGCGATCCGCGCACGGCGCTATCTCACCCCCTACTTCGCCATCGCCAGCCCCTGCAGCCGGATCATGCCGTCCGGCACCGGCCGGAAGCCCTGCAGTTTCGCCGTCATGCCGACGATGTTCTTTGGCGTCCACAGATAGATGATCGGCAGGTCCTGATCGGCCTGCGCGTCCATCTTCGCGTAGAGGTCGCGTCGCTGGCCGACATCGGCGACCGCGCGCGACTGGTCGAGCAGCGCATCGACGGTCTTGTCGGAGTAGTGGCTGTAGTTCTGCGCCTGGCCGGTATAGAGGAAACTGTAGAGGTTGCCGTCGGCGTCTGCCCGGCCGGACCAGGCGAGCAGGTAGGCCTGAAAATTGCCGTTCTGCGCGGTGTCGAGCGAGGAGGCGAACTCCATCGTGTTGATGTGCACGTCAAAGCCCGCCTCGGCCGCCATCGACTGGATGACCTCCGCGGCCTGACGGACATCCGGGCTGTTCGGCGTCAGCAGATCGACGGCAACCGGCAGCGTCGCGCCCGCTTGCTGCAGCAGGGCTTTCGCGCGGGCGACGTCGCGCGGCGGCGGCTGGTCCTGCGGCACATAGAACGGCGAATCCGGCGGCACCGCCTGGCGTGTCGGCAGGAACATGCCGTTGTAGACAACCTGCACCAGCGCCGTCCGGTCGATCGCCAGCTCGAACGCCTGGCGCACCCGCTTGTCCCGGCCGAACGGCGTCTCGGCACGCGCGCCGTTTCCGACATTGTTGGTGATGCCGTAGTAGCCGAGCGCATTCGAGATCGCGAGCTTCAGACGGGAATCGCGCTTCACCGCTGCCACATCGCTCGGCACGATCTGCTCGACGAGATCGACGCTGCCAGCCTGCAAATTGGCGAGCCGGACAGAGGTGTCAGCCATCGGCTGATAGATCACGCGGTCGAAATGGATGTTTTCGGCGTCCCAGTATTCCGGAAAACGCTCGAGCACGATGCGGTCCTGCGGCACGCGCTCGACGAACTTGAAGGGTCCGGCGCAGACCGGGTGCAGCGCAAAATCCTTTCCCGCGGTCTCAGCGGCCTTGGGGGCGACGATCATGCCGGCGCGGTCGGTGAGCTGGGACAGGAAGGGCGAGGACGGCGACTTCAGCACCAGCCGGACAGTCAGGGGATCGACGATCTCGACGTGGTCGAGCGTACTGATCTCCGGCCGGCGGAAGCTGCCTTGCATCGTCATATGCCGGTCGATGCTGTACTTCACCGCCGTTGCGTCCATCGCCTCGCCGTCTTGGAACTGCACGTTCGGACGCAGATGGACTACCAGCGTCTTCGGATCGCTCCACTCGTAGCCGGCCGCGAGCTGCGGCACGATGGCCAGCTTCTGGTCGATGTCGAACAGCTTGTCGCACAGCCCGGCGAAGACGATGCGGCCGACATAGGTGCGCGCGAGCGTCGGGTCGAGCATGTCGGCATCCTCGCGCAGCGCGATGTGCAGGGTGCCCGATGGCGTCCCCTGGGCGGCGGCGGAACCGGCGAGCAGGCAGAAGGCGGCGGCGGTCAGCAGGCGGCGCATCACGATCCTCCCGGAGGTTTGCCGTGCTCGGCGACGGCGCGCTCGATCACCGCGCGGTCGAACACGCCGGCGGGGCTGTCCGCGCCCGGCATGAAGCGGCGGAACACCGCAAAGCGCTGCTGCGCGACGTCGTGCAGCCGGCGCAGTTCGGCGAGCGGGGCGGCGTGGTCGTCCACGCGGATGTCGAGATCCGGATAGGGGTCGCGGCTGGCGATCTTCAGCGCCGCGGACTGCCGGCCGCGCTTGTCGCCGCCGGCCGCCTCGCCAGCCTCCATCGCCGCGAGCAGGCGCTCGGCCAGGCTGCCGGCGGCGGCCGCGTAGGCCTCGACGGTGCGGGCGAGCACCGCCTCACCGGCCAGCATGTTGCCGGCGACCGACACGTCCTGGCCGCGCAGCATGCCGCACCAGGCGATGCAGGCCGCCCCGGTGTGCTGGGCGATGCGGCCGCTTGCGTCGAGAACGTGAAGCTGGCGGTGGGCGCGGCCGGCATCGCCGGCGAGCAGGGTGGCGACGGTCTGCTCGGGCGGCTTGCCGGCGCGCAGCATCGGCATGCCCTGGACGGCGAACATCGGATTGACCAGCGCCTGGGTGGCAAGTGCCGCCACGCCGCCCTCGACATGGATGCAGAGCGCGCCGACCGCGAAGAACCGGGTGGCGACCGCGGCGCCGAGCGCACCGCTCGCCGGGTCGCGCACCAGGATGGACCAGGTCATGCGCCAGTGTCGCCGCTCGGCCCGGCTTCCTTCAAGGGGAACAACGGGCGGGCTAGGGTGCCCCGGCATGCAGCCGGGCCCGCCGATCGAGACCGACCTCGTCCTGCTCGGCGCCGGGCACGCGCATGTGGAAGTGCTGCGCCGGCTGGCGATGCGACCGATGCCTGGGGTGCGCACGACGCTGATCGCCCGGGAGGCGCACACGCCGTATTCCGGCATGTTGCCCGGGCTGATCCGCGGCGAGCACGATTTTGACGCGGCGCATGTCGATCTCGCGCCGCTCGCCGCCGCCTCGGGCGCGCGGCTGTTGCTGGCGGAGGCGGTGTCGCTCGACCTCGCGGTGCGCACGGTGCAGATGGCCGGGCGGCCGGAGGTCGGGTTCGACCTGCTCTCGCTCGATGTTGGCGGCGAGCCGGCGACACCGGGCGGGGGGATGCCGGTCAAGCCGATCGGCCGCTTCCTGGCCCGGCTGCGGGCGCTCGAGGCGGGATTGCAGGGCGGGGACCCGGTGGCCGTGATCGGTGGCGGGGCGGGCGGGACGGAACTGGCGCTGGCGCTGGCGCGCCGCTTCGGCAGACGCGCGCGGATCGTGCTGGTGTTGCCGCAGCCGGCACCACTGCCGGAGGCGCCGGCGCGCGCCCGTGCGGTCGCACGAGACGCGTTGGCGGCGGCGGGCGTGATCGTGGTGCGCGGGGCGGCGGCGGACTGCGCCGACGGCACGCTCCGCCTGGCGGATGGACGCGCCATCGCGGTGCAAGCGGCGCTGTGGGCGACGGGGGTGCGGGCGCCGGGGTTCCTGGCGCGCGCCGGCCTGGCCTGCGACGCGCAGGGCTGCGTGCGGGTGGACGCGACGCTGCGCAGCGTCAGCCACCGCTTCGTCTTCGCCGCCGGCGATTGCGCGGCGGTCGGGGGCGCGGCGCGGCCGAAGGCCGGGGTGTGGGCGGTGCGCGCGGGGGCGCCGCTCGCCGCCAATCTGCGCCGCGCCGCCGCCGGGCAGAGCCTGCGGCCCTGGCATCCGCAGGCCCGGGCACTCGCCATCCTCGGCCTCGGCGACGGGCGCGGATTGGCCTGGCGCGGCGGCTGGAGTTTTTCGGGACGCGCGGTGATGCGGTGGAAGCGCGCGATCGACGCGCGCTGGATGGAGCGCTACGCCCGGCTGCGGCCGATGCGGCCGGCGCCCGGCGCGCCACCGATGCGCTGCGGCGGGTGCGGCGCCAAGGTGGGCGCGGACGTGCTGGCCGGCGTGCTCGGCGGGCTCGCGGTGGCGCCGCGGCCGGAGATCGTCGGGCTCGCGGCGCGCGACGACGCGGCGATCGCCGTGCCGCCACCGGGCGTGGCGGTGGTGCAGAGTGTCGACCATTTCCGCGGCTTCCTCGACGACCCCTTCGTGTTCGGCGAGATCGCCGCGGCGCACGCGCTCTCCGACCTCCACGCCATGGGAGCGCGGCCCTGGACGGCGCTGGCGATCGCCGCGGTGCCAGCGATGCCGCGCGAAAAGATGCGCCGGGAACTGGCGGCGATGATGCAGGGGGCGCTCGGTGTGCTGGCGGCGGATGGCTGCACGCTGGCGGGCGGGCACTCCGCCGAGGCGGCGGAGGCGGCGCTGGGCTTTGCCGTCACCGGCCTCGTCGCGCCGGGCACGGAGTGGCGCAAGGCGGGGCTCCGTCCGGGCAACGTGCTGATCCTGACCAAGCCGATCGGCACCGGGATCGTGCTGGCCGGCCACATGCAAGGCCTGGTCAAGGCGCGCTGGCTGGAGGCGGCGATCGCCTCCATGCGCCGCACCAATGCGGACGCCGCCCGGCTGCTGCGCGCGCACGGCGCACGCGCCTGCACGGATGTCACGGGGTTCGGGCTCGGCGGGCACCTGCTGGAGATGCTCGATGCCTCGCAGGTGGCGGCGCGGCTGTGGCTCTCGGCCGTGCCGCTGCTGCCTGGCACGGCGGAGCTTGCGGCGCGGGGCGTAGCGAGCACCTTGGCGCCCGAGAACCGGCGCCTGCTGCCGTCCGACGTGCCGGACGTGGCGGCGGCGCTGCTGGCGGACCCGCAGACCTCGGGCGGGCTGCTGGCCGGGATCACGGCGGAAAGGGCGGAAGCCTGCGTGATCGCGCTGGGCGCGGTGGGGATCACCGCGGCGGCGGTCGGCACCGTACTGGCCGGGCCGCCGCGGCTGGAAGTGAAGGCCAGGGGCTCTGCCCACTGAAGTAAAAGGGGCCTGGGGCATTGCCCCAGCGGGGTCCAGGGGCGGAGCCCCTGGCCTGCTAGCGGCGACCCAGTCCGCGCTCGATCTCTTGCGCCAGATCGGGGCAGAGCGGCAGCCAAGGCGCGCCGAGCGTCTGGGTGAACCGGGCGATGAGGCGGCTCGCGCCGCTGCAAACGCGCAGCGGCAAGTGTCGGCCAAAGGCGGACACCGTGACGGACCGACGCTCGCGGAACGAGCGGGCGGCAAGCGCCATGCCGCGCAGTGGAAGTTCGGGAATGGCTGGCAGCATCGTCAGCTCCTTCGCACGTGCGAGATGCTGGACGCGGCCTCCGAGGCCAATATAGCGCGCTTTCTTCGCACTTGCAGCATGACCGGGGCGACGCTCGCGGGCTCGTGACGGCGGCGGCGCGGCTGGACGCGGGCGGGGTGGTCGCGCAGTCTCCGGAACGCGTCCAGGACGGGCCATCGCATGCGCAGCTATCGGATTGCCGCCATACCGGCTGACGGCATCGGGCCCGAGGTGATCAGCGCCGGGCTCGAAGTGCTGGACGCGCTCGCCGCACGCTGCGGCGACTTCCGGCTGGAGATCGAGCCCTACGACTGGGGCTCGGCGCACTACCGCCGGCATGGTGCGCTGATGCCGGCGGACGGGCTCGAGCGGCTCCGCGGGGTGGATGCGATCTATTTCGGCGCGGTTGGCGCGCCGGACGTGCCGGACCACGTGACGCTGTGGGGACTGCGGCTGCCGATCTGCCAGGGATTCGACCAGTACGCGAATGTGCGCCCCACCCGCATCCTGCCCGGCGTCACCAGCCCGTTGCGCGGCATCGCGGCGGGCGACCTCGACTGGCTGATCATCCGCGAGAACTCCGAGGGCGAGTACGCCGGCCATGGCGGGCGGGCGCATCGCGGCCACCCCGAGGAGGTGGCGACCGAGGTCGCGATCTTCACCCGTGCCGGGGTGACGCGCATCATGCGCTTCGCTTTCGGCCAGGCGCAGGCGCGGCCGCGACGGCACCTCACCGTTGTGACCAAGTCCAATGCGCAGCGGCACGGCATGGTGATGTGGGACGAAATCGCCGCCGAGGTGGCGCGCGAATTCCCCGCCGTGACCTGGGACCGCGAGCTGGTGGACGCGATGACCACGCGCATGGTGCGCCGCCCCGCCAGCATCGACACGGTGGTGGCGACCAACCTGCACGCCGACATCCTGTCGGACCTTGCGGCGGCGCTGGCCGGCTCGCTCGGCATCGCGCCGACCGGCAATGTCGATCCCGAGCGGCGCTTCCCCTCGATGTTCGAGCCGATCCACGGCTCGGCCTTCGACATCACGGGCAAGGGCATCGCCAACCCCGTCGCCAGCTTCTGGACGGCGGCGATGATGCTCGAGCATCTCGGCGAGGGCGACGCCGCGCGCCGGCTGATGGCGGCGGTGGAGCAGGTCTGTGCGGCGGGGATCGTCACCCCCGATCTCGGCGGCCGCGCCAGCACCGCCGAGGTCACGCGCGCGGTGTGCGAGGCAATCGCCGGCGCCAACCGGTAGGCGATGCGTGACGCGGCGGGAGAAATTCTTCGCCGGCCTCGACCTGAGGCGTAGTCGCGGAGTCGAAATCGGGCCGCTCGCCGCGCCCGTAGTCAGCAAGACCGAATCGGATGTGCTCTACGTCGATCACCTGGACACGGCGGCGCTGCGCGAGAAATACGCGGCCGATCCGGACATCGATGTCGACCGCATCGTTCCGGTCGATGCCGTTTGGGGCGAGCTTCGGCTGCGCGACTGCTTCGCGGGCGCGGCGCCGTTCGACTATGTCGTCGCGTCGCAGGTCATCGAGCACGTGCCGGACATGATCGGCTGGATGCAGGAGATCGCCGAAATCCTGCGGCCGGGCGGACGCCTGATCCTCGCCATCCCCGACCGGCGCTACACCTTCGACTATCTGCGCCAGCCGACCCGGCTGAACGAACTGATCGACGCCTGGCTGCGCCGGAACCGGCGGCCGATGCCGGCGCAGATCTTCGATTATGCTGCCAATATCGTCGATCTGGACTTCCTCACCGCCTGGCAGCGGCTGCCCGATCCCGGTGCGCTGCGCCGGTACGGCGATCTCGCTTTCGCCTTGCGGAAAAGCAAGGAGGCGGTGCGGGAGGGGACGTACATCGATGTCCATTGCTGGGTGTTCACCGCCGCCTCCTTGTTGGCGTTGCTGGCCGACCTGGCGGAACTGGGCTTGCTGCCGTTCCGCTGCCTCGCTTTCTGGGAGGCGGAGATCAACACCAACGAGATGACCCTGGTGCTCGAACGGTATGCCGGCGCCACGCCGGCCGAGAAGGCGGCGGCGCGGGCCGATTTCGCCGCCCGGGCGCGCCGGTCGCGCGAGGCGGAGGCGGCGGCCATCTGCGCCGCGGACCCGAACCTGCAGAGCATCAGCGTGCTCGAGCAACAGAACACGTTGCTCCAGCGCGACATCGCGGCGCTGAAGGAACGCGTCCAGGCTCTCGAGGGCACGATCGCCGCCCTTCGGGCCTCGCGTTCCTGGCGGTTGACGCGGCCACTGCGCAGGCTGCGCCAGATGATCGGCCCGCCTGAATGATTTGCATGCAGGTCAACAACGGTGCTGACCGCGCCGGCTAGACCGTCACCTGCATCTCGCCGAGATAGGCCTCGCGGATCGAGGGGTTTTTCCGCAGCGCCTCCGCGGTGCCGGACAGCACGACCTGGCCGGTCTGCAGCACGTAGGCGCGATGCGCGACCGTCAGCGCCATGTTGGCGTTTTGCTCGACCATGAAGATCGTCGTACCCTGACGGTTGATCTCCTGGATCGTCGCAAAGACCTGCTCGACGAAGTTCGGCGCCAGCCCCATCGAGGGTTCGTCCATGCAGATCAGCCGCGGCCGCGCCATCAGCGCGCGGCCGATCGCCACCATCTGCTGCTCGCCGCCGGACAGCGTGCCGGCGATCTGCGCGTGCCGCTCCTTCACCCGCGGGAACAGCGCGTAGACGCGTTCGATGTCCTGCTCGAACTCGGGCCCGCGCTTGCGGGTGTAGGCGCCCATCTCCAGGTTCTCGAACACCGTCATGCGCGGAAACAGCCGGCGCGCCTCCAGCACCGGGGCAATCCCCCGCCGCACCCGCTCGGCGGTGGCCAGACGCTCGATCGGCTTGCCGTCGAACACCACGCTGCCGCGCGCCGGGCGCACCACGCCCATGATGGTCTTCATCGTCGTCGACTTGCCGCTGGCGTTGCCGCCGAGCAGGCTGACGATCTCGCCGCGGCCGATCGTGTAGTTCACCTGCTTCAGCACGTGCAGGTCGCCGTAATAGGTGTCGACGTCCTTGAACTCCAGCAGCAGGTCGGCGGCCTCAGACAAGCGCTGCACTCCCGGCGCCGGCGTTGCGGCCGAGATAGGCGGTCAGCACCGCCTCGTTGCGCCGTACTTCTTCCGGCAATCCCTCGGCCAGCTTCTCGCCGTGGTCGAGCACCACCACGTTCTGCGCCAGGCTGGTGACGACGTCGAGCTTGTGCTCGATCAGCACGACGGTCAGGCCGAGCGTGTGCAACTGCTTGATCTGCTCGGCCAGTTCGATCGTCTCGGCGGGGTTCATCCCGGCGGTCGGCTCGTCGAGCAACAGTACGCGCGGGCGGGAGGCGATGGCGCGGGCGATCTCCACCCGCCGCCGGTTGGCGTAGGAGAGGCTGCTGACCTGCTGCAGCGCCCGCGGCGTCAGCCGGTTGCCGAAGATGCCGATGACCTCCATCGCCCACTCCCGCGCCGCCCGCTCCTCGGCGCGCGTGCGCGGCAGGCGCAGCACCGCGCCGAGCGCCTGGGTGCGCAGCCGCGCGTGCTGGCCCACGAGTACGTTGTCCAGCACCGTCAGGTTGGGAAACAGCCGGATGTTCTGGAAGGTCCGCGCCGCCCCGCGCGCCAGCACTTTATGCGGCGGCAGGCCGAGTATCTCCTCGCCGAACAGCTTGATCGAGCCGCCCTCCGCGCGCGTCAGCCCGGTGGTCACGTTGAACAGCGTGGACTTGCCCGACCCGTTCGGCCCGATCACCGCGACCACGCCGCCGGCCGGAACCGTCAGGTCGATGCTGCGCAGCGCCACCAGGCCGCCGAAGCGCACCGTCACGCCGCGCACCTCCAGCGCCGGAACATCGGTCTTCTCGCCAGAAAAACCCTTCAGCCCGATGGCGCTGCCCCGCCGCACTTCGGCGTGCTGCTGCTCGAAGCTGAGCGCCGCCGGCCGGCGCGTCGCCGGGATCAGTCCCTGGCGCCGGAACAGCATCATGACGACCAGGATGATGCCGAAGATCAGCTCGATCGATTCGACGAGATCGACCCGCTGCAGAAGGTCGCTGCCGACCAGGCGGCCCAGCGCGTGCAGCCAGGTGGTGAGGTCCTCGAGGAACCAGGACTGCAGGAGCTGGAGCAGGATGGCGCCGACGACGACGCCGAGCACGCTGCCCATGCCGCCCAGCACGACCATGACCAGGATCATCACCGAGACCGGGAAGCCGAACATCTCCGGCGTCGCGGTCTGCAGCTTCGCCACATAGAACGTGCCGGTCATGCCGGCGAAGGCGGCGCCGATCGCGAACGCCAGCAGCTTCAGCCGCGCCAGATCGACCCCCATGGCGCTGGCGGCGATCTCGTCCTCGCGGATCGCCATCCAGGCCCGGCCGATGCGCGAATCGCGCAGCCGGAAGCTGACGAAGATCAGCAGCACCACCATGCTCAGCGCGACATAGAAATACGGCTCGGCGTCGATGCCGAAGTTGAAGCCGAACAGGTGCGGCGCGGCGATGCCGTTCAGCCCCATCGCGCCGCTGGTCAGCGAGGACCAGTTGCGCGCGATGATCGGCACGATCTCGCCGAAGCCGAGCGTCACGATTGCCAGGTAGTCGCCCTTCAGGCGCAACGTGGGCGCGCCGAACAGCACGCCGAAGAACGCGGCGATCGACGCCGCGAGCGGCAAGGCGAGCCAGAAGGACAGCGTGAAGTGCACGACATCGCCGCCGGGCTGGGGCATGCGCTGCACCAGCTCCAGCCAGGCGAAGGGTTCCCAGAACGGCGTCCAGGCCGGCTCGAGCTGGAAGGAAGAGAGGATGCCGTAGGTATAGGCGCCGATCGCGAAGAAGGCGGCGTAGCCGAGATCGAGCAGGCCGGCGAAGCCGACGACGATGTTCAGCCCGAGTGCGAGCGTCGCGTAGGCCAGCGCGTTCGCCCCGGCGTCGATGTCTGCGTCGTTGTTGTGCAGGATCGGGAACAGCGCCGCGGCGACGATGAACGCGACCAGGATCATCTGCCGTCGCCGCGGGGTTGCGGCCAGCGCGAAGGAGCGCCGGCGCGGCACCGCAGCGGTGGTGGTGGTCGCCTCCGAGGCCATGCCTAGCGCCTCCGTCTCAGGATTTGGTCGGCGTCAGCGTGCCAAACAGCCCGGTGGGCTTGAACACCAGCACCAGCACCAGGATCGAGAAGATGATGACGTCGGTCCAGGCGGTGGCGATGAACTGGCCGCCCATCGTCTCGATCAGCCCGATCAGCACACCGCCGATCATAGCGCCCGGCACGTTGCCGATGCCGCCGAGCACCGCCGCGGTGAACGCCCGCAGCCCGGCGGTGAAGCCGATGATGAAGCTGGTGAAGTTGTAGTACAGACCGAAGATCAGCCCGCCCGCGCCGGCCAGCGCCGAGCCCAGGAAGAACGCGGTGATGATGACGCGATCGACCTCCACGCCCATCATGCGCGCGGCCTCCGGGTCCTGCGCGGTCGCGCGCATCGCCTTGCCGAGCCGGCTCTTCTGCACGAACAGGTAGAGGCCGAGCATCAGCACGAGCGAGACGACCCAGATCAGGATTTCCCGCAGCTCGAGGATGGCGCCGCCGATCTGGAAGCGCGCCGTGGGCAGCGGATTGGGGAAGTTCTTCGAATCCGCGCCCACGGTCAGCAGGATGATGTTGAACAGGATGTACGAGACGCCGATCGTGGTGATCATCGCCGCCGGCCCCTTGACGTTGCGCAGCGGCCGCAACGAAATCCGCTCGATCGCCACACCGAGCAGACCGGAGAACACCATCGTCACGGCGAAGGCGGCCAGCAGAACGCCGACCAGCGGCAGCCCGGTGAGGATCACGCTCTGCCCGGAGATGCCGAGTGCCTGGAGCGTCCACAGGGCGACGAAGCTGCCGACCATGAAGACGTTGAAGTGCGAGAAGTTGATCAGCTCCAGGATGCCGTAGACCAGGGTGAACCCCAGCGCCAGTAACGCGTACATGGCGCCGAGGCTCAGCCCGTTGATGGTCTGCTGCAGCAGCAGGTCGAAAGTGCTCATACGTCGCTCTTCGGGTGTGCCGCCGCGTCAGGTCTGGCGATCAGGTCTGCGGCGCGACCCCGATGTAGCGGAAGTTGTGCACCATGTCGTCCGCCGGATAGCGCGTGTCGCGCTTAACCTGGAAGATGCTGACGACCTTCGATACCAGGTCGCCGTTCTCGTCGAACTTGACCTGGCCTTGCAGCGTGTTCAGGCTGGTGTTCTGGATCGCGTCGCGCACCGCCTCGCGCGTCACCGGCTTGCCGCTGGCCGCCACCTTCTTGATCGCGTCGATGATCACCAGCGCGGCGTCGTAGGACGTGATCGCGTAGTCGTCCGGGGACATGCCGAACTTGTCGTTATAGCGCTTCATCCAGTTCTCGACGCTGGCGTCCTCGGTCATGTGCGGCGAGGCGTTGGTGGCGTACCAGCCCTCGGCGGCCGGGAAGCCGGCGCCGCTCAGCAGTTCCGGTGCATAGACGCCGTCGCCGCCGGCCTTGATGATGTTGGGCAGGATGTCGTACGACTGCTTGACCACCTTCACGCCGGCCTGCATCACGCCGCCGTAGTAGAGGCTGTCGGGGTTGAGCGACTTGATCTTCGTCATAACGGTCGAGTAGTCGGCCGCCTTAGGGTCGAGCCGGTCGCGGCCGATGATCTTGATGCCCTTCTTCTGCGCCTGGGCCTGGAACGCGTCGGCGATGCCCACGCCGTAGGCGCCGCTGTCGTCCAGCACGAACAGCGCTTTCGCCTTCAGCGTCTCGGCGAAGTAGTTCGCCATGTTCGGGCCCTGGTAGGCGTCCGTGGTCACCGTGCGGAAGTAGATCGCCTTGCCGCCCGGCTTGTACTGCGCGGCGAATTTCGGGTCCGTGATATCGGGATTGGTGGAGGACGGCGTGATGATGGCCAGGTCGGCCTGGCTCAGGATCGGCGCCATAGCCTTGCCGGAGCCGCTCATCTGCGGGCCGACAGCGGCGACGACGCTGCGGTCCGACGCCATCTTGCGCGCGTTGGTCGCGGCCTGGGCCGGATCGTACTGGCCGGCGGTGGCGGTGCCGTCATCCAGCAGCATGATGTTGATCTTGTAGCCCTTCACTTCGCCCTTCGCGTTCGCGTCGTCGATCGCGAGCACGGCGCCGTTCTTGATGCGCGTCGCGCTCTCGGCGTCGGCGCCGGTGAACGGCAGGTTGATGCCGACGGTCACTTCCTTGTCCGCGGCGTGCACCGACGAGACGCGGGCGCCGATCGCGGTGATGGCGGCGGCGCCGGCGATCAGCCGGCCAGCGGAACGTCGCGTAATCTGTGTCAAGTTCATCCTCCTGGATCGATACGGCGGCGGGTTGTCCGGCAGCGTCTCGCGCAGACAAAGGCCAAGCAAGACGCAGGCCAGCGGCGACCAGCCGTCCTCCCCCTCCCAGCCATGGGCTGGCCCGCGCCGACCCCCGGCGCGCGCGTCCCGCCGCTGTGCTAATCTATTTTCGATGCCGCCACCACTGTTCCGTTACCTCCGTCTCTGGCTCCTGCTTCTCACGGCGGCGGGCGCGCTGGCAGGATGCGGCCTGCTCGCGGCACCCTGCCGGGTCGCCTCCGCCGGGCTGAAGGCGGTGCCGCTCGTCGGCCACCCGGCGGCCGTGCCGACCGACAGCTGCGCCGCCACCGTCGATCCGTAGCGCGCAACCGGCTGTCACACCCCGGCGTTCCGGTGCGCATCCGGGATTTGAGGAGGCCGACCTTGCGACAGCGTACGCATCACGAGCGCGTGGCGCGGCAAGGCCGCCGGCGCGTCGGCGGAGTGATCACCGTCATCCAGGAAGACCGGTTCGGTCTGCTGGCCGACGACGGCGTGCACCTGCTCTGCCAACTCGCGCATGGCTGCGCGGCGGGGTGGGCTGATTTGCAGCGAGCGATGCGCGCGCAGCGCCATGTCGAGGTCGAGTGCGACGACCCGAAGGGCGTGCTGCTGGCCCGGGTGCACCATGTCTTCGAATCCGCGCGGCCGCTGGGGGAGTGATGCGATGAAGGAAATCAGGCCAGGGATCGGCAAGCGGGCGCGCGGTTTCTTGCGCGACTGGTCGCTGCCGCGCCAGCTTGCCGGACAGAGTTCTGCGTCGGACGCGGCCCGCAGCACGCAGTCCGAGGCGCTGCGGCCGCGCCTCGAACAGGCCGACAAGGTCGGCACGGTCATCTGTCCATACTGCGCCGTCGGCTGCTCGCAGCTGCTGTACGCGCGCGGCAACCAGGTGATCCATGTCGAAGGCGATCCGCGCAGCCCGGTCAACGCCGGCACGCTCTGCCCGAAAGGGTCCGCCACGGCCGGATGGCTGAACAGCCCGCTGCGCGAGACCAAGGTCAAATACCGCGCGCCCCATTCCGATCACTGGGAGGAGCGCAGCCTCGACTGGGCGATGGACCGCATCGCCTATCTCACGAAGCGCACCCGCGACGAGACGTTTGTCGAAAAGCTGCCGGACGGCACCACGGTCAACCACACGCTCGGCATCGCCTCGCTCGGCGGCGCCACGCTGGACAACGAGGAGAACTACATCATCAAGAAGGTGTTCGGCGGCGCGCTGGGCATGGTCTGGATAGAGAACCAGGCGCGCATCTGACACTCTTCTTCGGTCCCCAGTCTGGGTGCCACATACGGCCGCGGCGCGGCGACCCTGCCGCAATGGGATCTCGCGAACAGCGATTTTGTGCTGATCATGGGGTCCAACATGGCGGAGAACCACCCGATCGCCTTCCGCCACGTGCTGCAGGCGAAGGATCACGGCGCGACCATCGTGCATGCCGATCCGCGTTTCACCCGCACTTCGGCGATGGCCGACATCTACGCCCCAGTGCGCGCCGGCAGCGACATCGCCTTTCTCGGCGGCGTGATCCGCTACATCTTGGAAAATGATCTCTGGTTCCGCGACTACGCGCTGAACTATACGAATATCGCCACCATCATCGAGGCAGGCTTCAAGGACGCCGAGGCCGACGGCCTGTTCTCCGGATGGAACGACAAGACCCGCAGCTACAAGGTCGATACCTGGCAGTATGAAGGCGAGGAAATTCCCTCCTCGCTCTCCGAGCACCTGCCGAGCACCACGCCCGAGCGACGCGAGCACGCCAAACGCCTGTCGGAGGCGCCCCCGCCGAGCGACCTGACCTTGCAGCACCCGAACTGCGTCTATCAGATCATGAAGCGGCACTACGCCCGCTACACGCCGGAGATGGTGGAGCGGGTCACCGGCTGTCCGCGCGACGTGTTCGTAAAAGTGTGCGAAGCCTGGGCAAAGAATTCCGGCCGCGAGCGCACCGGCGTCGTCTGCTACGCGGTCGGCTGGACGCACCACAGCACGGGCGTGCAGATGATCCGCGCCGCCGCGATCATCCAGAGCCTGCTCGGCAATGTCGGCCGCCCCGGCGGCGGCATCATCTCACTCCGCGGCCATTCGACGATCCAGGGCTCGACCGACGTGCCCACGCTCTACGACATGCTGCCGAGCTACCTGCCGCAGCCGAACGCGCACATGCCGCACGCGACGCTCGCCGACTACCTGAAGGCCGAGACGACCGACACCGGCTGGTGGCACAACCTGCCGAAATACATGGTGAGCCTGCTAAAAGCCTGGTACGGCGAGGCGGCCACCGAAGCCAACCAGTACGGCTACGAGTGGGTGCCGAAAATCGTCGGCGACCATTCCATGCTGCCGATGACGGTCGCCATGCGCGACGGACTGATCCGCGGCATGTACGTGCTCGGCCAGAACCCGGTGATCGGCGGCAGCAACGCCGACATGGTGCAGCGCGCCCTCGCCAAGCTCGAATGGCTGGTCGTGCGCGACTTCATGGAGAGCGACACCGCCTCGTTCTGGCGCAACGGCAGGCTGGTGCAGAAAGGCGAGCTGCGGAGCGAGGATATCGGCACGGAGATTTTCCTGCTGCCCTCCTCGCTCGCCGGCGAAAAGCCGGGCACCTACACCAACACGCACCGCCTGGTGCAGTGGCACGACAAGGTGGTGGAGGCGCCGGGCGACAGCCGATCCGAAAGCTGGTTCGTCTATCACCTCGCGCGTCGGCTGAAGGCGATGCACGCCGAGAGCACGCAGGCGCGCGACGCACCGATCCAGGCCATTACGCTCGATTATCACCTGGAGGGCGAATACGACGATCCCTCGGCCGACGACATCCTGAAGGAGATGAACGGCTGGACGGTGGCCGACCGCAAGCAGGTGGCGGACTACAAGGCGCTGAAGGACGACGGCTCGACCGCCTGCGGCGTCTGGACGTATAGCGGCGTCTATCCGAGCGAGGACCACAACGCCTCGCGCTCGCGCGTGCCGGACGCGCCGGACGGACCCGGCACGCATCTCGGTTGGGCTTTCGCATGGCCCTCCAATCGCCGCACCCTGTGCAACCGCGCCTCCGCCGACCCGGACGGCAAGCCGTGGTCGGAGCGCAAGAAGCTGGTCTGGTGGGATGCGGGCGCGCGGAAATGGATCGGCCGCGACGTGCCGGATTTTTCCGAAACCACGCCGCCGGACTACCAGCCGGACTACACGAAGAAGCCGAAGGGCATGGAGGCGCTGGACGGCCGCTCGCCGTTCATCATGATCGCCGACGGCAAGGCCGCGGTGTTCGCGCCGTCCGGCCTGAAGGACGGACCGCTGCCGACCCACTACGAGCCGGTCGATAGTCCCGTGCACAACCCGCTCTATGCGCAGCAGGACAATCCGGTCGTCAAAAAATGGTTGCGGCCGGATAATCGGTATCACGAGATCGGCGATCCCCGCTTCCCGCACGTGATGACCACGTACCGCGTCACCGAGCACCAGTCCGGCGGCGGCTCTACGCGCGGCGTGCCGATTCTGGCGGAGTTGCAGCCCGAGCAGTTCTGCGAAATCCCGACCGAGCTTGCGGCCGAACTCGACATCGGCAACACCGATTGGATCGTCGTCTCCACGTTGCGCGGCGAAGTGGAAAGCAAGGCGCTGGTCACCGACCGCCTGCGCCCGTTCGAGATCGACGGCAAGCGCGTCTATCAGATCGGCATGCCCTACCATTTCGGCTGGCAGGGTTTTGCCGTCGGTGATGTCGCGAACGCGCTGACCGCGGTTGTCGCCGACCCCAACAGCTCCATGCACGAAAACAAGGCGTTTACCTGCGCATTGCGCAAGGGCCGCGTTCAGCCGGGGGACGAGTGATGGCGATCCATCCCCGAGCGCGCGACTTCCCGCAATCCGAGTTTTTGGGCCCGATCCCCGACGAGTCCGAGATCACCGCCGGCACGCGCATCGTTCCCGGTCGGTCCTACGGCTTCTTCACCGACACCACGCGCTGCATCGGCTGCAAGGCATGCGAGAGCGCCTGCAAGCAGTGGAACGCGCTGCCAGCCGACAACATGGCGCTGACCGGCGACAGCTACGACAACACCGGCGCGCTCTCCGCCAGTACATGGCGGCACGTGTCGTTCATCGAGATGATCGGCAGCGGCGACGCGCGGGCGACGGAGATGGCGCCCTATCAGTCCAACTGGCTGATGATGAGCGACGTGTGCAAGCACTGCCACAACGCGCCGTGCCTGGAGGCCTGCCCCACCGGCGCGCTATTCCGCACGGAGTTTGACACCGTCGTCGTGCAGCAGGACATCTGCAACGGCTGCGGCTACTGCGTGCCGGCCTGTCCGTTCGGCGTGGTCGATCTCTCGGCGGTGGACGGCAAGGCGCATAAATGCACGCTTTGCTACGACCGGCTGAAGGGCGGGCTGGAGCCGGCCTGCGCGAAGGCGTGCCCTACGGACTCCATCCAGTTCGGCGAAATCGGCGACCTGCAGGAAAGCGCTCACCGCCGGGTCGAGGAACTGCACGCGCGCGGCGTGAGTTCGGCCTATCTCTACGGCGCGCCGGGAACGCCGGGTGCGACGGGCGATCTCGGGCACCTCAATGCGTTTTTCCTGCTGACGCAGCGCCCGGAGGTGTACAACCTGCCGCCGGCACCGACGCGCGCCTCCAGGCGCACGGCGCCGAGCCTGCTCTCCGGGCTCGCGACGGTTGCAGGGCTCGCGGCGGCGGCGATGGTTCTGCTGCGAGGGCGGGCGTGAGGCTGCCCGACGAACTGCCGTGAGCGCCAACATGACCGTTCGCTGACATGAGCTATCCCGGCAAGATCGATGCCGTTTCCGGCCCGCTCGACCGCAGCGAAAAGCCGCGCAGCCCGTACGGCCGCACCGGCGATAGCGCGCAGTTCCGCCGCGTCTACGACGGCCCCACATACTATGGCCGCAACACCGTCAAGCCGAGCCCCTTCGACTGGAAGATCGCCACCTACATTTTTGTCGGCGGCCTGGCCGGTGCGGCGGAAATCATCGCCACCCTCGCCGATCTCGACGGCGATCCCGAATACGCGGACACGGTCCGCCAGGGCCGCTACCTCGCGCTGGCCGGCACCATCGCCGGCCCACCGCTGCTCATCGCCGGCCTGCACACGCCGAGCCGCTGGTTCAACATGCTGCGCATCTTTCGCGCGACCTCGCCGATGTCGATCGGCAGCTGGATCCTGACGGCGTTCGGCGGCTTCGCCACAGTCACCGCCGCGGCGCACGCGGCCGACGACGCCGGCTGGCGACCTCGCACGCGGTTTTTCCGCAAGGCCGCACGCCTGATGCAAATCCCCGCGGCCATCGCCGGCGCCGGCATGAGCGTCTACACCGCCGCTCTGCTGGCCGCGACGAGCACGCCGCTCTGGGCCGCCGCGCCGCGCCTGCTCGCCGCCCGCTTCGGCGCCGCCGCCATGGCCGCCGCCTCGGCAGCGCTCTCGCTCGGCGCGCGTCGCCGCCGCCGATACGCGGCGGCCGAGCGGCTCGAAGATTTTTTCGCGCTCGCCACCCTCACCGAAGCGCTGATTGCGCGCAACGCCAACACGACATTTCGCGAAAAGGGCGTGGACGACGCGCTGCACATGCCGCGCTATCGCGCCGCGTACGGCGGCGGCGCGGAACTGCTCGGCACCGCCGCACCGCTGGGGCTTTACGTCCTCAATCGGCTGTCCGGCCGCCGCTCGGAACGGCTCGCCTGGGCCGGCGCCCTCGCCGCCATCGCCGGCAGCGCCATCCTGCGCCTGACCATCATGTACGCCGGCAATGAATCCGCCCGCCGGCCGGAATCCTATCTCGCCATGACCCAGCCCGGACGCAGCCCATGAGCGAAACCGGAATCGACCTCCACCCCGGCGACGTCGCGCTGCAAAAGCTCGACGACGCCTTGGCCCATCAGCCGGAAAAGGGCATGCACGATTTTGCCGTCGCCGTGGAATCGCTCTGCGTGCTGCGCGACGCGCTGATCCGCCGTCGGCGAGCCGGCGACACCGACGCGCTGCAACACTGCCTGGACCGCCTGAACGGCGTCATCAGCGTCGTCGTCGGCAGCGAATACCCGCTGCCCAGCGTGCGCTGGGACCGCGTTGCAAAGGCGCGTGGCGTGCTGGCCGAACTGGTCGCCGACTTCAAGCAGCATACGTAGGTCCGGGGATTGGCGCAGCTCAGCGACGACTGCTTCGCCTTCGCCGGTCGCCTGCTGCCGTTGGCCGAAGCGCAGGCGCGCATCGCCGAGTGCTTTTCTTGCCGCGCCGCGCCCGAGCGGGTGCCCCTCGCGGCAGCCCTCGGACGCGTGCTGGCCGGCGAGATCACCGCCGGGCTCTGCATTCCGCCGCAAGCCAACTCCGCCGTCGACGGCTACGCACTCCACCACGACGACCTCGCGCCGGACCGCCCGACGGTCCTGAAGCTCGCCGGCCGCGCCGCCGCCGGCCACCCGCTCGCGGAGCCGGTCCCGCGCGGCACGGCCGCCCGCGTCTTCACCGGCGCGGTCATGCCGCCCGGCGCCGACACGGTGATGATGCAGGAGGACTGCGTCGCGACCGAGACCGAGGTCACGGTGCCCCCCGGCCTTCGCCGCGGCGCCAACCGCCGCCTGGCCGGCGAAGACATCGCCGCCGGGGAGCGCGCCCTGCCGCACGGCCGGCGCCTGACCGCCGCCGACCTCGCGCTCCTCGCCGCCCTCGGCCATCAAGAGATCGCCGTGCGCCGCCGGCTGCGCGTTGCGCTGTTCTCAACCGGCGACGAGGTGCAGGAGCCCGGCGAAACCCTGCATCCCGGCCGCATCTACGACGCCAACCGGGCGATGCTCGCAGCACTGCTCGCCCGCCTGGATGTCGACGTGACCGACGGAAAGATCCTGGCCGACGACGCGGCCGTGGTGCGCGCGGCACTCGCGAAAGCCGCACCGGCGCATGATCTCGTGCTGACCAGCGGCGGCGTTTCCTCGGGAGAGGAGGACCACGTGCGGGCAGCCATCGAGGCGGTCGGCACGCTCGCCTTCTGGCGCGTCGGCATCAAGCCGGGCCGCCCGGTCGCCCTCGGCAGCGTTGGCGATACGCCGCTGCTCGGCCTGCCCGGCAATCCCGTCGCCGCGCTGGTGACTTTTGTCACGATCGCCCGCCCGGTGCTCGACGCGCTGGCCGGCGCGCGCCCGGTGGCGCTGCCGCGTTTTCCCGTCCCCAGCGCTTTCGCCTGGCGCAAGAAGCGCGACCGCCGCGAATTTCTGCGCGTGCTGCTGGATGACGCCGACGGCACATTGCGGGCGAAGAATTTTCCAAAGGAGGGTGCGGGCATCATCACCTCGCTGACCGGAAGCGACGCGCTCGCCGAACTGCCGGAGGGCGTCACGTCGATCGCCCCCGGCGATCCGCTCGCCTGCATCCCGCTGCGCCTGCTCTATGGCTGAATTTCTGATCGCCCCCGACCCCGACGACCCCGCGCTGACCCGCGACGTGGAGGGCATCGACCACACCGGGGCGCCGATCCGCACCCGCGTCCCCGTCGAGCGCCCGCTGACCCTGTTCCTCAATGGGCAAGAGATCGTCACGATGATGACGATCGGCGACCGGCCGGACTGCCTCGCGGTCGGCTACCTGCTGAACCAGAACATGCTGCGCGCCGAGGACGCGATCACCCGCATCGACGTCGATCCGGAGATCGACGTGGTGGTGGTGCGCACCGAACGGCAGACGGACTTCGAGACCAAGCTGAAGAAGAAGACGCTGACCTCCGGCTGCGCCCAGGGCACCGCGTTCGGCGACATGCTCGAGCGGTTTTCGGACGTGGTGCTGGACCCCGAGGCTGAGATCCGGGCGTCGTGGCTCTACGCGCTCGCGAAAAAAATCAACACGCGGCCGAGCCTGTATCTGACCGCCGGTGCGATCCACGGCTGCGTGCTGTGCGAACAGGACCGCCCATTGGTGTACATGGAGGATGTCGGCCGGCACAACGCGATCGACAAGATCGCCGGCTGGATGCACCTCAACGGCGTGTTGCCCGACCAGAAATTGTTCTACACGACCGGCCGGCTGACCTCGGAGATGGTGATCAAATGCGTGCAGATGCGCATACCGATCCTGGTCAGCCGCTCCGGCTTCACCGCCTGGGGTGTGGAGCTGGCGCGTCAGGCCGGGCTGACGCTGATCGGCCGCGCCAAGGGCCGCCGCTTCATCGTGCTGTCCGCCCCCGAGCGCCTGCGTTTCGACAGCGACGCCGATGCCGCGGACGTGCCGGACATCGCCCGCAAGTCCGCGCGCGACGACGATTGATTTCTTGCTCAGCACCCCGCCAGCAGTCGCGCTGCTTGCGCCAGGTCTTCCGGGCGATTGACGTTGAAGAACGGGTCCGGCTGATCGGAAAAATTCGCGACGGCAACGCCGTGCCGCGCCGAAAAATCCTCGATTTTCCGCAGACCCGCCGCGAGCGACGCCGCCAGATCATCGGCCAGCCGCACCGGCCACAGCGCCACCACCGGATGCCGCCGCCCCCCCGAGCCCGCGCAGGCGATCGGCACGCTTCCCTGCCGCCGCGCTGCCTCGAGCCGCGCCACCAGGTCGCCCGGCAGGAACGGCGTGTCCGTCGGCACCGACACCACATCGGCGCAATCCGGCGCGTTTTCCCGAACCCACATCATGCCCGCGAGCACACCCGCCAGCGGCCCCGGATTTTCCGGCACCGGGTCGGCGACAACCGGCAATCTCCACGCCGCAAACCGCTCCGGATCGCCATTCGCGTTGACGACGATCGCCCGCACCTGCGGCCGCATCCGCCCGACCGCATGATCCAGCAACGTCCGCCCGGCCAGGACGCGCAGTGGCTTGTCCCCACCGCCGATCCGTCGGGCCAGGCCGCCGGCGAGCAACACCGCAACTGGGCCCGGTTCGGCCGTCATGGCCCGGATTGGACCCGCGCTTTCGCGCGGGTGCAACACGCACGGAGAACCAGATTATTATTTAACGGGCAACGCCTTCACCGGCTGGCGGGCCGCGGTCGGTGTCTCGAACCCGCCGGGTGCGACGTGCTCCGGCCCCGTCACCGGGAGTGGGCGCAACGTGAAGCCCGGCTTGATCAGCGTCACCGTCTGGAAGTCGGTGCTTTCCAGCACCGGGAACGAGTAGCCGTCGGTGGTGCGGGTCCAGGCGGAAATCTGGAACAGATAGGCACACGTGGTCGGCGGTAACCAGACCGCGGGGGGAACCGGCCGCGTGTCGCTCGCGACACCCTGCCAGATGTGGCCGGGACTCTCATGCGCCGTGTAGCTGTCCGAATAGATGCTCGCCGACAGGCCGTGGCCATACTCGGCCGTCAGCGCAAAGCTCCAAAGGTCGCCCTCCGGATCGAACGCCTCATAGACGAGCTGCACGCCATCCGTCGCCGAGGCCAGATTGACGATCGCGCACGGTGATACCGGCGCGCCTGCGTGCAGCACGTTGATCAGATCGACCGTCGCCGGCTGGTTGTCGAGTTTTAGGGTCAGCACCTGCGAGGGCGTCGGCACCGGCGCGCCCGTCGCGGTAAAACACTGGAACTCGAACTGGTGCACCCCGTCAGGCTCGGCGGACGTCGTCCATTCAAAGATCAGGTTCTGGATCGTGTAGGCAAGCGACGGGTCCACCATCGGGTAGAAGCCGCTCGCGTCGGGACCGAAGGACTGCCAGACATCGGTCGTGCCGACGATCTGGTAATTTGCCCAGCTCTGCAGGATCGGCGTCCAGGCGGCGGCGTTCGCCGCGGCAAGCGTGGCGCCGTAGCGGTGCGCCACCGTGTATTTACGCGCCCCCGCGCCCCACAGGCCGATCAGCGTCGTCTCGTTGCCGATCAGGTTCAGCGTGCCGCTGAACGCCGCCTCCTGCGGATAGAAGTAATAGGGCGGGGACGTCGGGATCGTGCAGTAGCCGTCCGCGGCGATCATGCCGGTGCCGACCAGCCCGACGCTGCCGACCACCGGCCCGAGATTGGTGGTGTTGGCGTTCGGCACCGTCGCAAGAATGATCTCGTTCAGGTCGCTGAAGTTCGCCAGGGCGTTGGGGGGCGTCTGGACGGGGCCCCCGGGCGGCGCCGCGACCTGCAATCCGAAGTTCACGACCGGCGCAGGCGCCGTGGGATCGATGGTCGTGAGGCCGAGATCGGACAGCGCGAAGGCGATCTGCCACTGACGGTGATTGGCCGCCGCGTTCATCGACGGGCCGAAACCCTGGCGCAGCTGCGACGGAATGACCTGGGTGTTCGACGCCGGATAGGTGGTATTCGGACCCGCCATCAGCCACATGCCAAGGCGGTTCGGCGTGCCCGGCCAGTCGGCGAACAGCTTGTCCCGGTTCGCGTCGATGACGCCGTTGTCGTTGATGTCGACGACGAACCCGAAATAGTCGTTCGGGTTGGCGGTGCCGGTCTCGGCCGTCAGATCGAGGCCGATATACAGGTTGTTTGCATCGTTCTGCGCCATCAGCGTCCCGCTGGGGATCGCCATCGTCGCCGAACCCGACCAGTCTCCTGCATCCAGCAGGCCGGTCAGGGCCGGCGCGGTCGCTCGCGTCCAGGTGCTTCGGATGATTGTCACGATCGTGCTCCTCGGGTTGTCCGGCGTCGGCCTGCTTCGGCTCGGCCGCAGCGGGCACCGCGGTCCGGCAACAAGGCCCGATGGTCCGCGTCGGGAACCGATAATACGCCTGTTCCGGTGTCGATTCGAGTCGAATGTGTAACTTTCTGTAACCCGTAACACACGACGCAAACGGCAGCAGACTGCGGACTGGCCTTGGCCCGCCGCCGCTTGCATCCGTGCCGCCGATGCGACACATCCTGCCGGGTGAATCCAGCTCGCCGCGCCAGCGGTCGACGCTCCGGACCAGGAGGAACCGCCATGGCCCCGCTGTCCCGCCGCGCGCTGCTCGCAGCCGGCACCGCCCTGCCCGCCGTTACCGTGCTGCGCCGCGCCCGCGCCGCCGAGTTTTCCTACAAATATGCGAGCAACCTGCCGGTCAGCCACCCGCTGAACATGCGCGCCCAGCAGGCCGCCGACCGCATCAAGGGGGCGACCGGGGGGAAGCTGGAAATCCAGGTGTTTCCGAACAACCAGCTCGGCTCGGACACTGACATGCTGAGCCAGCTGCGCAGCGGCGCGCTGGAGTTCTTCACCCTCTCCGGCCTGATCCTCTCGACGCTCGTGCCGCCGGCCGCCATCAACGGCGTGGGCTTCGCCTTCAAGGACTACGACCAGGTCTGGAAGGCGATGGACGGGCCGGTCGGCGCCTATGTGCGCGGCGAGATCGACAAGCGCGGCCTCGTCGCCTTCGAAAAGGTCTGGGACAACGGCTACCGGCAGGTCACGTCCAGCAGCCATCCGATCCGCACGCCCGACGATTTTTCCGGCTTCAAGATCCGCGTGCCGGTCGCGGCACTCTGGACCTCGCTGTTCCAGGCGCTCGGCGCCGGGCCCACCTCCATCAATTTCAGCGAGGTCTATTCGGCGCTGCAGACGCACGTGGTGGACGGGCAGGAGAACCCGCTCGCCATCATCGAGACGGCCAAGCTGTACGAAGTGCAGAAATATCTGTCGATGACCAACCATATGTGGGACGGCTACTGGTTCCTGGCCAACCGCCGCGCCTTCGACCGGCTGCCAGCGGATGTGCAGGCGGTCGTGCAGCAGGAGTTCAACCGCTCGGCGCTGGAGGAGCGGCAGGACGTGGCGGGCATGAACGGCTCGCTGGCCGACACGCTGAAGGGCCAGGGCATGGCGATCAACCAGCCCGACCCCGCGCCGTTCCGCGAAAAGCTCCGCAAGGCCGGCTTTTACGCGGAATGGAAGGGCAAATTCGGCGAGCAGGCCTGGGGCACGCTGGAGAGCGTGGTCGGCACGCTCGCCTGAGAGACCGTCTGAGCGCCGATGGACAGCACGGTGCGGCCGGCGGCTCGTGCGTCCGGGCGTGCGGCGGCGGGCATCGAACGCGGATTGCAGCTCGCCGTCGAGGCGGCCTGTGCGGCGCTGGTCTTGGCGGAGATCGGCATCCTGTTCGCCGGCGTGCTCTCGCGCTTCGTGTTCCGCCACCCGCTGGTCTGGACCGATGAGCTGGCCTCGATCCTGTTCCTCTGGCTGGCGATGCTCGGGGCCGTCGTGGCGCTGCTGCGCGGCCAGCACATGCGCCTGACGGCGCTCGCGGCCGGCGGCGGACCGGCCTGGCGGGGGTGCGCGGAGGCGCTGGCCGTCGGGGTACCGGCCCTGTTCCTGCTGATCCTG
>JAFAYA010000083.1 GCA_019240635.1 Acidisphaera sp. | reverse complement strand
ACCACTGTAGGCCGACGCCGGGGCGGTCTCGAAGCTGACCCGGCCGTCGACCCCGGCGTCTTTCGCCCGCTGGCGCGCGGTCTCGATCGAGCCGCCGTGGTAGTCCGTCCCCACGAAGATCGACTTCGGGAACGCCTCGGCCATCAGGATCGTGGATGATCCGTGGCCGCAGCCGACGTCGGCGACGAGCGCACCGCGCTCCAGACGGCCGACCACGCCGTCGAGTGCCGGCAGCCACTGTGACATCAGGTTGGCGTTGTAGCCGGGCCGGAAGAACCGCTCGCATCCCTCGAGGACGTCGCTGACGTGCTCGCCCCAGCCAAACCCGGCTCCGCTGCGCGCCGCGTCCATGATCTTGGGTGCGTCGAGCATCGAACCGAGCGCGATCTGGAAGAACCCCGGCAGGAACGCCGGGCTGTCGGCGTCGGTGAGTGCGACAGCCTGCTCGGGCGGGAGCGTGTACCGGCCGGTGTCCGGGTCATAGCTGACGAACTCGCCCGCTGCCTGGGCATTCAGCCATTCCCGCACATAGCGCTCGGCGGTGCCGGTACGTTCGGCCAGCTCGCCGGGCGTCATCGGGCCCGCGCCCGCCATTGCCCGGTAAAGCCCAAGCTTGTCGCCCATCACCACCAGCGCCGTGTTCAGGGTGGCGCCGATCTCGCCGACAACCCGGAACACGAAGTCCTGCAGCTTGCCCTCGTCCAGCTGGGCGCCCTGATCGATGACGCTCATGATGTCCCTCCCTACGTCGGATTCATGCCGAGCGTAGGTACCGGCGACACTGGATCGCTTCCGGTGGCCCACCTGGTCTCGGGGCGGCATCTAGGGCGTCGCACCAGGTGGTGCCTACAATCGTGGCGTGCTGGTTGGCCGTGATCATGAGCGGCAGGAAATCGAGGGGGCGCTGGCGCAGTCGCGCTCGGGCGCCAGCGCCGTGCTGGCGTTGGTCGGGGAGCCAGGCATCGGCAAGACGGCGCTGCTCGACTACGCCGCCAGCCGGGCCGAGGGGATGCAGCTGCTGCGTGCGCGCGGCGTCGAGTCCGAGGCGCAGATCCCGTTCGGGTCCCTGCTGGAGCTGATCCGCCCGGCCCTGGTGCTGCTCGACAAGATCCCGCAGCCCCAAGCCGTGGCGCTCGAGGGCGCGCTGGCGCTGCGGCCCGGGTCGGCGCAGGACCGCTTCGCGCTGGGCGCCGCCACGCTCAGCCTGCTCGCGGCGTACGCCGAGCAGGCGCCGGTGGCGGTGCTCGTCGATGACGCCCAGTGGCTGGACGGATCGAGCGCGCAGGCGCTGCTGTTTGCCTTCCGCCGGCTGGTGGCCGACCCGATCGCCGTCCTGATCGCCGTGCGTGAAGGCGAGCCGTCCCTGCTGGATGGTGCCGACCTGCCGACGCTCCGGATCGCCGGGCTCACCAGAGAGGAAGCGGCCAGCCTGATGCCGGAGGTGCCTCCGGAGACCGCCTGGCGGCTGCACCGGGCGACGGCAGGCAACCCGCTCGCGCTGCTCGAACTCGCGTCGAGCGCACCGGACGTGGACCTGGCGCCCGAGGGCGCGCCGGTGCCGGTGCCGGCCAGCATCTCGCGCGCGTTCCTTGGCCGCGCCGCCCGGCTGGATCAGGCCGCCAGGCAAGCCCTGGTGCTGGCCGCGGCCAGCGATACGGGCGACCTTGCCACGCTGGAACGAGCGGCCGCCCGGCTCGAGACCGACCTGTCCGGCCTGGCCGCCGCGGAGAACGCCGGACTGGTCAGGCTGGGCCCGGGCACGGTGGAGTTCCGCCATCCGCTGGCCAGGTCGGCGCTCTATGCCGACGCGCCCGCCAGCCAGCGGCGCAGCGCGCACCGGGCGCTGGCTGCGGCACTGCCCGACAGGGATGTGGACCGCCGCGCCTGGCATCTCGCGGCGGCGGCCGTCGGCACCGACGAGTCGGCGTCGGCGGCGCTCGCCCAGGCGGCCGCGCGCAGCCGCGATCGGAGCGCGTACGCGACCGCGGCGGCCGCGTTCGAGCGCGCCGGGCGGCTCGCACCCGACGGCGAGGTCCGCGCGCGGCTGCTATTGCAGGCGGCCGAAACCGGATGGCTGGCCGGCCTGACCAGCGGCGCGGTCGTGCTGCTCGACGAGGCCCGCGCGCTGGCTGGCGACCCCCGGACGCGGGTCGAGGTCGACAGGCTGGCTGGCCACATCGCCACCCTGCGCGGGCCGGTGATGCGCGGTTACGCGATCTTGACAGCGGCGGCCGGTGACGCGGACCCGGAGCAGGCCGTGGTGATGCTGGCCGAAGCCGCCGCCGCCTGCCTCTATGCCGGGGACCCGGCGCGGATGCTGCCGGTCGCGGAGCAGGCGTGGGCCGGGTTGCCCGCGAGCCCGTCGGTCCGGGCCCGCTTCCTGGCTGGGATGGCGCTCGGGATGGCCCGGATCTTCGGCGGCCACGCGGCAGCCGGTGCCGAAGCGCTGCACGAGGCGGTCACGCTCGCCGAGAACTCGGCCGAGATACGCGACGACCTCCGGCTGCTGCCCTGGCTGGCATTCGCGCCCATGTTCCTCCGCGAGACCGGCACCGGACGGTCGCTGCTGGAGCACTCGCTGCAGACGGCCCGCGCCCACGCCGCGGTCGGCGTGCTCCCGTTCGCGCTCAACCTGATTGCCCGGGATAGAGCGACCACGGACCGCTGGGCGGTCGCCGAGGCCACCTACCAGGAGGCGATCGGCCTGGCCAGGGAGAGCGGGCAGCGGACCTCGCTTGCATTTGGGCTGGCCGGCCTGGCCTGGCTGCAGGCGCGCCGGGGGAGGGAAGCAGAATGCCGGGCCTGCGCCGGCGAGGCGCTCAAGCTATGCGGCGAACTGGGAACGCGGCTGCTGGAGGTATGGGCAACCGCGGCGCTCGGCGAACTCGAGCTCGGCCTCGGCGACGCGGTCCGCGCCGTGGCGCAGCTGGAGCACCAGCAGCACCTGCTGGCCGATCTCGCGATCACCGACCCCGACCTCTCACCCGCCGCCGAACTCGTCGACGGCTACCTGAAGCTCGGGCGCTTCTCCGACGCGCGCCGGGCCGCGGCGCAGTTCATGGCGGCAGCCGAAGCCAAAGGGCAGCCGTGGTCCGTTGCCCGGGCGCTGCGCTGCCGGGGGATGCTCGCCGACGACTCCGGCTTCGCCGCGGACTTCGAGCGCGCGATCGGCCTGCACGAGCAGACCCCCGACGCATTCGAGGCAGCCCGCACGCGGCTGGCGTACGGAGAGCGGCTGCGCCGGTCCCGCAGCAGGGTGCTCGCCCGTGAGCAGCTCCGCGCCGCTGTCGACACGTTCGATGATCTCGACGCCCGGCCGTGGGCCGACCGGGCCCGCGCCGAGCTCGCCGCCACCGGGGAGACGCGCCGGCCCCGGGACGCGAGCGGCATCAACGAGCTGACGCCGCAGGAACTGCAGATCGCCCTGCTGCTCGCAGGAGGCAAGACCACGCGGGAAACAGCAGCCGCGCTGTTCCTCAGCCCCAAGACCGTGGAGTACCACCTCCGGCACGTCTACTCCAGACTCGGCATCCACTCCCGCGACGAGCTCACCGAGCGAATGCGGCAGGCCAGCCCCGCGGACTAAGTGAGCATGCGGACAGCGGCACGTCATTCTCGAGACTGATGTGCGCGGCGCGAGCTGTGGTTACCGTCGGTATTGTGTCCGGTGATTCTCCGACCGAGCGTCCGCTGCCCTCGGCTCCTCCCCGGGTCGCAGAGTGGCGCTGGCTGGTCAGTTCGGTGCTGACCGCGTGCGCTGCGTGGGCGGTGCTGGCCGTGGTGACGGGGCCGAGGCCGTACCCATTCGCGCGGGAGCATGGGCTGATCCTCGTCTTCCTGCTGGTCAGTCTGCTCTTTCTGGTGCGTCGCTGGCCACTGCCCGTGCTGGCGGTGGCGGCCGTCATATCCGGGCTGGCCATTGCCTCGGGTGCGGTCTCCCTGGCCATCGTCATCCTGCTCGGGCTGGCCTCCTACCTTGTCGCCTCCAGCCTGCCCAGGAAGGCGTCGATCTACGCCGCCCTGGCCGCCGCGGCCGTGCTGGGCGGGGCGCTCGGGTATCACCTCCTCGCGGGCAGCGGAGGATCGCTCGCCGCGGACGGCGTGCTGGGGTTCGCGCCGCTGGCAGCGGGCTGGTTCGTCGGTGACGCCACCACGACGCGCCGGCGCTACCTGGCCGGGCTGGCCGCGCAGGCGGAGCGGGAGCGAGAGGCCGAGGCCGAGCGCGCCCGGCAGGAGATTCGCGAGGAACGCGTGCGCATCGCCCGCGAGCTGCACGACGTGGTTGCCCACACGCTCGCCGTGATCACCGTCCAGGCGGGCGTGGGCCGCCGCCTCATGGCGAAGCGCCCCGAGGAGGCTGCCACCGCGCTGGACTCGATAGAGACGATCGGCCGGACCGCGCAGGACGAGCTGCGGGTGGTGCTCGCTCTGCTGCGCGACGAGGGGATCGGCCCGGCCGCGCTGACGCCGGCGCCCCGGCTGGTCGACGTCAAGGAACTCGTGCACACCGTGCAGACGTCGGGCACCCCGGTTGAGCTGCGGACCTCGGGCGCCGACCGCCCGCTTTCCCCGGCTCTCGAGCTCTCGATCTACCGGGTGGTTCAGGAGGCGCTCACCAACGTCGTGAAGCACGCGCGGGGAGCCCGCGCCACGGTCGACCTCGCCGTCTCGGACCAGGCGGTGCGTATCGAGGTCAACGACGACGGGGCGACAGAGCGGCCGCCGGGCGACGCGGGGACACCGCCCGGCGCGGTCGGCCCGGACCTGGGA
>JAFAYA010000055.1 GCA_019240635.1 Acidisphaera sp. | reverse complement strand
TAGGTGACGGTGTCGGTGTTGCCGAGCACATGCTCGCGCGCGGCGCCGGGGTTGAGGACGAAATCTGAGGGGCGCCCGGCCTTGCCGCCAAGGATGCCCCAGGGCCGGAAGCGTGAGCGGTCGCGGTTGCGCGCGGTGATGCGTGTGTGCGGGGCGGAGACGCGGAAGTCGAGCGCCGTCGCCAGCCCGCCGCGCCAGCGCCCGGCGCCGCCGGAATCCGGCAGCAGGCCGTAGCGCAGGATCTGCACGGGAACCTCGGCCTCGGTGATCTCCACGGGCGTGTTCTTCAGATACGCGCCGTCCGCGCCGGAGCCGTTGGTGCCGTCGCGATGCGGCATGCCACCGGCGCCGCCGACGATCGGATTGATCGCCGCCAGGATCGTCCGGTGCGTCCGGTTGTCGGTCGTCATCACGTTCATGATCGAGCTCGATCCCGCCGGCGCCGCCGGCATCCGCTCGGGGATCGCCTGGCTGAAGGCGCCGAAGATCAGGCTGCGCAGCCGTCCGCAGGTCAGGCTGCGCATGCCCACCGCCGCCGGAAACTGCGGGTTCAGCACCGAGCCGTCCGGACAGATGCAGGTGAACGGCCGCGTCAGCCCGGCATTCAGCACGAGCTGCGGATTGAGCGTGTAGAGCACGTAGTAGATGCCGACCAGCAGCAAGGTGTGCCGCGGATCGCCCCCGGTCGGCACGTTCAGCGCCGAGGTCAGTTGCGGGTCGCTGCCGGTGAAGTCGAGGAGCGCCGTGTCGCCCTCGATGCGCAGGGTCAGGGCCAGGCGGCAGGGGTTGCCGCCGACGGAATCCTCGTCCGCATAGTCGGAGAAGAAATACTCGCCGTCGGGAATGCCGCGCAGCACCTCGCGCGCCTGATGCTCGGCATAGTCGAGCAGCGCCGACAGACCCGCCTTGAATGTCGCCGCGCCGAACTTCTCGACGATAGCGCGCACCTTGCGCTCGCCGGTGTTCAGCGCGCCGATGAACGCCTTCAGGTCGCCAAAGTTCTGCTCGGGCTTGCGCACGTTCAGCAGCATGACGCGCAGGATTTCTTCGTTCAGCTCGCCGCGGCGATAGAGCTTCATCGGCGGAAACCGCACGCCCTCCTGGTGCACCTCGGTCAGCGCGCGGGACAGGCTGGCCGGCACCGCTCCGCCCATGTCGGTGTTGTGGATATGGCCGCAGGCGAAGCAGAGAATCTCGCCGTCATGAAAGATCGGCTTCCACATGTGCAGGTCCGGCACGTGCGTCGCCAGGAAGCCGCTATAGGGGTCGTTGGTGAAGCCGATATCGCCGGGCTCATAGCCGGGGATCATCGCGATCGCGCGGCCGTAATTGATGCCGGGATACCAGGTCGCGCCGAGATCCATCGGCACCGCCACGCACAGTCCGGCGGCGTCGGTGATCTGGGTCGTAAAATCCTCCGTCTCCTTGACGAAGGTCGAATGCGCCGTGCGGTACAGCGTGTAGGCCATGTTCTCGGCGGCGGCCCGCACGTGGTTGGCGAGCACCTGCAGCGTCACCTTGTCGATCACCGCCGCCTCACTCCTGCCAGGTCAGGTGCAGGTTGCCGTAGCCGTCCACCGTGCCGGCAAAGCCCTCGGGAATGCAGGTCGTGGTGTCCTCCTGGGCGACGATGGCCGGGCCGCTGAAAGCGTGGCCGTGCAGCAGCGCATCCCGCCTGTAGAGCGGTATGCTCCGGCCCTCGCCGTCGTACCATACGCTCACCTCACGCTCCGGCACCGGCGCGCCGGCGGTGCGCGGCATGGCCGGGAAGGCCGGCGGGGGCGTCGCACCGGCGACCACCAGCCGCAGGTTCACGACGTGCACCTCGGCGCTCTCGTCGGCAAAGTCGTAGACGGCCGCGTGCTGGCGGTGGAAGCAGGCGGCGATCGCCGTCATGTCCTCGTCGAACAGCCAGCCCGCCTGGAGCGGCACGTCGATCTCGAAGGACTGGCCGCGATAGCGCATGTCCGCCGAGAACCGGTATTCGGCGCGGCCGGCAAAGTGCTGCTCGCCCCGCAGCCAGCCGTTTGCCTCGGCCCGCAGCGCCAGCGCCGCCTCGCGCAGCGCCGCCGCGCCCGCCGCGTCCGCATCGACGAAGACCGTGCGGATGAAGTCGCTCTTCACATCGGCGATCAGCCCGCCCAGCGCCGAGACCACGCCTGGGCGGCGTGGCACCAGCACTCGCGCCATACCGAGTTCGCGCGCCAGCAGGCAGCCGAGCATCGGGCCGGCGCCGCCGAACGTCAGCAGCGTGAAGTCGCGCGCGTCCACGCCGTAGCGCGCCACCAGCTTGTTGACCTCCACGAACATGTTGGAGACGGCGATCCGCACGATCGCCTCGGCGGTCTCGCGCCGGCCGAGCCCCAGCCGTTCGGCGAGCGGTGCGAGCGCCGCCTCCGCGCGGCCGCGATCCATCGCGACGGAGCCGTAGGCCAGCGGCATGTGGCCGAGGAAGCCGCAGACCGCCATCGCGTCGGTGATGGTGGCGCGCTCGCCGCCACGGCCGTAGCACGCGGGGCCCGGGGTCGAGCCGGCGCTCTCCGGCCCGACCTTCAGCACGCCGAACCCGTCCACCCCGGCGATCGAGCCGCCGCCGTCGCCAATCGACGTGACGGAGACCGAGGGGATGTAGAGCGGGAACTCGCCGATCGTCTCGCCCATGCCGAATTGCGGCTCGCCGTCGATCACCAGTGCGACGTCCGCGCTGGTGCCGCCGATATCGAGCGTCAGCGCATTCGCGACCCCCGCCTGCCGGGCCACGAACGCCGCCCCCATCACGCCCGACGCGGTGCCGGAGAGCAGCATGTTCACGCAGGCCGTCTTGCCCAGCGCCGCCTGCATGACGCCGCCGTTCGACTTCGTGATCATCGGCACCGCGGCGACGCCGCGCGCGGCCAGCGCGCGCTCCAGCGACCCCAGATAGCTCGCCACGCGCGGATGCACGTAGCCGTTCAGGATGACGGTGGTCGTCCGCTCGTATTCGCGGATCACCGGCCAGATTTCCGTGGAGGTGAACACGAACAGGTCGGGCGCTTCCGCCTGCGCGATCGCCTTTGCCGCCCGTTCGTGCGCCGCGTTGCGGTACGAGTTGATGAAGGAGATCATCACCCCGCGTGCGCCGCGCGCGCGCGCCGTCCGCAATGCGTTGCGCACCGCATCCGCGCCGAGCGGCGCCTGCTCGCTGCCGTCGGCCAGGATGCGGCCGTCGATGCCGAAAATGCGGTCCCGCGGGATCAGCTGGTCCGGCCGCGCGCAGAACAGGCCGTGCATCTCCGGCATGCGCAGACGCGCCAGCTCGATCACGTCCTCGAATCCCGCGGTGGTCAGCAGCGCGAGATCGGCGCCCTTGCGCTGGATCACCGTGTTGATGCCGACCGTGGTGCCGTGCACGAACCCGGTCACGTCCTCCGGCCGCATGCCGTGACGCTGCTCGAGCAGAGCGAGCCCGTCCATCACCTCGCGGCCGGGCTCGTCCGGCGTCGTCAGCACCTTCAACGAGTGCAGCTCGCGCGTCGTCTCATCCAGCAGGCAAAAGTCGATGAAGGTGCCGCCGATATCGACGCCGATGCGCCAAGCCATGCCAGCTCCCTGCCGATCCTACCCAGCGGCCTCGCCGGCGGCCCAGCGGGTGAGCGAAGCCGCCGAAAGCTCACCGTCGAGCGCGGCGATTATGCGCTCGCCGATCAGCGGGCCGAACTTGAACATCTGGCCGTCGCAGTTGGTGACGAACACGCAGCGCCCGTCCGCCTCGATCCGGAAACGACGCGTCGCGTCCATCACGTAGTAGCCGACCTGCATGCGCAGCGGCGTATACTGGTCGGCATCGCGCAGCCAGGGGCCGAAATCCGCGATCACCTCGCGGGCTTCCTCCAGTGCGCTGGCAAATCCCGCGTCGGGCGCGGCGTGGCGGCGATGCTCGCCGCTGCCGAATTTCAGGTCGGTGCCAGCGGCGGGGGGCAGCGTGTATACGCCACGCTCGCCGAGCACGACGAGCGCCGGACCGTCCGCCCAGGCCGCCCGGTAGCGCGCCGGCGGCTCGACATAGCAGAGCGCCTGCCGATAGGTCGGCAGGTGCCCGAAGCGCTGCGGCAGCAGGCCCGGCAGCCAGGCGCCCACGGCGACGACCAGGAAGTCGCCGGCGATCCGCTCGCCCTCGCCCGTCACGACGGCGCTGCCCTCGATCGCCGCGACCGCCGTGCGCGTGCGGATGCGCACCCCTTCCGCCGCGCAGAAGCGGGCCAGATCGGCGACGATGCGATCGGCGAACAGCGGGCCGCCCGGCCGGGCGAGAACGCCGCATGCCGACGCCGGCGGATCGAGCTGCGGACAGAGCGCCGCCAGCGCGTCGCCCTCCAGTACCTCGTAGCCGACGCCCAGCCGGTCGAACGCCGCCCGGCTGCGTGCCGTGTAGTCGTCAGGCGCGGTGGAGACGGCCAGCGCTCCGGTGTCGGCGAAATGGCGCACGCCGAGATCGGCCCACACGGACTCCCACGCGCCGAACGCCGCCTGCACCATGCGCGTGTAGTCCTCGGCCGCGCCGTAGTGCAGGCGGATCATCCGGTGCTGATCGACCGAGGCTCCCTTGGGGTTCGGCACCTCGCCCCGCTCCAGCACGGTCGCCGCGTGGCCCCGCCGGACCGCGGCGCGGGCGACGCTCAGCCCGACGATCCCAGCCCCGGCGATGAGGATATGTGCCACGCGTTTTACCCGAAAGCCTGCGTCGCGAGGGCGAAGGCGCGTCGCCCGGGCGGCGGAGCCGGCCAGTCGCCGCGGACCATGGTGACGACGGTGTCCACCGCCGGCAACCCTGACCGCTCCAGCCAGCCCGCCAGCCGGCTCGCCTCGGCCGGGATGTCCACGCGATGCAATCCCTCGCCGGCGCCGGCTGCGATCAGCGCGATCGCTTCGGCCTCGCCGGGCGCCACGAGCGGGCCGAACAACACGCCGCGCCCAAACGGCCGGCGGATCGTGAAGCCGGTCGGGCGGCCCGGCGGACCGCAGACGATGCCGGCTCCGTCCGCGAGCAGGCGCTCGAGCAGCGGCGCGCGGTCCGCCCCGAACGCGTCGCGATCGAGCGCCACGAGCGCCGGCCACTCGGCGCGCAGGGCGGGGCGAGTGTCCCCGGCCTCGGCTGCCGCATCCCCGGCGAACGCGCCCTGGTGCTGGCGGACCGCGCCGGTCGCGCGAAACCCCAGCCGCTCGTACAGGCCGAGCCCGGCCTCCGTCGCGTTCAGCATCAGCCGGTCCGGCTCGTCCCCCGCCAGCAGCGCCTCCAGCATGCGCCGGCCGATACCCGCGCGCTGCCGGTCCGGGTCCACCAGCACCATGCCGAGCGTGCCGGCCGCGTCGCCCCATCGCCAGCGCATCGCGGTGCCGGCCAGGCCGCGTGCATCGCAGGCGGCCACGCCGCGGCCAAGCGCCAGGCAGAGCGCCCAATCCTCGAGCCGGTGCGGCCATCCCAGCGCCGTGGAAAGCCGGGACGCGGCGGCCAGGTCCGCCGCAAGCAATGGGCGCAGCGCGATGTTGGTGCCGTTCATCCCCGACATATCCCGCCATCGCCACCCCGCACGCCACCTTGACAATGCGAAGGACGGTCATACGGTCATCGTATGGACGGGCTCGGCCGGCTGGTCCCTTCGGCGCGCTCCCTGCTGATCTTCGAGGCGGCGGCGCGCGCCGGAAGCTGCAGCGCCGCAGCGCGCGAGTTCAACCTCACCCAGCCCTCGGTCAGCCGCAACATCGCCCAGCTCGAGGCGCATCTCGGCGTGCAGCTGTTCACCCGCAGCCCGTCCGGCCTGGCGCTGACCGCCGAGGGCCAGATGCTGCACCGCGCGGTCGCCGACGGCTTCCGCCAGATCGAGGCCGCGATCCAGGACGTGCTGGCGCTGCGCACGCGCAAGGAGGTGGTCGAGCTGTCGCTCTCGACCGCCTTCGTCACGCACTGGTTCATCCCGCGCCTGCCCGATTTTCAGGCGGCGTTCCCCTCCGTCGACCTGCGCTTCCAGCTGATCGGCGGCACGCTGCGCGGCGCCCCCGGCAACGTCGATCTCGCGATGCGCATGGCCTCGCCGGACGAGGCGGACAGGCTGAGCTGGCCGTTCGCGCCGGAGCTCATAATTCCGGTCTGCAGCCCCGCCTATCTCGCGGCGCGCGGCGCGCTCGATTCGCCGGCGCGCGGCCGCCGGCACGTGCTGCTGCACCTGTCGGACACCCAGTATGACGAAGCGATGCTGTGGGGTGGGCGGCTGATACGCGAGCCCGGCACCACGCGGATCGCCTTTTCGGATTACGGCGTGGTGCTGCAGGCGGCGCTGAAGGGCGAGGGGGTCGCGCTCGGCTGGATCACCGTCGTCTCGCGCGCGCTGATCGATCAGGCGCTGATCCCGGCCTCGGCACGGCGGGTGCACACCGGCCGCTTCTTTCACTTGGTGGCGCCCAAGGGTCGCTCGCTGCGCCCCCTCGTGCTGGCGATCCGCGACTGGATGATCGGCCAGATGCGCGACGACATGGAGCGGCTCGGCTCGCTGCTCGCGGTCGCCGAGCCGGCCGGCGGGGCGTGACCGCGGCCAGCCTACGCGCTTACCTCGGATCGGCGTGACCGATCGCGATCGGCGGCCGCGACCGAGCCGGGGAAATGGCACGCCACGCGATGGCCGGGCGCCAGCTCCGCCAGCGGCGGCATCTCGGCCGCGCAGCGCGGCGCCGCGGCGGGGCAGCGGGTGCGGAACGGGCAGCCGGAGGGCGGATCGATCGCGCTCGGGATTTCGCCCGCCAGCACGATGCGCGACCGGGCGCGCGCCGCATCCAGCGTGGGCACCGCGGAGATCAGGCTCGCCGTGTAGGGGTGCAGCGGCCGGCGGAACAGTTCTGCGGATTTCGCCGTCTCCATCACCCGGCCGAGATAGAGCACGACGATCCGGTCGGAGATGTGGCGGACGACCGCGAGATCGTGCGCGATGAACAGGTAGGTCAGGCGCAGCCGTTCCTGCAGCCCGATCATCAGGTTGATGATCTGCGCCTGGATGTTCACGTCGAGCGCCGAGATCGGCTCGTCGCCGACCACGAAGTCCGGTTCGACGGCCAGCGCGCGGGCGATCGAGATACGCTGGCGCTGACCGCCCGAGAATTCGTGCGGGAAACGCGCCGCCGCCGCGGGCGGCAGGCCTACGAGGTCGAGCAGCGCGCCGACCCGCGTGCGCGCCTCTGCGGCCGTGTCAGCCAGGGCGTGCAGGCGCAGTGGCCCGGCGAGAATCTCGCCGACCGTCATGCGCGGATTGAGCGAGGCGTAGGGGTCCTGAAAGATCATCTGGATCCGCCGGCGCAGCGGCCGGATAGCCGCCTGCGTCGCGTGCGAGATGTCCTGGCCATCGAAGACGATGCGCCCGGCGGTCGGTTCCTCCAGCCGCATCACCAGGCGCGCCAAGGTGGATTTTCCGGAGCCGGACTCGCCGACCAGGCCGACCGTCTCGCCGGCGAACACGTCGATATCGACGCCCTCGACCGCGCGCAGCACGCGTCGGGGTTCCAGGAAATTTTCGCGCGGCAGTTCGTAGTGCTTGACCAGGCCTTGCACGTGCAGCAGCGGCGACGGCGCGGCGGCCGGCCGCGCGGCGGCCGTGGCGGCGCGCGGCTGCGGCGAGGCCAGCCGCGCGCCCGCCTGCGTCACCCAGCAGCGGGCGAGGCGTCCGGCATCCACCGCCAGCAGCGCCGGATGCCTTGCACAGGCCTCGATCGCGAACGGGCAGCGCGCGCGGAAGCGGCAGCCCTCGGGCCAGGCGCGCGCGTCGGGCGGCTGACCCTCGATCGTCGCCAGCCGGCGGTCGCCGGCTACCGCCTCATCGAGCCGCGGGGCGGCGTGCAGCAGCGCCCAGGTGTAGGGATGGCGCGGATCGCTCAGCAAGTCCTGCGGCCGGCCTTCCTCGACCACTTCGCCCGCATACATGACCAGCACGCGCGAACAGATCGTCGCGATCACGCCGAGGTCGTGGCTGATCAGGATCACCGCGGTCCCGAGATCGGCGTTTAGCGCGCGCAGCAGATCGAGGATTTGCGCCTGGATCGTCACGTCGAGCGCGGTCGTCGGCTCGTCGGCGAGGATGAGCGAGGGCTCGTTGGCAAACCCCATGGCCAGCATCACGCGTTGCCGCATGCCGCCGGAAAACTGGTGCGGCCAGGCGTCCAGCACCCGCTCGGGCGCGGCGATGCCCATGCGGCCGAGCAGCGACGCCGCGCGGGTGCGGGCCGCCGGCGCCGTGAAGCGGCGGTGTGCCGTCATTGTCTCGACCAGCTGACGCGATATGCGCAGGACCGGATTGAGCGAGGTCATCGGGTCCTGAAACACCATCGCGATCTCGGCGCCGCGGATGTCGCGCAGCTCTTCTTCGGGCAGCGCGGTGATCTCGCGGCCGCGGAAGCGGATCGAGCCGGCGACGATGCGCGCCGGCTCCTCCAGCAGGTTCATGATCGACTTGGCCGCCACGCTCTTGCCGGAGCCGGATTCGCCGACGATGCCGAGCGTCTCGCCACGGCTCAGCGTGAAGCTGACGCCATCGACCGCGCGCACCACGCCGGCATCGGTGAAGAACCAGGTGCGCAGATCGCGCACGTCGAGCAGCGGGTCAGCGTCGCCGGGCATGCGGATCGAGCCAGTCGCGCAGACCATCACCCACGAAGTTGAAGCCGATCACCACCGTCAGGATGGCGAGCCCGGGAAACGTCGCCACCCACCACTGCGAGACCAGCTCGCGGCCTTCGGAGACCATCGAGCCCCATTCCGGCGTCGGCGGCACCACGCCGAGGCCGAGGAACGACAGGCCGGCGAACACCAGGATGGCGTTGCCCACGTCCAGGGTCAGCAGCACGACCAGCGGACCGAGGGCGTTCGGCAGGATCTGGCGGAACAGGATGTGCGCGGGCGCAAAGCCGATCGTGCGCGCCGCCGCTACGTATTCCAGCGAGCGCTGGCCGAGCACCAGGCTGCGCGCCAGGCGCGCGAATTTCGGCCACCACACCACCAGCATCGCGATCACCGTGTTGCGGGTGCCGATGCCGAGCGCCGCGGCGATCGCCATCGCCAGGATGATCGGCGGGAAGCAGAACATCAGGTCGGTGGCGCGCATCAGGATTTCTTCGGCCCAGCCGCGCGCATACGCCGCGACGGCGCCGACCAGGGTGCCGAGAGCGCCGCCGATCAGCACGACCGTAAAACCCACGATCAGCGAGGTGCGGGCGCCGAAAATGATGCGGGTCAGCACGTCGCGGCCGAGTTCGTCGGTGCCGAGCCAGTGCGCCGCCGAGGGGGCGGCGAGGCGCCCGGCGACGTTCACCGTGGCGGGCGCGTACGGCGTGATCCAGGGCGCCAGCAGGGCGGCCAGCGCCCAGGCCAGCACCGCCGCGCCGCCGAGGGCGGCCAGCAGATAGCGCCGCCGCCAGCGGCGGCGACGGCCGGCGGCGGAGGAGGTGGCCGCGGCGAGGGCCGCCGCCGCCGTGTCGGTCAGTGCGGCGCCGCGGGCCGCCGTCATCGCCGCATCACCCGCGGATCGAGCATCGCGTACGACACGTCGACCAGCAGGTTGACGAAGACGTAGACCACCGCGACGACCAGGGTCACGCCCATGATCGCCGGAAAATCGAGAAACACCGCACTCTGGAAGGTGTAGCGGCCGAGGCCCGGCCAGGAAAAAATCGTCTCCGTCAGCACCGTGCCGGTCAGCAGCTGCGCATAGGCGAGGCCGCCCAAGGTGATCACCGGCAGCAGCGCGTTCGGCAGCGCATGGCCCAGCATGATGGCGCGCCGCAGCAGGCCTTTGGCGCGGGCCACGCGGATGTAGTCCTGCGACAGCGCCTCCAGCATCGCGGCGCGCGTGGTGCGGGTGATCAGGCCCATCGTGGAGGCGGCGAGCACAATGGCCGGCAGCGCCAGGTGCGCGATCGCGTCCCAGAACGTGTCCCACTGGCCGGCCAGCGGCGCGTCGATCAGCATGAAGCCGGTGACATCCGGCGGCGGGAACTGGTCGGCGCCGATCTGCCCCGGACCCGGCGCCCAGCCCAGCCAGCCGTAGAACACCGCGAGCATGATGAAGGCGAGCCAGAAGGTGGGCGAGGAGACGCCGATCAGCGAGACGGCGCGCGCCAGGTGGTCGATCCAGGAATCGCGCTTCATCGCCGCCAGCACCCCGAGCGGCAGGCCGAAGATGAGGGAGAGCAGGAACGCCACGGTGGAAAGCTCGACCGTCGCCGGGGCGTATTGCGCGATATCGTCGATCACCGGGCGCTGCGAGGAGATCGACAGGCCAAGATCGCCATGCGCCAGGCCGCGCAGAAAAATCCAGTAGCGGTCCCAGATCGGCAGATCGAGGCCCCATTTGTGGCGATAGGCCTCGACGATCGCCGGGTTGTTGGCGGCGACGTCGCCAAGCTGCGTGAGCACGGGGTCGCCCGGCACGGTGTTGGCGATCAGGAACACGATCAGCGTGGCCAGCAGCACCATCGCCGCGGCGACCAGCAGGCGCGAGGTGATGTAGCGCAGCACGCGATCGTTCTCCCCTGTTGCCGCATACCGCATCGGGCTCGGGGGCGCCAAGTTGTATTGGCCGCCGGTGCCCCTATGATCGCCGGCACGGCGACGAGGGAGGCGATGATGCGTGAGATCGGCTGGATCGGCCGGCGTGACCTGGCGCGCCTGCTGGGTGCCGGCGGCGCGGCACTGGCGGCGGGGCTGCCCGGAAAAGTGCATGCCGCGGCCAGCGGCGGCACGCTGGTCCTGGGCATCGATATCAGCGATTCCATCACCTTCGATCCGGCGCGCGAAGCGCAATACACGGCGCCGCTGAGCCTGCGGGCGGCCTATGAATCCCTGATAACGATGTCGCCGGGCGACTACCTGGAAGTGAAGCCGGCGCTGGCGAAATCCTGGGAGCGGACGGCAGACGGCAAGGGCTGGCGCTTCCACCTGACCGACGCGAAATTCAACAGCGGCAACCCGGTCACCGCCGATGACGTGAAGTGGACGTTCGAGCGGCTGATCAACCTGAAGGACCAGCCCTCGCAATACGTCACCAATATTTCGGCGGTGAACGCGGTCGATCCGAAGACCGTTGACGTGATGCTGGTCGACCCCACCCAGCCGATCCTGGCGATCCTGTCCGGGCCGAATTTCGGCGTGACGGAGCAGAAGGCCGTGGCGGCGCAGGGCGGCACCGCGGCGGCGGATGCGAAAACCACGGACAAGGCCACCCAATGGCTGGACCAGCACTCCGCCGGCGCCGGTCCGTTCACCCTGGTGGGCTGGACCCGCGGCGCGCAAATCCTGCTCACCCGCAACCCGCATTACTTCCGTGGCCAGGGGCTGTTCGAGCACGTGATCGTCCGCCACATGGGTGATAGCGCCACGCAGCTGCTGGCGATCCGGCGCGGCGACATCGGCGCCGCGTTCAATCTCATTCCCGAACAGATCGCCACGCTCGGCGACGACAAGGAGGTGCGCGTCGAGGGGCTGCGCAGCCTCGATTTCGTCTACATGGCGCTGACCAACGAGCCCGCCTTCAACAAGGCGCTCTCGGTGAAGGAAGCGCGCCAGGCGATCGCCTGCGCGATCGACTATGACGGCATCCTCAACAGCCTGCTCGGCAGCAAGGCGATGCGCTGCGCGAGCTTCATCCCGATCGGGCTGTACGGCTCGACCGAGGAGACCACCAAGCAGTACGGCTGGCACCAGGATCTCGATCGGGCGAAGCAGTTGCTGCAGAAGGCCGGGCTGGCCGACGGCTTCGAGTTCAAGCTGAGCTATGGCGACGCGGCGGTCTCCGGCCTGTCCTATGCGGTGCTGGCGCAAAAGCTGCAATCGGACCTGGCGCGCGTCGGCATAAAAGTGGCGCTGGATCCGCTCGACCAGGTGAACCTGCGGACGCAGTACACCACCGGCAAGTCAACGGCGGTGCTGACCTTCTGGAACCCGTCCGGCGTCGAGACGGACCAGTGGGCCTCCGCCAGCGTGCTGCGCGTGGCGAAACGCATTCACTGGACGCCGGATCCGGCGCTGTCGAAGACGGTGCTGCAGGCGGCGGCGGAGCAGGACACGACGAAGCGTACCGCGCTGTATATGGACTACGAGAAGGCGATGATCGACCAGGCGAGCCTGCTGGTCCTGTTCCAGCCAATCTACCAGTTCGCGGTGCGCAACACCCTGAAGACGTTTCCGCTCACCGCCGCCGGCTGGGAGGCGGAGCTGTATCAGGCCGCGACCTGAAGGCCAGGGGCTCTGCCCCTGGACCCCGGCAAAGGCAGAGCCTTTGCAATCCTTCACTTGAGTAAAGGGGTCTGGGGCACTGCCCCAGCGGGTCCAGGGCGGAGCCCTGGCCTGCCTTCTTCAGCATCCCGCCCGAGCACGCCGGCCCCGGCGAAGCGGGCGCGCGCGCCGAGTGCGGCCTCGATGCGCAGCGCCTCGTTCCACTTCGCCATGCGCTCGCTGCGCGCGAACGAGCCGACCTTGAGCTGCCCGACACCCCAGCCGATCGCCAGATGCACGATCGTCAGATCCTCGGTTTCGCCGGACCGCGCGGAGACAATGCCTGCAAAGCCGGCCTGGCGCGCCGCCTCGAACGCCGCGCGTGTTTCGGTCAAGGTGCCGCGCTGGTTCGGCTTGAGCAGCACCGCATTCGCCGCGCCCCGCGCCGCCGCGTCGCGCACCCGGGCCGCATCGGTGACCAGGAAATCGTCGCCAACCACCTGCACACGATCCCCGACCGCCTGCGTGAAAGCCGCAAACCCCTGCGCGTCGTCCTCGGCGAGCGGGTCCTCGACGGAGAGGATCGGGTAGCGCGCGATCCAGCCGGCGAGCAGCCCGACCATGCCGTCGCTGTCGAGTTCGCGCCCCTCGAGGCCGAGCCTGTAACGGCCATTCCGGCCGAACTCGGAGGCGGCGATGTCGAGCGCGATCGCGACCTCGTCGCCCGGCGTGAACCCCGCCCGCTCGATCGCCCGCACCAGCGTCTCCAGCGCCTGCTCGTTGGTGTCGAAGGTCGGCCACCAGCCGCCCTCGTCGGCGACACCGGCCAGCGATCCGGCCTCGCGCATCAGCGCGCCGGCGGCGCGATAGACTTCCGCCGTGCGGTCGAGCGCCTCGGCGAAATTTTCCGCGCCCGGGCAGACCACCATGAAGTCCTGGATGTCGACGCGCCGGCCGGCATGCGCGCCGCCGCCAAAAATCTGGATTTGCGGGAACGGCAGCAGGGTCGCGTCCTCGCCGCCGAGCGAGCGATACAGCGGCACGCCGCGCGATGCGGCGACGGCGTGCGCCGCGGCCAGCGAAACCGCGAGCACCGCGTTGGCGCCGAGCCGGGTCTTCCCGGGCGTCCCGTCGAGTTCGACGAGACGTCGATCGAGCGCCTCCTGCCCGGCGGCGTCCATCCCGGTCACTGCCGCGCCGATTTCACCGCCGACATTGGCGACCGCCCGCCGCACGTCGTAGCCGCCGAATGCGGCCCCGCCATCGCGCAGATCGAGCGCCTCACCGGAGCCCGTCGAGGCGCCGGCGGGGGCGATCGCCCGGCCCACCGACCCGTCTGCCAGCCAGACCGCGGCCTCCACGGTCGGACGGCCGCGGCTGTCCCACACCCGCAGCCCCTGCACGCCGACGATTTCGGTGTTCACGCCCGGAATTCCTCCGCCCAGGCCTGCCGCACCTGCGCGAGTTGCGCCGGTGGGCTCTCCAGCAGCCTGCGCGCGACGCTGCGCACCCGCTCCCTGGTCCACTCCTGCGTCAGGTATTCGACCGGCGACTTGCCGTCCACCCGGGCCAGCAGCAGCCCCGGCAGCAGGCGGGCGGCCCGCCGCTCCAGCGCGGTGGGCCGCTCCCAGGCCACGCCGGACAGGTAGGCCGCGCCGAGCAAATCGAAGCAGGCCAGGAATTGCCCGGTCGCCGCGGGGGTCCACACGCATTTCAGCAGCAGGTGGTTCAGGCAGAACGCCAGGTCAAAGGCGGGATCGCCCCAGGTCGCGCACTCGGCGTCGAGGAACACCGGGCCGTCCGGTCCGCAAAGGATGTTCTTCGGGCTGACGTCGCCGTGCACCAGCGCGCACCTGCATCGCTGCGTCGTCTCGACCAGCTCGAGCAGCGGCGCGGCGCGATCCGGATGGGCGCGGGCCGCGGCGACCAGGTACGGCTCCAGGCGGATGTCGTAGAAAATTCGGCCGGTCGGGAATTCGTCGGCCAGGCGCGGCTCGGCGGCGCTCGCCGCGTGGATGCGCACCAGCCGCCCGCCGACCGCGGCGGCGAAGCGGGGATCGGCCTCCCCCGCACGCAGCCGCGCCTTCCAGACGCCGTAGCGCGCGGGCGGCAGATACGCCATCGCGAGCGTGCCGGTGGCGGGATCCTGTCCGAGCAGATCCGGCACCGCGCCCGGACAGGCGGCACCGGCGCGGCGCATCCAGCGTGCCTCGAACAGGTTCCGCTCGACCGGCGCCCGCCACTCCGCCGCGACCCGCAGCCGCTCCAGCGCGCGCTTCACGCAGACCGGACCATCCGGCAGGTCGACCCGCCAGATGTCGGAGGAAACGCCGCCGGTGAGCGGCTCGCCGGAGGCGGTTGCGTCCGCGGCCAGCAACCCCATCCGCCGCAGCCCGTCGAGGATCGCCTCGGGCGCAGGCTGCATCACGCGCGCGCGCCGGCTCGGCGCGGGGTCAGTGGGTTTCGGCGAGCAGGCTGAGCTGGCGGCTCTCGTTGTCCGCCATATCAGGCAGCGGGATCGGATAGTCGCCGGTGAAGCAGGCATCGCAGTAGCGCGACCGGCCGCCCTCGCGCCCGGGCCTGCCGAGCGCCCGATAGAGCCCGTCCAGCGACACGAAGGCCAGGCTGTCGGCGCCGATCAGCCGCGCCATCGCCTCCACGTCGTTGCGCGCCGCCAGCAGTTTCCCCCGTTCGGGCGTGTCGATGCCGTAAAAACAGGAGTGCGTGGTCGGCGGCGAGGAGATGCGCATGTGCACCTCCGCCGCCCCGGCCTGGCGCACCATCTCGACGATCTTCCGGCTGGTGGTGCCGCGCACGATCGAGTCATCGACCAGCACCACGCGCCGCCCCTCCAGCATCGCCCGGTTGGCCGAGTGCTTCAGCTTCACGCCGAGATGGCGGATCTGGTCGGTCGGCTCGATGAAGGTGCGGCCGACATAGTGGTTGCGGATGATGCCGAGCTCGAATGGCGTGCCGCACTCGCTCGCATACCCCATTGCGGCGGGCACGCCGGAATCCGGCACCGGCACGATGACGTCGGCCGGCACGTGGCTCTCGCGCGCGAGTTCCGCGCCGATGCGCTTGCGCGCCTCGTACACCGGGGTTCCCTCGACGACCGAATCCGGCCGCGAGAAGTAGATGTATTCGAACACGCAGAAGCGCGGCTGGGTGCGGCCGAACGGCTTGATGCTGTGCACCCCCTGGTCGTTCACCACGACGATCTCGCCCGGCTCGACGTCGCGCACGAACTCGGCGCCGACGATGTCGAGCGCACAGGTCTCGCTCGCCAGCACCCATCCCCCCGTGACGGCGCCGGACAGGCGGCCGAGGATCAGCGGCCGGACGCCCAACGGGTCGCGCACGCCCATCAGCGCGTCCTTGGAGAGCGTGACCAGGCTGTAGGCGCCGACCACCTGCTTCAGCGCGTCGATCAGCCGGTCCACCACCGTGGAATAGAGGCTGATCGCGATGAGCTGGATGAACACCTCGCTGTCGGTCGTCGATTGAAACAGGCAGCCGCGCCGCACCAGCGCGCGCCGCAGCACGTGGGCGTTTGTCAGGTTGCCGTTATGCGCGACCGCGAGGCCGCCGAACTCGAAATCGGCGTAGAGCGGCTGCACGTTGCGCAGCACGGTATCCCCGGTGGTGGCATATCGGTTGTGGCCGACCGCGTTGGTGCCGGGCAGCGAGGCCATCACTTTCGCGTCGCCGAAATTGTCGCCGACGAGGCCGAGGCCCTTGTGCGAGTGGAAGCGCTGGCCGTCGAAGCTGACGATGCCGGCGGCCGCCTGGCCGCGGTGCTGGAGCGCGTGCAGGCCAAGTGCGGTCACCGCCGCGGCGTCGGTCGCGTTCCAGATGCCGAAGACGCCGCATTCTTCGTGCAGCTTGTCGTCATCGTCCATCAACGGCTCTCCTGCCATCAATGCGTCCCTTGCGCCGGGACGCGCGACGCCTCCGCGCTCGGCTGCCGATCGGGCGGCGGGGCGTAGAGGCGGGGGCGGTAGTCCGGCGGCAGCTGGGCGACCACCCAGGCGGCGCCGCGATAGGCATACGGGAGCGACCGTGCCTGCAAGACGGGCGGCGGCCATTGGTCGATATCCACCATCATCCCCGCTCCGATATAGGCTGCCACCACCAGCGCCGCACCCCTCAGCAGGCCGAATGCCAGACCCAGGATACGATCAACCCCGCCGAGGGCCGAGCGACGGATCAGCCGGCCGATGATCCGGGCGACGACGGAGCCGAGTATCAGGATCAGGATGAAAACAATCACAAAGGCGGCGGGATCGGCGAAATCCGGGTTCTGGATCCATCGGCGGGCCTGGGCCGCCGCGAACGGCATCGCATTCAGGGCGACGTAGATCGCCAGCACCCACGCGAGAATCCCCAGCGCCTCGCGCACGAAGCCGCGCAGGAAGGCCAGCGCGGCCGAAGCGGCCAAAGCGATCAGAACGACTCCGTCAACCCAGGTCATCAAACCGTCTTTTCCCGGTGTCGGCGGGGTATATCGGCAGATCGCGCAGCCGGGCTACCGGCCCCATGCGTCGCCGCCGCGTTTTGCGCTCACCTGTTGCCCGCTTCCCGCCCGAACCGGCCGACGAGATCGGCGAGGTGGCCGATCTCGTCCAGTTCCAGGGACTCCGGCGCGGCCGGCCGGCCCTTGGCGCGCCCGCTGCGCCGCGGCAGGCAGGCGGCCCGGAACCCCAGCTTCGCCGCCTCCTTCAGCCGCGCATCGGCCTGCGGCACCTGGCGTACCTCGCCGGAGAGCCCGACCTCGCCGAAAAACACCATACCTGCGTCTGTCGGGCGGTCTGCCGCCGCCGAAGCGAGGGCGGCGGCGACTGCCAGGTCGGCCGCCGGCTCCTGCACGCGCAGCCCGCCGGCGATGTTCAGATAGACGTCGTGCGCGGCGAGCCGCAGGCCGCAGCGCGACTCCAGCACCGCCAGCAGCATCGCCAACCGCCCCGCGTCCCAGCCGACCACCGGGCGGCGCGGCGCCCCGCCCGGGTTCTGCGCCAGCAGAGCCTGCACCTCCAGCAGCACCGGCCGCGTGCCCTCGAGCCCGGCGAACACCGCACTCCCCGCGATATTGCCCCGCCGCTCCGCAAGAAACAGCGCAGAGGGATTCGGCACTTCCGCCAGCCCTGCCTCCGTCATCTCGAACACGCCGATCTCGTCGGTCGCCCCGAACCGGTTCTTCACGCCCCGCAGGATGCGGAACTGGTGGCCGCGATCGCCTTCGAAATACAGCACGGCGTCGACCATGTGCTCGAGCACGCGCGGCCCGGCTATGGCCCCCTCCTTGGTCACGTGGCCGACCAGCACGAGCGCGAAGCCGCTCGCTTTCGCCAGCCGGATCAGCTCATGGCTGCACGCCCGCACCTGGCCGACCGTGCCGGGTGCGGATTCCAGGTTTTCCAGCCACATCGTCTGGATGCTGTCGATCACCACCAGCGCCGCCGCCCGCTCGCTCCCGAGCGTCTCGGCGATGTCGCGCAGCGCCGTCGCCGCCGCGAGGTGCAGCGGCGCGTCCGCGAGCCCGAGCCGCCGCGCCCGCAGCCTTACCTGCTCCACGGCCTCCTCGCCGGACACGTAGAGCACCCGCCGCCCGCCCCGCGCCAGCGCCGCCGCCGCCTGCAGCAGCAGGGTGGATTTGCCGATGCCGGGATCACCCCCCACCAGCACCGCCGACCCAGCGACGAACCCGCCCCCGAGCACCCGGTCCAGCTCGGCCAAGCCCGTGGCGATGCGCGCCGGCGGCTCGCTCTCCCCCCGCAGCCCGACGAACGCGACGCGCGCCGCGCCACCGGGGGCCGGCCGCCGCTCGGCGACCTCCTCGACGATGGTGTTCCACTCACCGCAGCTCTCGCACCGCCCGACCCACCGCGGATGCACCGCCCCGCAGGCCTGGCACACGAAGCGGGTAACCGCTTTCGCCATCGGAGTCCTTTTTCGGTCGCTATGACATTCGACGTCATAGTTGCATCTATGACATTCTACGTCTCGTGCCGCCCGCGCTGCTCATCTTCCGCGAGAAGCTGCGGTACGACGACGGAGGAGTCCTGGAAATGACGTTGTGGCAGGTGCCGGACCCGGTTCGCGCCTCCGGGCACCTGTTCAAATACTCGCTGTTCTACGGCGAGGCCGGCCGCCGCCTGGTCGGCTATGACAATGAGCCGGGCAAGGACGACCACCGCCACTGCGGCGACCCCGAAGAAGGCTACACGTTCACGAGCCCTCACCAGTTGGTGGCCGACTTCCTGGCCGACGTCGGGTAGCTGCGAGGAGGCAAGCTGTGACGGAACAGGTGAAGGTCATCGTCGGTCGCCACGCCCAGGACATCGCAAACACGTTTTTGGATGCATGGGAGCGCGCCGAACGCCAGGAAGTGGTGCGCCAACGCGTGCTTTCATTCGAGAGCTGGGAAGGATTGGCGTCGGTAATGACCGGCGAGCGCTATCGCCTGCTGCGCCACTTGCACGCCCATCCGGAACCCTCGGTCAGCGCCCTGGCGCGGGCGCTCGGCCGACAGTACCGGCGCGTCCACGCCGACGTGGCGATTCTGGAGAGCGCCGGCCTGGTGGAGCGGGCCGACAGCGAGGTCCGCGCCACGGCCGACCTGATCCAGGCGGAAATTCGCCTCTGACACGGTTCGCCTACCGGCGAAGCTGCATCTGGATCGGCCCCTCGCGCCGCCCATGCGTGAACTGATCGACCACCGGGTTGCCGCTCTCCATCAGCGCCCCCGCCGGCCCGCTCCAGACGATGCGCCCCTCATACAGCATCGCCGCCGCATCGCCGATGCGCCGCGCGCTCGCCATGTCGTGCGTGATCGCGATCGCCGTGCTGCCCAGGCGCTTCACGCAATCGACGATCAGCCCGTCGATCACCGCCCCCATGATCGGATCGAGCCCGGTCGTCGGCTCGTCGAAAAACATGATCTCCGGCTGTGCCGCGATCGCGCGCGCGAGCCCCACCCGCTTCTGCATCCCGCCCGACAATTCCGACGGAGACAGGTCGCCGACCGACGCATCGAGCCCGACCTGCGCCAGCACCTCGCCGGCCCGCGCCCGCGCCTCCGCCCGGCTCGTCCGCCGCTGCGCCAGCAGCCCGAACGCGACGTTCTCCCAGACCGGCAGGCTGTCGAACAGCGCGGAATTTTGGAACAGCATGCCGATGCGCGCATTCACCGCGTCCCGCGCCCGCCGGTCCATGCGCAACACATCCGCCCCGTCGATCTCGATCGTCCCTGCATCCGCCTCGATCAGCCCGAGGATGCATTTGATCAGCACCGATTTGCCGCTGCCCGACCCGCCGATGACCACCATGGAGCTGCCGGCCGGCACGTCCAGATCCACACCGTCCAGCACTTTTTTCGCACCGAACGATTTTCTCAGCCCGCGTATGCGGATTTTCGGGTGCGCGCCGTTCATCGCGCGGAGCGCGTGGGACATCATCGCGCGAAAAAAAGCTCCGTCAGCACGTAGTCGAAGGCGAGAATCAGAATCGACGCCACCACCACCGCCGAGGTCGTCGCCGCGCCCACGCCCTCCGCGCCGCCGCGGCTGTTATAGCCGTGATAGCAGCCCATCAGCGCGATCAGGAAACCGAACACCGCCGCCTTCGCCAGCCCCGACAGCACGTCCGTCATCGTCATGAAGTTGACGGTGTTGATCAGATAGGTCGCCGGGTTGAACCCCAGCTTCACGGTGCTGACGATGAACCCGCCGAGCACCCCCAGCGTGTCCGCCACCAGCACCAGCAACGGCAGCGCGATCACGCCGGCCAGCAGCCGCGGCGCCACCAGATACTTCATCGGATTGGTGGACAGCGTATCGAGCGCGTCGATCTGGTCGGTCACCCGCATCGTGCCGAGCTCGGCCGCCATTGCCGCACCCACGCGCCCCGCCACCATCAGCCCGGCCAGCACCGGCCCCAGCTCGCGCACCACCGACAGCACGACGACGCCGGCGATCGCGCTCTCCGCATTGAAGCGGGCGAATCCCGTAAAAGATTGCAGCGCGATCACCATACCGGAAAAGATCGCCGTCAGCGCCACCACGGGCAGGCTAAAATAGGCGAACTCCACGAAAGCGCGCAGGAACATGCGGCCATAAAACGGCGGGCGCAGCAGGTGCGACAGGCCGGCTCCGCCGAACAACGCCAGCGCGCCGATCGTACGGCACGCGCCGATGGCGCCGCGGCCGACCGCGGCGACCCCGTCGAGCGCCGCGCTCACGCGCCCGCCGCCACCCGGGCGTAGCGCCGACCGAGCGAGGTGAGGATTTCGTAGCCGTTGGTGCCGGCGGCCTCGGCCAGCCGGTCGGGCGGGCAGTGCGGGCCGATGATCTCGAGCCAGCTCCCCGGGCCGATCGCCGGATATTCGGTCACGTCGAAGGTCGTCATGTCCATGGAGACACGGCCTACCAGTGGCACCGGCCTGCCGTCAAAGAACGCCGCGCCGCGGTTGGACAGGCTGCGCAGCAGGCCGTCGGCGTAGCCGAGCCCGACCGTGCCGATCCGGCTCGGCCGCGCCGCGCGCCAGGTTGCGTTGTAGCCGACGGTCTCGCCAGGGCCGATCTCCCGCACCTGCAGCACGCGGGCCTCCAGCCGCACCGTATCGCGCATCGGGTTCGGCTGGCCCGGGACGGGATTGATGCCGTAGAGCGCCGCCCCCGGGCGGGCAAGGTCGGAACCGTATGCGGCGCCGAGGAAGATGCCGGACGAGTTGGCGAGGCTGCGCGGCGCCGGCGGCAGCCGCGCGCACGCGTCGGCGAAGCGGGCCAGCTGGGCCGCGTTCATCGGGTCGTCCGCCTGCTCGGCCGAGACCAGGTGCGTCATGGCGTAGCGGAGCGCGATGCCGTCGAGCCGCGCGTGGTCGGCCGCCAGCGCGTCAAGCTCGCGGGCGTCGAGGCCGAGCCGCGCCATGCCGGTATCGACATGCAGCAATGCCGGCAGCCTGCGTCCCGCGCGGCGTGCCTGCCGCGCCCAGGCGTCGACCTCGCCGAGCGAGCCCAGCACCGGCGCGATGTCCCGCGCGGCGTAGTCGGCCGCGGTGCCGGGCAGCAGCCCGTTCAGCACCGCGAGCATCGCGCCGGGCAGCAGGTCGCGGATTGCCAGCGCCTCCTCGAGCTGAGCGACGAAGAAGTGCCGGCAGCCCGCCGCGTGCAGGCGCGGGGCGATGAGCGCGGCGCCGAGCCCGTAGGCGTCCGCCTTCACCACGCCGGCGACCGCGCCGCCCGGATGGCGCGCGCACAGCGTCGCCCAGTTGGCCGCCACCGCCGCCGGATCGACGGTCAGGACCGCGCCGGCGCCCCGGGGTTCAGTGGAGGGTATCATCCCGATGCTGGAGATCGATGTCCGAGAAGCGGGTGAACTCGGCCTCGAACAGCAGGTCCACCTTGCCGGTCGGCCCATGGCGCTGTTTGGCGATGAGCAGCTCCGCCCGGTTGTACACCTCGCCCATATCGGCGTCCCACTTTTGGCGGGCGGCGTAGTATTTTTCCTTGTCCTCGAAGGCGATCTCCTTCGGCATGCGCTGCTGCAGGTAGTACTCGTCGCGGTAGATGAACATGACGGCGTCGGCGTCCTGCTCGATCGTGCCGGACTCCCGCAAATCCGCGAGCTGCGGCCGCTTGTCCTCCCGGTTCTCCACCGCCCGCGACAGCTGGGACAGCGCCAGCACCGGCACCTGCAGCTCCTTCGCGAGCGCCTTCAGCCCCTGGGTGATATGGCTGATCTCCAGCACCCGGTTCTCCGGCCGCGCCCCGGCCGCCGGGCGCATAAGCTGCAGGTAGTCGATCACCACCAGCGACAGTCCACGGGTGCGCTTGAGCCGGCGGCAGCGCGTGCGCATGGCGGACAGCGTGATCGCCGGGGTGTCGTCGATGTGCATCGGCAGCGCGGCGATCTCCCGGCTCACCTGCACGATGCGGTCGAAGTCGCGCTGCGCGATGTCGCCGCGACGGATGCGATCGCTCGACACCTTCGCCTCTTCGGCGAGCAGCCGGGTGGCGAGCTGCTCGGCGCTCATTTCCAGCGAGAAGACGGCGACCCCGCCGCGCGGCTCTGCGTCACTGCCGCTGCGGCGCGCCTCCTGCATCAGCGCCTGCGCCGCGCCGTAGGCGATCTTCGTCGCCAGCGCGGTCTTGCCCATGCCCGGCCGACCCGCCAGCACCAGCAGGTCGGACGGATGCAGTCCGCCCATCTTGTTGTCGAGGTCGCGCAACCCGGTGGACAGGCCGGAGACGTGGCCGGCCCGGCGGAACGCCCGCTCGGCGGCGGTGATCGCCTCTACCAGCGCGCGCTCGAAGGTGATGAACCCGCCCTCGGCGGCGTTGCGGGTCGCCAGGTCGAACAGCGACTGCTCCGCCGCCTCCACCTGGGCGCGGCCGTCGAGCGTGTCCTCCGCCCCGAAGGCGCGGTTCACGACCGTCTCGCCAAGATCGATCAGCTGGCGTCGCAGCCAGGCGTCGTGGATCGCGCGACCGTACTCGCCGGCATTGATGATACCGACCATGGCGGTCAGCAGCTGCGCGAGATAGGCGGTGCCGCCGACCTCATCGAGCACGCCGGAATGCTCGAACTCGGCTTTCAGGGTCACGGCGTCGGCGAGCTGCCCGGCTTCGATCCGCCGGGCGATCGCGGCAAAGATCCGGCCGTTGACCGGATCGACGAAGTGCTCGCCGACCAGGAACTCGCTGACCCGCTCGTACGCCTTGTTGTTGGCCAGCAACGCACCGAGCAGCGCCTGCTCCGCCTGCACGTTGGACGGCGGCAGGCGCTGCGACAGGCCGAGCAGCGGCGACTCGATCGTGTTCATGGAGCGGACCAGCATAGGCCCGCCCGCCCGCCCCGTCAGGAACCGGCGCTGTGGATAACCGAGAATCCCGGGGACATCACCGTCCCGCGCGGCGTCAGCCGCGACGCCGTCCCGCGCGGCGTCAGGCCGCGACGCCGCGCCGCGCGATCGCCCGCCGTTCGACCTCGCCGATGTAGTAGCGCGTCAGCGGCACGGCGGCCTGCTCGCGGGCAAGCTGGATTTGCGACACCATGTGCCCTTGCCGCCGGAACGCCAGCTCCGATCCCGCGAGGTAGAACTCGAACATCCGGCAGAAGCGCTCGTCGTAGAGCGAGGCGATCGCATCGCGGTTGGCGGCGAAGCGCCGCCGCCAGTGGCGCAGCGTCTCGGCGTAGTGCAGGCGCAGGATTTCGATGTCCGTCACCACCAGCCCGGACCGCTCGATCGAGGGCAGCACCTCGGAGAGGGCGGGCGAGTAGCCACCGGGGAAGATGTATTTGGCGATCCAGCGGTTGGTGCTGCCCGGCCCGTCGCTGCGGCCGATCGCGTGCAGCAGGGCCACCCCGTCCGGCGCCAGGCAGCGCTTTACCACCTCGAAGAAGGTGCCGTAGTGCCCCACTCCCACGTGCTCGAACATGCCGACCGAGACGACCCGGTCGAAGCGCCCGGCCAAGCTGCGGTAGTCCATCAGCTCGAAGCGCACGCGCGCCGACAGCCCCTCCGCCTCGGCGCGCGCCCGCGCCTCGGCGAGCTGCTCGGCCGAGAGGGTGATGCCGGTCACCTTGGCGCCCCAGTCGCGCGCCAGCGTGAGCGCCAGCCCGCCCCAGCCGCAGCCGATGTCGAGCACGGTCAGGTCGGGCCGGTCGAGCTTCAGCTTGGCGGCGATATGCCGCTTCTTGGCCGCCTGCGCCTCCTCGAGCGTCTCGTCGCCGGTCTGGAAGTAGGCGCAGGAATACTGCCGGTCGCGGTCCAGGAAGAGGCTGTAGAGCCGCCCGTTCAGGTCGTAGTGGTGGGCGATGTTGCGCCGCGCGCGCCCGGCCGGGTTGAACTGGGCGAGCCGCCGCAGCCAGAGCGCGACAGTGCAATGCAGCACGAGCAGTGGGTGGGCGCGGCCGGCCGCCATGGCGTTGGCCACCAGCACATCCAGCAGCTCATAGACGCTGCAGCCGGCCGGCCCCAGCGCGCCGTTCATGTATCCCTCACCCAGGCCCAGCACGGGATCGGTCACGAGCCGCCGGACGGCGGCGGCGTCCTTGAGAGAGAGCGTGGCCACCGGGCCCTCGGCGCCCCCGTAGTGACTGCTGCTGCCGTCCGGCCAGACCACGGCCAGTTGGCCGACCGCGATGAAGCGCCTCAGAATCAAATCCAGCAAACCCCGCATGGCCCTGCCTCGTCGCGCCGGATGCTGTCATCAGAAAACCAAGACGCCGCGTACGTAAAGCCACCAAGTCCGCAAGTCACCAAGTCCAAAAATCACCAGGTTCGGCGCGCTGGGCGGCGGAACCCGCTTGCGGCCGAAATGAACAGACTGCCCAGGAACGTGCCGAGCACGAGCCCTGCGAGGCCGTAGATCGCCGCCGCCATGCTAAACACGATTTGCGGGGTAAAGTTGTCGAGCGCGGTCCGCAGTACCGGGCGCTTGTAGCCGTGCGCGTCGCGCAGCGCGTCGCCCGCCGCCACCACCGGCTGCAGCAGCGGCGGCGCCGCGCTGATTTGGTCATACCCGGTCTGCAGCGCCTGCGCCCGGCCGATCGACTGGGCGAGCGTCGCGGCGTTGGAGGGCTCGCGCGTCTGCAGCGCGGCGATCACCGCATCGTCGTCGCCCGCCGGGAGGTTGTAGTATTGCCGCGCCGAGCTCTCCCGCTGGTCGATATCGCGCCGGATGTCCTGCGCCACCTGCAGCAGGCCGCCGGCGTAGTCGCGCGTCAGCGCCGGCGCCTGCATCGCCAGCAGGGCCAGCACGAGTGCCAGGACCAGGCTGACGGTGTCGGAGAGCCAGCGTTCCAGGAATTTCATCGGGCGGCCCGCGATGACCAAGCGCGTTTGTCGCAAGTCGCCGCTGCCCGATCAATTGCCCCGATCAGCCGCCCGATGCCCGCACCTTGCCGGGGACCGGCGCGGCCCGCATGATGGCCCCGTCCCGCGAAGGAGCAGCCGGTGTCCCAGCCCGCGCGCCGCGCCAATGATCCCGCCACCGCGATCCGCGAAGCGGCGCTGCGCGTCGAGCCGGCGTTGATCGCGATCCGCCGCGACATCCACGCGCATCCCGAGCTCGGTTTCGAGGAGCAGCGCACCGCCGGCGTGGTGGCCCGCGAGTTGGAGCGGCTCGGCGTCGCCCACCGCACCGGGGTCGGGCGGACCGGCGTCGTCGGGCTGATCGAAGGCGGCCGCCCCGGCCCGGTGCTGGCGATCCGCGCCGACATGGACGCGCTGCCGATCCAGGAGCAGACCGGCCTCCCCTGCGCGAGCACCGCGCCCGGCCGCATGCACGCCTGCGGGCACGACGTGCACACCAGCACGCTGCTCGGGGTCGCCGCCGTCCTGCGCGAGCTGGCGCCGCAACTGGCCGGCACCGTCAAGCTGGTGTTCCAGCCCGCCGAGGAGCTGCTGCTCGGCGCCGCCGCGATGATCGAGGACGGCGTGCTGGAGGCGCCGAAGGTCGCAATGGCGCTCGGCTTTCACAACCATCCGGACATGCCGGTCGGCCGCTTCGGTTTTTGCCGCGGCGCCTGCCTGGCGGCCTCGGACCGCTTCGACCTGCACGTGCACGGCAAGTCGGGCCACGCCGCGCATCCAGACGACACGGTGGATCCGATCGTCGCGGCGGCGAGCCTGATCATGCAGTTGCAGACCGTGGTCTCGCGCGAGGTGAAGCCGATCTATCCGGCGGTGGTCACCGTCGGCGCGATCCACGCCGGCACCGTGCACAACATCATCCCCGACGCCGTGCACCTGCGCGGCACGGTGCGCACCCTGCACGCGCCGGCGCGTGCGGCCGCCGAGCGGGCGATCCGCCGGCTCTGCGACGGCCTCGCCGCGGCGATGCGCGTGCGCTGCGAGCTCGACTACGTGCACGGCGTGCCGGCGCTGCTGAACGACGACGGTGTGCTCGACCGCGCGGTCGAGAGCGTGCGCGCCCAGTTCGGCGACGTGGTGGACGAAGGCGCGCCCAGCCTGGGCGGCGAGGATTTTGCGCATTTCGCCAACCGCGTGCCTGCCTTCCAGCTGCGCATCGGCTCGGGCGCCCCGGGCCGCCACGACAAGCTGCACAATTCCGGCTACCAGCCGGACGAGGCCTGCATCGGCCTCGGCGTGCAGGCGCTGTCGCGCGCCGCACTCGACCTGCTGTCGTGACCGGCGGCTCCGGCCGAAGTGCGGCCGGGGAGGTTGACAGCCACGCGGGGAGCGCCGAGTCTCGCGCCATTCCGAGGGGTGCCCCGCTAGGGGGCTGAGACACCGCCCGCGCCGGCCAGCCGGTTTCGACCGCCCCGCCGCCGCAACGCGGAGACCCTTACGAACCTGATCCGGTTCATGCCGGCGTAGGGACGGGAAGCCGCAGCTCACATTCCCTCTCCGCCGTTCCTGACCGCCGCGCGAGAGGATCCGCACGATGACCGTCCAGACCAAGCCGAGCGCCGTCACCACCGGTCCGATCGCCGGCTCGCGAAAGATCCATGCCAGCCCGGAAGGGCACCCCGAGCTGCTGGTGCCGTTCCGCGAAATCGCGCTCGATCCGTCGGCCACTGAAGAGCCGTTCCGCGCCTACGACACCTCCGGGCCGTATACCGACCCGACCGTGCACATCGACCTGCAAGCGGGCCTGCCGCCGCTGCGCACGCCGTGGCTGGCGCGCCGCGGCTTTCTTCCCGCCGAGGCCCGGAAGGTGCAGCCGGAGGACAACGGCAATGTCGGCGCCGATCGCCTCGTTCCGCCCTGTCCGGCGGCGCCGGGCGTGCTCGCCGGCGTGCCCGGCCAGCCGGTCACGCAGTTCGAGTTCGCCCGCGCCGGCATCGTCACCGAGGAGATGATCTACGTCGCGCACCGGGAAAATCTCGGCCGTGCCGCGATGGCCGACGGGGCCGCCGCGCGGCGCGCCGACGGCGAGGATTTCAGCGCCAGCATCCCAGACTTCATCACGCCCGAGTTCGTGCGCAGCGAGATCGCCCGCGGCCGCGCCATCATTCCCGCCAACGTCAACCACCCCGAACTCGAGCCCACGATCATCGGGCGCAATTTCCTGGTGAAGGTGAACGCGAATATCGGCAATTCCGCCGTCACTTCATCGGCGGCGGAGGAGGTGGAAAAGCTGGTCTGGGCGATCCGCTGGGGCGCGGACACCGTGATGGACCTCTCGACGGGGCGCAACATCCACAACATCCGCGGCTGGATCATGCGCAACGCGCCGGTGCCGATCGGCACGGTGCCGATCTACCAGGCGCTTGAAAAAGTCGATGGCGAGCCGGAAAAACTCACCTGGGAGGTCTTCCGCGATACGCTGATCGAGCAGGCCGAGCAGGGCGTGGACTATTTCACCATCCACGCCGGCGTGCGCCTCGCCTACGTGCCGCTCACCGCGCGGCGCGTCACCGGCATCGTCAGCCGCGGTGGCTCGATCATGGCGCGCTGGTGCCTGTCGCATCACCGCGAAAGCTTCCTCTACGAGCGGTTCGACGAGATCTGCGACATCATGCGCCGCTACGACGTCAGCTTCTCGCTCGGCGACGGGCTGCGGCCCGGCTCGATCGCCGACGCCAACGATGCCGCCCAGTTCGCCGAGCTTGACACGCTGGGCGAGCTGACGAAGATTGCCTGGGATCGCGGCTGCCAGGTGATGATCGAGGGCCCCGGCCACGTGCCGATGCACAAGATCAAGGTCAACATGGAAAAGCAGCTCGCGGTCTGCGGCGAGGCACCGTTCTACACGCTCGGCCCGCTCACCACCGACATCGCCCCGGGGTACGACCACATCACCTCGGCGATCGGTGCCGCGATGATCGGCTGGTTCGGCACGGCGATGCTCTGCTACGTGACGCCGAAGGAGCATCTCGGGCTGCCGAACCGCGACGACGTGAAGACCGGCGTGATCACCTACCGGATCGCGGCGCACGCGGCCGACCTGGCGAAGGGCCACCCCGCGGCGCGGCTGCGCGACGACGCGGTCAGTCGCGCCCGCTTCGACTTCCGCTGGCAGGACCAGTTCAACCTCTCGCTCGACCCCGACACGGCGCGCGCCTTCCACGACGAGACGCTGCCGAAGGACGCGCACAAGGTCGCGCATTTCTGCTCGATGTGTGGGCCGAAATTCTGCTCCATGAAGATCACCCAGGACCTGCGGGCCGAGGCCGAGCGGCTCTCGGGGCTGGACGCGAAGAGCGCGGAGTTCAAGCAGCGCGGCGGCGCCCTCTACGTCACCGAGGACGCGGCGGACTGAGCACCCCGCCGCCGCGCTGCTTTCTGCCGGTCTTCTTGCAGTTGCGGCGCCGGCCCCGCATGCTGCGCGGCATGGACGGGCCCACAGCATGAACGATCCGCGCGTGGCGCTGGCGGCGATCGGCCAGCTGCCGGACGTCGAGATCGACATCGCCAACGCCGCGCTGCAGCTCGGCCGGGCCGATGCGCCGCACGCGGACTGGCGGGCCGCGCGCACCCATCTGTCCGAACTGGCGCGCGACGCCGTCGCCCTCGGCGCCGAGGTGCCCGCCGAGAACCTCGAGGCGCGCGCCGCGGCGCTCGCCTCCCTGCTGGCCGGCCGCCACCGCTACGGCGGGGACGACGAAACCTATGACGACGAGGCGAACGCCAACCTGATCCGCGTCGTCGAACGTCGGCGCGGCCTGCCGGTAGCGCTCGGTATCCTCTGGCTGCACGCCGCCCGCGCCGCCGGCTGGGGCGCGCACGGCGTCGATTTCCCCGGCCACTTCCTGGTCGCCCTCGAAGCCGACGGCGCGCCGCTGCCGGCCGGCCGGCTGGTGCTCGACGTCTTTGCCGGCGGGCTGACGCTGGACGCCCGCGACTTGCGCGCTCTGATCAAGCGCATCGAGGGCTCGAAGGCTGAACTGCGGCCCGGCCTGCTGCAGCCGATGCCCGCGCGCAGCGTGCTGCTGCGCCTGCAGAACAACCTGAAGGTCCGCCGTCTGCGCAACGGCGAACTGGCGGAGGCGCTGGTCTGCGTCGAGGACATGCTGCTGATCGCCCCCGACGAGGCCGGGCTCTGGCGCGAGGCGGCGCTGATGAACCAGCGCCTCGACCAGGTCGCCGCGGCGCTGCACTGCCTCGAGCGCTTCCTGGCGCTGGTACCCGGCGGCGATGCCGCCAGCCGCGCCCGCGCCGCCATGGACGAGCTGCGCACGCGGCTCAACTGACCGCCGATGAGGACGCCATGCCCGCCACGCGCACGCTGAAGGTCGCGGTGCAGATGGACCCGATGGAGTCCATCAAGGTCGACGCCGATTCGACCTTCGCGCTGATGCTGGAGGCGCAGGCGCGCGGCCACGCGCTCTGGCACTACGAGGTGCAGAACCTCTCGCTGCGCGAGGGCGTCAGGCGCGAGGGCGAGCGGCGGGAGGAGCGGCTGCTGGCCCGCGCCCGCCCGGTGCAGGTGCGGCGCGAGCAGGGCAACCACCACCGCTTCGGCGAGCGCGAACTGCTCGACCTCGCCCGGCTCGACGTCGTGCTGATGCGCCAGGACCCGCCCTTCGATATGGCGTACATCACCGCGTCGCACCTGCTCGAGCACGTGCACCCCGGCACGCTGGTCGTGAACGACCCGGTCAGTGTGCGCAACGCGCCCGAAAAAATCATGGTCACACACTTTCCCGAGCTGATGCCGCCCACGCTGATCAGCTGGGACCTCGAGGCGATCCGCGCCTTCCGCATCGAGCACAAGGACATCGTGGTCAAGCCGCTGTTCGGCAACGGCGGCGCCGGCGTGTTCCGCATCCGCGAGGACGACGAGAACCTGGCGGCCCTGCTGGAGATGCACTTCATGCGCTCGCGCGAGCCGCTGATGTTCCAGCGATACGAGGCGTCGGTCCGGCGCGGCGACAAGCGCATCGTCCTGGTCGATGGCGAGCCGCTCGGCGCGGTGAACCGCGTTCCGGCGACCGGCGAGGCGCGCTCCAACATGCATGTCGGCGGGCGGGCGGAGAAGTGCACGATGAGCGCGCGCGACCACGAGATCTGCGCGCGCATCGGCCCCACCCTGCGCGCCCAGGGACTGATCTTCGTGGGCATCGACGTGATCGGCGACTGGCTGACGGAGATCAACGTGACCTCGCCGACCGGCATCCAGGAAATCCAGCGCTTCGACGGGACCAACCTTGCCGGCGCGATCTGGGACTGCATCGAGGCGAAGCTGGCCCCGCAACGGAGGCTCCTGCCATGACCCGATCTCCCGGCCTTCCCAAGGCGATCGCCACGGTCTGCCTGAGCGGCACGCTCGTGGAGAAGCTCGACACCGCAGCGGCGATCGGCTTCGACGGCGTGGAAATCTTCGAGGCCGACCTGCTCGCCTTCGACGGTTCGCCCGCCGAGGTGCGCCAGATGGCCGACGGCCTCGGGCTGAGCATCCCGCTGTTCCAGCCATTCCGCGACTTCGAGGCGATGCCCGAGCCGCAGCGCCGGCGCAACCTCGACCGCGCCGAGCGCAAGTTCGACGTGATGCAGGCGCTCGGCACCGACCTCATCCTGGTCTGCAGCAACGTGCAGCCTTCGGCGCTTGATGACGACGCCCGCGCCGCCGCCGATCTCGCCGAGATGGCGGAGCGCGCGGCCCGGCGCGGTCTGCGCGTCGGCTTCGAGGCGCTGGCCTGGGGCCGCCACGTCAATCGATGGTCGCACGCCTGGAAGATCGTCCAGGCGGCCAATCATCCGGCCCTCGGGCTGATCGTCGACAGTTTCCACACGCTGTCGCTGGACGACGACTTCGCCGGAATTGCCGCGCTGCCCGCCGAAAAGCTGTTCTTCGTGCAGCTCGCCGACGCGCCGCGGCTGAGCATGGACGTGCTGGCCTGGAGCCGGCATTTCCGCAATTTTCCCGGCCAGGGCGCGCTCGACGTGCCGGGCTTCCTCCGCGCGGTGCTGGCCTGCGGCTATCGCGGGCCGCTCAGCCTGGAAATTTTCAATGATGATTTTCGCGCCGGCCCGGCGCGCATGACGGCGCGCGACGGCCTGCGCTCGCTGATCGCGGTGGAAGCGGAGGCCGGTGGCCCAGCCTTGCCGCCGCCGCCGCCGCTGCACGGCTTCGAGTTCCTGGAGTTCGCCGTCGACGAGGCGAGCGGCGAGGCGCTCGCCGGCTTCCTCGAAAAGCTCGGCTTCCACGAGGCCGGCACGCATCGCTCGAAGGCCGTGCGGCTGTATCGGCACGGCGACGTCAACCTGGTGCTGAACGCCGAGCAGGACAGCGCGGCGGCGGAGTATTTCCATCTGCACGGCCCATCCGTCTGCGCGATGGCGTTGCGGGTGGATGACGCCGGCCAGGCGATTGCGCGGGCAAAAGCGCTGCTCTGCCCGGAATGGCAGGAGCGCACCGGCTCCGGCGAGCGGCACATTCCGGCGGTGCGCGCGCCGGACGGCACGCTGATCTATCTGGTGCAGCCCGATCCCTCAGGCCGCAGCATCTGGCAGGACGATTTCAACCTGCTGCAGGAGGCGGCGCAGGATGTCGGCACGATGCGGGTCGATCACGTGGCGCAGGCCCTGCCCTCCGGGCGGATGGACAGTTTCGTGCTGTTCTATCGCACGGTGTTCGGGCTGCAGCCGGAGCAGCTCTGGGAGCTGCCGGACCCGCATGGGCTGATTCGCAGCCGCGCCATGCGCAACGCCGAGGGCACCGTGCGCCTGCCGCTGAACATTTCCGAAAGCCGGGAGACGGTGACCGGCCGTTTCGTCTCCGCCTATGCCGGCGCCGGCGTGCACCACATCGCCGTGGCGAGCGACGACGTGCGTCGCACCGCGGCTGCGCTGCGCGAAGCCGGCGCGCCGATGCTGCAGATCCCCGCCAACTACTACGACGACCTGGCGGCACGCTGGGGGCTGGAGGACGCTGCGCTCACGGAGCTGCAGGATCTCGATCTGCTGTACGACCGCGACGAAACCGGCGAATTCCGCCACGCCTACACGACGAGCTTCGCCGACCGGTTCTTCTTCGAGTTCGTCGAGCGCCGTGGCTATGAGGGATACGGTGCGGCGAATGCGTCGGTGCGCATGGCCGCGCAGGCGCAGCGACTGGCGGCCGCTTCGGCCTAGCGGTCGCGGCAGATGCCGACCGCCCGATGAGGCGGCTGCCCGCCATCGTGCTCCTGTCCCTGTCCCTTCCGGGCCTGCCGATGCACCGAGCGCGCGCCGACGAGGCGGCACTCTTTCCGTATCAGGGCGTCCACCGGCATTACGTTCTGCATGCCGCGCCGAACCGGACCGGGCCGGCGCCACTCGTCATCGCCCTGCACGGCCTCGGCGAATCGGTGGAGGATCTGCGCCGCAGCTGGACCTTCGACGACGTCGCCGACCGCGAGGGCTTCGACGTCGTCTATCCGGAGGCCCTGACCGGACGTTGGTCGTACGTGGATACACGTTCCGTCAAGCTGCCGGATGGGCAAGGCGTGGTAGACGATTTCGGCTTCATCGGCGCGCTGCTCGACAAGCTGTTGGCCGACCATGTGGCGGACCCGATGCGGGTCTACGCCGTCGGTGTGTCGAACGGCGCGCTGATGGCCTGGACGCTCGCCTGCAGCATGTCCGACCGCCTGGCCGGCCTCGCAGCGCTCATCAGCGGCATGGTCGAGCGCCAAGCCGAGCAGTGCCACCCGAAGCACCTGGTGCCGTTGCTGGTCCTGGCCGGCACCGACGACCTGGTGCAGGATTATGACGGCGGGATGGGCGACAATTTTCGTCTGATGTCCGTGCCGGAAACGCTGGAATTCTGGCGCCGGCTGCGCGGCTGCACCGGCATGAGCATGCGCGAACTGCCGGCGCACGCGCCCGACGATCCGACCGAAGCGGTGCGTGTGGACTGGACATCATGCCGCGATTCGTCGCCGCAGCGTTTCTGGCGCATCGAGGGCGGAGGACACCACCTGCCGTCCTTCTTCCCGCTCTCCGAACGTGAGAAGCAGCAACGCCACGGCGGCCGCAGTCAGGCCATCGAGACCGCAGAGGAAGTGTGGGCGTTCTTCCATGCGCTTCCGACCAAGTGACGCACTCCAACGGAGGGACGCTTAGCCCGCCGGCCGGTCGGCCGGGGTCACAGCGGCATCGCCGATGCCGAACTGGTCAGATTGCGGCGGCGAGTTCGTTTCGATACCATCCCTGGTTGGTGCATCGTCAGGGGAGGGACGTCGATGCCAGGAACGGTCGAAGCGCACAATCAGCGCCCCGCCGCCGTCTGGAGCACCGGCGGCGACGCCTATGACGAAATCAGCGGCCAGATCGCGAGCGCACTGGAGCATTGCGTGCGCAGAATCGATCCGCGGCCTGGCGAACGCGTTCTCGACGTCGCGACCGGGACCGGCTGGACATCGCGCCTTCTCGCGCGATCCGGCGCGGCGGTCACCGGCGTGGATATCGCGTCCGATCTGCTCGCCGCCGCGAGCGCCCGAGCGAAGGCGCGAGGACTCGAGATCTCCTACGAGCTCGGCGACGCAGAAAAACTCCCCTACGCCGACGGCAGCTTCGACGCGGTCGTCTCCACGTTCGGCGTGATGTTCGCCAGCCGTCCGGAAGCCGCGGCCGGCGAGCTTGCCAGGGTGTGTCGTAAGGGCGGGCGGATCGGTCTGGCAACGTGGCTGCCGGAGGGGAACGTCTATCGGATGTTCGTGGTGATGCGCTCCTACATGCCGCCTCCGCCCACACCCGCGCCGCCTTCGCCGTTCGCCTGGGGCAGCCGCGATCGCGTGCAGGAACTCCTGGGCGGCGCGTTCGACCTGAAATTCGAGCAGGGCGTCACGACATATTACGATCGGGACGGCGCTGCCGCATGGCAGGCGTTCTCCACTGGATATGGTCCGACCAAGTCGCTTGCGGCCAGCCTCGATGAAACGCGCCGTGCACAATTGCAGCGCGACTTCATCGCCTTCCACGAGGGGTTCGCAACCGAGCTTGGCATTGCAACGCCGCGCGAATACCTCGTGACTCTCGGCAGAAGGCGATAAGGTCGCTGACCTTCAGCTCGGCGGCACGTCGGCCGGGGTCAGCGCGTCCTCGCCGATGCCGAACCCCTCCAGAATTTTCTGGTAGGACCCGTCCTGCATCAGGCTGACCAGCGCCAGCCGGACCGCGTTGGCGAGCGCCGCGTTGTCCTTCGCCAGCACGATGCCGGAGAAGTCGACGGTGCCCTGCAAGGTGCCGGG
>JAFAYA010000069.1 GCA_019240635.1 Acidisphaera sp. | reverse complement strand
GACGATGGAGCAGGGCAAGCCGCTGCCCGAGGCGAAGCTGGAGACCGCCGCCGCCGCCGATGTCATCGAGTGGTTCGCCGAAGAGGCGCGCCGCACCTACGGCCAGGAGATCCCGGCGCGCGCGCCCGGCATCTATCAGCTCGCAATAAAAGAGCCGGTCGGTCCGGTCGCCGCGTTCACGCCCTGGAACTTTCCAATCAACCAGGCGGTGCGGAAGATTTCGCTCGCACTGGCGGCCGGCTGCTCGATCATCGTCAAGGGACCGGAGGAAACCCCGGCATCCTGCGCGGAGCTGGTGCGCGCCTATGCCGACGCCGGCGTGCCGGAAGGGGTCGTGAACCTGGTGTTCGGCGTGCCGGCGGACATCTCCGAATACCTCATTCCGCATCCGGTGATCCGAAAAGTCTCGTTCACCGGGTCGACGGCGGTGGGAAAGCATCTTGCAGCACTCGCCGGCCGGCACATGAAGCGCATCACGATGGAGCTCGGCGGCCATGCGCCGGCGATCGTGTTCGACGACGCCGATCTCGAGCACGCCAGCAAGATCCTGACCGCCAGCAAATTCCGCAACGCCGGCCAGGTCTGCATCTCGCCCACCCGCTTCCTGATCCAGGAGAAGATTTACGAGGGTTTCGTCGATCGCTTCGTGAGCACGGCCAAGGCGGTGAAGGTGGGCGACGGGCTGGCCGACGGGACGACGATGGGACCGCTCGCCCACGCGCGGCGGGTCGAGGCGATGGAGGGGTTCGTGCAGGACGCGGTGAAGCACGGCGCCACCGTGCGCACCGGCGGCAGCCGCATCGGCAACAAGGGCTACTTCTTCGAGCCGACGGTGCTGACCGACGTGCCGAAGGAGGCACGCATCATGAACGAGGAGCCGTTCGGGCCGGTGGCGGTGGTCGCACCGTTCCGCGACTTCGACGAGGTGGTCAGCGAAGCCAATCGCCTGCCGTTCGGTCTCGCGGCTTACGCGTACACGAAGTCGGCGAAGACGGCGAACGCCATCGCGGCGGCGGTGGAGAGCGGCATGATTTCCATCAACCACCACGGGCTCGCTTTGCCGGAAGTGCCGTTCGGGGGCGTGAAGGATTCCGGGTTCGGCTCGGAAGGCGGATCCGAGGCGATCGAGGCGTACCTGAACACAAAGTTCGTGTCGCAGGCGGGGCTCTGAGGTCGCGCGGGGAATTGTAACTGCAATTCCCCGCCGTTTTTCTGAATTACCGGGTTGGCGAGGCTTGCAGCCTGCGTCTAAAAGACGCCCCGCTCGGATGGTGGATTGTCCCGACGCCGTCCGATCGGGTTGCTCGTCGGCTGTTTCGGTCCGGCCTGACTCGAAAAACCGGCGCGGGGCACTGCAGGACAGGGGAATTCATGTCGAAGGCATTCATCGCACAGGTGATCCAGGACTCCGCCGACCTGACCGGCACTGCCGCCAACCGCGCTGCCGCCGACCTGATGGCGGCGATCGTGCACGAGCTGAAAAAGAGCGGCCGGTTCACGCTGCCGAGCTTCGGCACCTTCATCGTGCGCAAGACCAAGGCGCGCAAGGCGCTCAATCCGCGCACCGGCGAGGCGATACGCGTGAAGGCCGGCAAGACCGTGCGGTTCAAGGCCTCGCCGTCGTTGCGCAAGACGGTGTGAAAGGCCGTCGCCATATAGCGATCGGCGGACCGGTGTCCGGAGCGGCGTTCGTTACGCGAGCGAAGACCAGGGGCGCTCCCTCCGCTGGCAATTCCACCGGCTGCGCCGGCGGAACCTTGGCCAGCTCCGCCCCTGGACCCCGGCAAAGGCAGAGCCTTTGCAATCGTCACTTGAAGTAATGGGGCCAGGGGCATCGCCACGGCGGGTCCAGGGTAGAGCCCTGGACTGCCGCTAAGCGGCCGGCTCCTCAGCCATCTCGCGCTCGGCCTGCGCCTCGAGGCGGTGCTCGTTGCGCTTGAGGAAGACCACCGCGGCGATGATCGCCGCCGCCGCCGCAATGCCGATCGCGATGCCGAACGGCCCGGCCACGCGCTTGGCCGCGTTGCCGAGCAGGTAGGCGCCAAACCCATAGAGGCAGCACCAGGTGACGCCGCCGAGCGCGTTGAACAGCAGGAAGCCCGGCCACGGCATGCGGTTGGCGCCGGCCAGCAGCGCGGCGAAGGTGCGCAGCACGGCGATGAAGCGGCCGAAGAACACGACCTTGCCGCCGTGCCGGCGAAACAGGAACTGGCCAAGCAGAAGCCGCCGCCCGGTCAGCCCGATCCGCCATCCATGGCGCGCCAGCAGCGGATAGCCGAGGCTGCGGCCGATCAGGTAGCCGATATTGTCGCCGACGACGGCGCCGAGTGCAGCCACCGGCACCACGATCGCGATGTCGATCTGGTGGGTGGCGGCGGCGTAGAGCGCGGCGGCGATCAGCAGGCTCTCGCCCGGCAGCGGCATACCCATGCTCTCGAGCATGATGATGAGCCCGACGGCGCCGTAGCCATAGCGGTGCAGCAGCGCCACCAGGACGTGGTGCGACAGCATGGGCTCTATCGTGCCGGGGCGGCGACGGTCAGCGGCGCCACCAGCCCCGCTTGCGCTCGACCGCAGGCGCGCCGCTGTCGATCACGACGGGCTTCACGGCCGGTTCCGGCTCCAGTTCGGGCGCCGCGTCCGCGTGCGCCGGCAGCACCTGCTGCGCGGCACCGTTGGGCGGCCCGTACGCGAAAGCCGGCGCCGCGTCGGGCTGCTCGGCCACCGGCGCTTCCGCCGGCTCGGGCGGGGCCGGCACGGCCGCCTCGGCCGGCTGCTCGGGCATTGGCGGGGGTGGCGCGCGCAGCGGCAGAGGCGGCTGCTCGGCTTGCTCGATCGCGTCGAATACGTCGAACGCCTGGCCGCCATATGGGTCGGCTGGGGTCGGCCCGATGACGATCGGCCCAGGGATTGGCTCATTGATTGGCGCATCGATTGGCCCATCGATGGGCCCGGGGATCGGCGCGGGCGCGTCGCGGCGGCGGCGGCGGCCACCCCGCCGGCCGCGATGCCGGCCCCGCTGATCCTCCTCGCCGGCTTCATCGCCGGCCGGCGCGCCCTGCGCCTCCACCGGCCGCTCCGTCGCACCCGGCTCGCGCGGCGGAACCTCGCCGTCCGGCTGCTCGGCGCCTGGTTGGGCGAGTTCGGGCAGCGCGCCGTTGGCCGATCCCTCGTCGCGACGGCCACGCCGGCGGCGACGCCGGCGGCGGCGCTGCTCGCTCTCGTCGGCGCCCTGCGCCTCGGTCGCCTGCTCGGGCGATTCCGCCGCGGTCGCAGCCTCGGCCTCGGCGGGCTCCACCACCTCCGGCTCGCTCGCCGCGACCGGCGGCGCCGGCTCGGCGTCCGGCGCTGCGGCAGCGGCCTCGGGCGCGACCGGAGCGCGCAGCCGCTCGAGCCGCACCTGCGGCGGGATCAGGGTGGGGTCCGCGTTGAACAGCACGCGCAGGCCGTAGCGCGCCTCGACCTCGTGCAGCCGGTCGCGCTTATGGTTCAGGATGTACATCGCGATCGGCCCGGCGACGTGCACCATCACCTCGGCCGTGCGCCGCTTGGCAGCCTCCTCCTCGATGCCGCGCAGCACGTGGATCGCCGCACTCTCGGTATTGCGGACGTGGCCGGTGCCGCCGCATTGCGGACAGGTGACGAAGCTGGTCTCGGCGAGCGAGGGCCGCAGCCGCTGACGGCTCATCTCCAGCAGACCGAAATGGCTGATATGACCGACCTGGATGCGCGCACGGTCGCCCTTCAGCGCGTCCTTCAGGCGCCGCTCGACCATGCCGTTGTGCTTGCGGCTCTCCATGTCGATGAAGTCGATGACGATCAGGCCGGCGAGATCGCGCAACCGGAGCTGGCGCGCCGCCTCCTCCGCCGCCTCCATGTTGGTGCGCAGCGCCGTCTCCTCGACGTTGCGCTCGCGTGTCGAGCGGCCGGAGTTCACGTCGATGGCGACCAGCGCCTCGGTCTGGTTGATCACGAGGTAGCCGCCCGATTTCAGCTGCACGTTGGGCGTCAGCATCGCGTCGAGCTGGGCCTCGACCTGGTAGCGCGCGAACAGCGGCTGGCCGGCGGCCTGTCCCCAGTGCACGACCTTCTGCTGGTGGCCGGGCATCAGCATGCGCATGTATTCGTGGGCGGCGCGCCAGCCGTCCTCGCCGTCCACCAGCACCTCGTCGATGTCGCGCGAGTAGCCGTCGCGGATGGCGCGCTTGATGAGCGCGGCCTCCTCATAGATCAGCGCGGGCGCGACCGAGCGCAGCGTGGTCTCGCGGATCTGGTCCCACAGCCGCAGCAGGTATTCGCAGTCGCGCTTGATCTCGGGTTTTGGGCGGTTGGCACCGGCGGTGCGCACGATGAGCCCCATGCCCTCGGGAATGTCGAGCTCGGCGGTGATCTCCTTGAGGCGCCGCCGGTCGGCCGCCGAGGTGATCTTTCGGGAAATGCCGCCGCCGCGCGGCGAGTTCGGCATCAGCACGCAGAAGCGGCCGGCGAGCGAGATGTAGGTGGTCAGCGCCGCGCCCTTGGTGCCGCGCTCCTCCTTGACGACCTGCACGAGGAGGATCTGGCGGCGACGGACGACCTCCTGGATCTTGTAGTTGCGCAGGTAGCGCGAGGGAATGCGGCGCTCGCGCGCGTCCTCGACGCCGTCGGTCTCGCCGCCGAGCGTCTCGGGCGGCGGCGCGTCGGCGGACACGCTCTCCACCTCGTCGTGTCCGGCTTCGGCGTCGGGTTCGGCGTCGGGCGTTTCGGGCGGGAACAAATGGGCGGCCTGCTCCGGGACGATCTCCACCTCGGTCGCGGCCGGCGCCCCGACGGCGACCTGCCCGGGGAGCGGGCCGGCGCCGGATTCGTCGAGCGATTCGCTGGCGGGCGGCGCCGGCTCCGCGGGACCGTTCTCAGGCGCCGGGCCGGCGCCGGACTCATCGAGCGTCTCCGACCCGGCGGACGGGTCAGGCTCGGCAGGAGGCGCGGGAACCGGCTCGGGCGCTGGCTCGGGTACCGGGCCGGCCCCCGACTCGTCGTGCGACTCGGACCCGGTGGGCTGGTCCGGCGCCGCTTCGGGCGGCGCGGCAACCGCGACCTGCTCCGCGATCAGGCCGGCGCCGGACTCGTCGAGGGATTCGCCGGCCAGCGATGCCGGCTCGGCTGGCGACGCATCCGACGCCGCATTGCCCTGCACGGCATTCGCGTGGGCAGCGTTCCCCTGGGCCGCGGCCTCGTCGGCCTCCTCCTGCTCGCGCGCCTCCTCGGCTTGCATCGCCAGCAACCGCTGCCGGTCGGCGACCGGGATCTGGTAGTAGTCCGGGTGGATCTCGCCGAAGGCGAGGAAGCCGTGACGGTTGCCGCCGTACTCGACGAAGGCCGCCTGGAGACTCGGCTCCACGCGAACGACCTTCGCGAGATAGATGTTTCCCTTGAGCTGCTTCTTGCTCGACGTTTCGACGTCGAAATCGTCGAGACGGTTACCGTCCAGCACCACCACGCGGGTCTCTTCCGCGTGGGTGGCGTCGATCAGCATGCGCTTGGTCATTGCGTGGTGGACTCCGGTGGGCCGCCCGCATGCGCGCGCCAGGCGCGGCGCAGCAGCGGCTGAATGGGCTTGAGAAATGCGCGCTGCCTGCGCGCCCGTCCGGGGAGTGCGCGCGCGGGCCCGGACCGGTCGGCGCGCAAGGCGCTGTCGGGCGGGCTGGCGGGGCATCGGAGGGTCGCTGGGGCATCGGTCCCTGGCTGAGGGGCAGCCGCTCGGCGAGCGCCGCCCGGGTGGTGGTCGCCCACCCGGCGCCACATCGCGAAGCTGATGGGACGCCGGAGTGACGGGCGCGCGGCCGCCGACGGGGGGCGATTCGCTGCCCGCCATATGCGGGGCCGGGCGTGAGCGGACCATGAAGCAAACCGCCGGTCCCCGCAAGTCGGCGTGGCTTTCGCGTGACACCTGGGCCTAATGAGAGGACATTTCAACGTGGAAGATGCAGAAGTGAACCTTCTGCGTTAAATGTGCCGACCATGGCGCTCGGCCCGCTCCTGTCGCGTCGCCTGTTGCTCGGCTCCGGCGCATTCGCGAACTGGCTGGCGCCGGCCCGCTTCGCCGACGCCGCCAGCCTGGCCGCTGCCCGGGCCGCCCACCCGCCGCGCGCGCGCCCAGCCGCGCCGAAGCTCGTCATGCTCGACCCCGGACATGGCGGCAAGGATCCGGGGGCGATCGGCGTCTCCGGCACCTACGAGAAGCACGTCGCCTTCGCCGCCGCGACGCAGCTATGCCGGCTGTTGCAGGCCGATCCACGCTATCGCGTGGAGATGACGCGCGGCACCGACGTGTTCATCCCGCTCGAGGATCGGGTCGGCTACGCGCAGTCGCGCGGCGCCGACCTGTTCGTCTCCATGCACGCCGACGCGCTGGCCGACCACGACGTGCGCGGGGCCAGCGTCTACACCTTGTCCAACACCGCGTCGGACGCGCAGACCGCAGCCCTGGCGCGGCGCGAGAACAGCGCCGACCGCTTCGCGGGGCCGCAATTCCGCGCGACCTCGCCGGAGGTTGCGCAAATCCTTGCGAGCCTGGTGCAGCGGGAGACGCGGATCGGTTCGGCGCGCATGGCGCACGACGCGGTGGCGGCGCTCGGCGCGGCGGTGCCGCTGCTCGACAACCCGGCGCGCCACGCCGGCTTCGTCGTGCTGAAGGCGGCGGACATCCCGAGCGTGCTGGTCGAGATGGGGTTCATGTCGAACCCCCTGGACGAAGCGGCGTTACGCCAAGCGGAGCACCGCGCGCGCGTGGCCTCGGCGATGAAGCTCGCGGTGGACGCCTACTTCGCGGCTTCCGAGCATATCACCCGCATGGCCGGCTAGCGGCGCGAGCCGCTACGACGCCCTCGCCGAAGGTGTTACAGAGCGGCTATGAGCAGCCACCTGACTGCCGGCGAGCGCCTGTTGCCCCCCGATCCGTCCGAGCCGCGTCCGCCCCGCTCCCGCGCGGCGCGGACCGTGCGGCGGCGGCCGACGCGCTCCCGGTTCATGCGGCGCGTGGCGGGCGCGGTTGCCGGGCTGTTCCTGCTGGCCTGCATCGGCGGCGGGGCGGCGGTTTATGTCGGCTATCTCCGCTACGCGGCCGACCTGCCGGGCGTGGACGGGCTGCGCCACTACCAGCCGCGGGTGATGAGCCGCGTCTATGCCGGGGATGGCCAGTTGCTGGAAGAGCTGGCGACGGAGCGGCGCATCTTCGTGCCGTACACCGCGATCCCCGACATCGTCCGGCGCGCCTTCGTCTCCGCCGAGGACCAGAACTTCTGGGTGCACCGCGGCGTCGACCCGCTGGCGATCGCCCGCGCCGCCATCACCGACGTCTCGCTGATCGCCCAGGGCAAGCGGCCGATCGGCGCCTCGACGATCACCCAGCAGGTCGCCAAGAACATGCTGCTGGGCAACGAGGTGACGCTCGCGCGCAAGATCAAGGAAGCGCTGCTGGCGCTGCGCATCGAGCGGACGCTGAGCAAGGAGCGCATCCTCGAGCTCTACCTGAACGAGATCTACCTCGGCCAGCAGTCGTACGGCATCGCCGCGGCGGCGCAGGCCTACTTCAACAAGTCGCTCGACCAGCTCAGCGTCGCCGATGCGGCGTTCCTGGCGGCGCTGCCGAAGGCGCCGAACAATTACAACCCGTTCCGCTTCGCCGATGCGGCGCGCGGGCGGCGCGACTGGGTGCTCGACCGCATGGCGGAGGACCGCGCCATTACGCGCGACCAGGCGCAGGCCGCAAAGGCGGAGCCGGTGGTGCCCGCCGCCGCACCACGCCCGGAGATGGTTCAGGGGGCCAGCTATTTCGCCGAGGACGTTCGGCGCACGCTGGTCGATCGGTTCGGCGCCGACGCCGCGACCCAGGGCGGACTGATGGTGCGCACCACGCTCGACCCGGCGCTGCAGACCGCCGCCGACCGCAGCCTGCGCGACGGGCTGATGGCCTATGACCGGCAGCACGGCGGCTGGCGCGGCCCGGTCGGCCATCTCGACGCCAGCGCCGCGGCGCTGCGCACCGCGTGGACCGGCCTGCTCGCGCCGATCGCCCGGCCGACCGGCATGCTGCCGGGCTGGCAGCTCGCCGTGGTACTGGACGAGACCGCCGGCGAGGCAAGGCTCGGCTGGCTCGACCGGCCGGTGGGCGCGGCGCCGGGCCAGGCCCCCACGCCGCACACCGGCAGCCTGCCGTTCGCCGATATCGGCTGGGCGCGCGCCAACCACGACGGGCGGTTCGGCGCGGTGCCGCACCGGATCAGCGACGTGCTGCAAGTGGGCGACGTCGTGATGGTCGAGCCGTCCGCCGGCTCCGCCGCCGCGCCGCCGCTGCCCGGCCAGAGGGCCGCCCCCGCGGCACCCGGCGAACGGCTGGCGCTGCGCCAGGTGCCGCAGGTGGAGGGCGCGCTGGTCTCGCTCGATCCGCGCACCGGGCGGGTGCTCGCGCTGGCCGGCGGCTGGAGCTACGAGATGAGCCAGTTCGACCGGGCGAGCCAGGCCAGCCGCCAGCCCGGCAGCAGCTTCAAGCCGATCGTCTATCTGACGGCGATGGAGCAGGGGATTTCGCCGAGCCAGCGCTTCCTCGACGCGCCGTTCGTGCTCGATCTCGGCGCCGCCGGCCAGTGGCGGCCGAACGACTACGAGATGGATTTTTTGGGGCCGGTGTCGCTGCACGTGGCCCTGGAAAAATCGCTCAACCTGGTGACCGTGCGGCTGGCGCAGAAAATCGGCATGGAGGCGGTGGCGCAGAACGCGATCGCGTTCCATGTCGTCGACAACATGCCGCGCGTGCTGCCGGCGGCGCTCGGCGCGGTCGATACGACGGTGCTGCGCATGGCCGGCGCCTACGCCTCGCTCGACGAGGGCGGGCGCGAGGTGGTGCCGACGATGATCGACAGCGTGCAAGACCGCGACGGCCACGTGATCTGGCGGCAGGCGGGCCTGGCCTGCGAGAGCTGCGCCGACCCGGCGCAGCGGCCGGTGCTGGACGACCAGCGCAAGGAGATCGCCGACGCCGCGAGCGCGTTCCAGGTGGTGACGATGATGCAGGGCGTCGTGCAGCGCGGCACCGGGGTGCCCGCCGGCAAGGACCTGAACCGGCCGATCGCCGGCAAGACCGGCACTACCCAGGATTTCAACGACGCCTGGTTCGGCGGCTTCACGCCCGATCTCGTGACCGTCGTGTGGGTCGGGTTCGACACGCCCGCGAGCCTGGGCAACAACGAGACCGGCGGGGCGGTGGCGGCACCGATCTGGCACGATTTCATGGCGGTCGCGCTGAAGAACCGGCCGGTGCTGGCTTTCACGCCGCCCGCCGGCGTCACCATGGCCGCCTGGAACGACGGCTACGGCATGGTGACCGACGCCTTCAAGCCGGGCCAGGAGCCCGGCGCCTCGGCGCTCTCGGCCAGTGTGGCGGATAGCGGCGCCGGCGCCGCCGCAACGGGCAGCACCGCCGCCGCGAGCAGCGGCCTCGACACCGGCATGGGCGGGCTGTACTGAGGCCGCCATGTCCGCCGAGTCCGAGACGCTGCATCAGCAGATCAGGCAGTCGATCGCGCTGCTGAGGAGGCATCTTTGACTGGGATGCCGCGCAGGGCCGCCTCGCCGAACTCGACGCGCGGGCCGAAGACCCTTCGCTGTGGGACGATGCCGGCGCGGCGCAGGCCGTCATGCGCGAGCGCACCCGGCTGTCAACGCAGATCCAGGCCCTGCAGAGACTCGAGGCCGAGGTCGCCGACGCGGTCGGGCTGACCGAACTGGCGGAGGCGGAGGGCGAGCAGGCGCTGGTCGCCGAGGCGCTCGGCACGCTGCAGCGCCTCGCCGAGGAGGCCAAACGGCGCGAGATCGACAGCCTGCTGTCCGGCGAGGCCGACGCCAACGACGCCTATGTCGAGATCAATGCGGGTGCCGGCGGCACGGAGGCGCAGGACTGGGCGGAGATGCTCGCCCGCATGTACACGCGCTGGGCCGAGCAGCGCGACTACAAGGTGCAGATGCTCGAGCAGAGCGAAGGCGAGCAGGCCGGCGTCAAGTCCGTCACCCTGCAGGTCTCCGGCGCCAATGCGTATGGCTGGCTGAAGACCGAGGCGGGCGTGCACCGGCTGGTGCGCATCAGCCCGTTCGACGCCGCCGCCCGGCGGCAGACCAGCTTCGCCAGCGTCTGGGTGTATCCGGTGGTGGACGAGACGATCGACATCGCGATCAACGACGGCGACCTGAAGGTGGATACGTTCCGCGCGTCGGGCGCCGGCGGCCAGCACGTGAACAAGACGGAGAGTGCCATCCGCATCACGCACCTGCCCTCGGGGATCGTGGTGGCCTGCCAGACCGACCGCAGCCAGCACCGCAACCGGGCGATCGCGATGCAGATGCTGAAGGCGCGGCTCTATGAGGCCGAGCTGCAGCGGCGCGAGGCGGCGGCGACGGCGGTGGAGAATGCCAAGACCGACATCGGCTGGGGCCACCAGATCCGCAGCTACGTTTTGGCACCCTACCAGCTGGTGAAGGATTTGCGCACCGGCGTGGAGAAGGGCAATCCCGAGGCGGTACTGGACGGCGCGCTCGACGATTTCATGGCGGCGGCACTGGCCAGCCGTGTGGGTGCCACGCGCAGCGAGGCGAGCGCGCAGGCGCGGTAGTATCCGGGATGGCTGATGCTGGAAGGCCAGGGGCTCCGCCCCTGGACCCCGGCAAAGGCAGAGCCTTTGCAATCCTTCACTTGAGTTGTGGGGTCTGGGGCCTCGGGCCCCAGCGGGTCCAGGGCAGCGCCCTGGCCTTGCTTCGATCCGACGGGCCCGGTTCGTCCATGCGCCGGTAACCGGACGCTAAGCCGGAGAGGATAAAGCCGCGGTGCGGCGGCAGCCGCGTTCGGGTCAACGAAGGCGATCTGTTGTGCGCGACCGGTTTGGGCCGTGGGTCGCTCTGGCTGCCTGCGGCCTCGTGCTGTTCGCGCCGGCGGTGCTGGGCGACGGCGACACGTTCTGGCAGATCGCCGCGGGCGACTGGATGCTGGCGCACCACGTCGTGCTGCACGCCGATCCGTTCTCGCTGACGGCGTCCGGCCGGCCCTGGGTGCCGCATGAATGGCTTTCGGAGCTGGCTATGGCGGCCGCCTTCGCCGCCGGCGGCTGGGGCGGGCTGCTGCTGCTGTTCGGCGCCGCCGCCGGCGCGGGGTTCTGGCTGCTGGCGCGCTCCCTCGCCCGCTGGCTCGATCCGACGTTGGCGCTCGCCTTCCTGCTGCTGGCCGCCGCGTCGGTCATGCCGGGCCTGCTCGCCCGGCCGCACATGCTGGCGTTTCCGCTGCTGATCGCCTGGACGGACGGGCTGCTGCTGGCGCGATCCAGGGGCCGGGCGCCGCGCTGGCCGCTGCTGCTCGTCCTGCTGCTCTGGGCGAACCTGCACGCGAGCTTTCCGCTCGGCGTGGCGCTTTCTGCAGCACTCGGGCTGGAGGCGTCTGGCGCCGCCGGCGTGGAGCGCTGGCGCGTGGCCTGGCGCTGGGCGGCCTTCACGCTCGCCGCGGCCGCGGTCTGCCTCGCGACGCCGGGCGGGGTCGAGGGCCTGTTCCTGCCATTGCGGATGCTGGGCATGACGGCGCTCGACCATATCGAGGAATGGCAGGGCACCGACTTTTCCGCTCTGCCGCCGGCCGAGCTCGTCGTGCTGGCTGCGCTTTATCTCGGGCTCGGCCGGGGCGTCCGGCTTCCGCCGGTGCGGCTGCTGGTGCTGCTGGCGCTGGTGCACCTCGCGTTCGTGCACCGCCGCGACCAGCTTCTGCTCGGGGTGATCGGGGCGATGCTCGGCGCCGAGCCGGTCGGGCGCCAGATCGGGCGCGGCATGCCGACGTGCGCTGTACCGCAGGCGAATTGGGCGCCGCGCGCCGGCTGCGCCGCCGCAGCGCTGGCCGCGCTGGTCGCGCTGCGGCTCGGCGTTCCCGTGGTGCCGCGCGACGGGCCGACCGCGCCGGTCGCGGCACTCGCGCACGTGCCGCCGGGGCTGCGCGAGGAGCCCGTGCTGAACGACTACGCGTTCGGCGGCTACCTGATCTTCTCGGGCGTACGGCCGTACGTGGATAGCCGCGCCGATCTCTATGGCGACCGCTTCCTCGCCGGCTACGCCGCACTGCTGGGCGGCGATCGAGACCGCCTCGCCGCGATGCTCGACCGCTACGGCGTCGCCTGGACGATCCTGCCGCCCGGCAGCCGCCTCGTGCCGCTGCTGGATGCGATGCCGGGATGGCGGCGGCTGTACGCGGACGGGACCGCCGTCGTGCACGCGCGGGCCGCGCAGGTCCTGGCGGCGCGGTCGTGACGACGGATGCCGCCGTCGCGCGCGCGACGGCCTCCGCGACTGGGGCGCTGCTGGGCCGGCCCTGGGCGTGGCTGTGCGTGCTAGGGATCGCGGCTGCGGACGCCGCGGGGGCCGCGGCGAGCGATGTCACCGTCACGCACACGCTGCGTCCGATGCTGGCGAGCCTGCTGCTGCTGGCGGTCGCGGTCGCCTACCGGCTGGCGGACCGCAACCTGCGCATCGCCGAAATGACCGAGGCGGCGGCGCTGTGGATCGCCTTCTCGGCGGCGGGCTGCGTACTGACCTATCTCTGCGCCCGGCTCGACTGGCCGCTGCGCGACGCGGCGCTGGTGCGGCTCGATCGCGCGCTGGGCTTCGACTGGACGGCGTGGTGGCGCTGGACCGGGCGGCATCACGTGGCGACGCTGCTGGCGCTCGCCTACGCCAGCCTGCCGGCCCAGCTCGTGCTCTGCTGTGTCGTGCTGCCGCTGCTGGACGGGGACCGCACGGGAGAGCTGTTCTGGACCGCGCTTCTGTCGCTGCTCGTGGCCGCCGCCATCGCAGGGCTGCTGCCGGCCGACGGAGCCTATGTCAGCTTCGGCCTGGCGGACCGGGCGGACTGGCTCGCCGACGCCCGGCTCCTGCGCTCCGGCGCGCCGGCGACGTTCATGCTGCCGGCGATGAAGGGAATCGTCGCCTTGCCGTCCTATCACACCGTGCTGGGCGTGCTGTTCATCTACAGCTGGCGCGGCGCCGGCGGGCTCACCGTGGCGGCGACGGCGTGGAACCTGCTGATGATCGTCGCGACGGTCACCGCGGGCAGCCACTACGTTACGGACGTGATCGCCGGCCTCGCCCTCGCGGTCGCCACGATCGCGGCGGTGCGCGGCGTACGCCAGGCGTTCGGGCACAGCGCGATCGCGCCGGGCTGACGCGATCGGGGTTTAGCTCGCCGCGCAAAACCGGCTGGCGCCCTCAGGGGGCAGTCGCGAACCACACATCGGAAACGCGCGGGATGCGGAACGGGACGAACCCCTTCACGTTCGACCGCACGGCCTGCACCTTCGTGAGCGAGCCAAACGGGAACACATACGCCTGCTCGAGCGTGCGCTCCTGCATGCGCGCGAACGCCGCCTGCCGTCCCTCCGGCGTCGGCAGGTTCTTCATCGCGTCGAAGTCGGCGGCCAGCTCGGGGTCCTCCTGGCCCGCCCGGGGCGCGTACACCGGATTGGGCGGCACCAGCACCTGCATCGTCGGGATCGGGCCCAGCGAAGGCTCGGTGCCCCAGCCGCTGAAGAAGAAGTTCCACCCGGACTCCGGCTTCTGGCGCATCGCCACCGAGGTCGGCCAGTCCACGACCCGCAGTTGCGCGTCGATGCCGATCGACTTCATCTGCGCGGACATCACCAGCGCCGCATTATACATGGACGTGTAGTCCTTGTTGGTCAGCAGCACCACCGGCTGGCCCTTGTAGCCGGACTCCGCCAGGAGCTTCCTGGCGAGCGCCGGGTCGTGGATGTTGTAGGTCTCCTTGCCCGCCTCGGTGTAGGTCGGCTGCGTCGGGTACGCGAAGCCGATGTTCAGGCGGTAGCTGCCGTCCGTCGCGGCGTCCATGATCTCGTCCATGTTCAGCACCGCCTGGACCGCCTTGCGGAACGCCAGGCTGTCGGTCGGCGGCTGCTGGTTGTTGGCGTAGGCGATCTGGATCCACCAGTTCTGCAGCGGCAGCAGCGCGATGTTCGGGTTGCCTTTGAGTTCGTTGAGCGACTTGGTGGGCACGTCCTCGACGCCCTGCAGCTCGCCGGTTTGCAGGCCGGCGACGCGCGCGCCGGGCTCGGTGACGATGCGGAAGGTCACGGTGTCGAAGCAGGCCTGCTTGTAGCCGCCGAACCCGTCGAGCTGCTCGAAATGGGTGTTCGGCCGGTAGCCGTCGAAGCGGCGCAGCCGGACCTGGCTGCCCGGCGTGTAGTCGATAAGCTGCCATGGTCCGGTGCCGATGATCTTGAGCTGCTGCGGCGGGTCGTCCCGGTCTTCGGCGGGAATGATGACGATCGGCACCGAGAACGAGCTCAGTTGCTCGATGAAGGTCGGCTGCACCGCCTTCAGGTGGATCACGAAGGTGGCGGCGTCCGGGACATCCCAGCCGGCGACGTTGTCGAAGGTGTTGCGCTGCAGGCCGATGCGCTTGTAGCGCTCGAACGACGCGAGCACGTCGGCGGAGCTCAGCGTCTTGCCGTTGTGGAAGGTGATGCCCTGGCGCAGCGTGAAAGTGTAGGTGAGGTGGTCCGGCGATTCCTGCATCGTGTCGGCCAGTTCCAGGATCGGCCGGTTGTCGCTGCCGCGGGTGACCAGCGTCTCGAAGATGTTCATCGCGGCGTTGCGCGTGGAAATCGCGCTCGAGGTCATCATGTCCAGGCTGTTGACGTTCGCCTCCTGACCGAAGGTGAAGTCGCCGCCGACATGCGGGCATTTGAACGGTGCAGCAATCCCCGGAACCGCGCCGAGCGCCAGGCCGGCGGCCATGCCGAGCCAGGCGAGCCTGCCGCGATGCATGCCACATCTCCCTCGTTTCGGGCCGTGCGTCATCCTTCGGCCGGCCGCCACGCAGGGTCAAGCCGTTCGACGAAGCCGCCCCGGCGGGACAGCAGGGCCTCTCGCCGCCGCGTCTTCGATATCAGCGTCGCGCCGCGAACACCTGGCGGTCGCGGTTTTCCTGCATCAGCATGCGAAAGCCCGGGATCGTTTCCAGCCCTAGCCCACCAGGCACGCCGGTTTCCTGGTCCGCCACCACCTGGGCATAGCTCGCGCCGGTCAGCTTCTCCCACTTTCCGGCCGGCTTCTTGGCTTCGACGTGCACCACCGTGGCCTTCAGCACCATGCGCACGATCGCCTCCTTCGGCGCGGAAGGCTTGGTCAGGCTGGGATGGCCGCCGATCATCTGCCAGCCGTTCTTCAGCGCCCAGGCGGTCAGGTCGTCCTTGGTCATGCGCTCCTCATGTCAGCCGCACCTTCACGTAGCTGCCCGGCGCGTCCTCGATGGGCGCGAGCTTCCCGTCGCCGGGGTGGCGGGCCGGGACCTGCGCCTTCGACAGGCCGGTGATCCATCGCTGCCAGTCCGGCCACCAGGAGCCGGCGATCTCGGTGGCACCGGCGAGCCAGGATTCCGGGTCCTCGGGCAGATCGGTGTGGATCCAGTGGCTGTACTTGCCGCCCTCCGGCGGGTTCACCACGCCGGCGATGTGGCCGGACGCCGCCAGCACGAAGCGGTTCTCGCCCTTCAGCAGGCGGGTGCCGCGATACGTGCTCTTCCACGGCGCGATGTGGTCCTCGCGCGTGGACAGGAAATAGGCGGGGATCTTGATGCGCCCCAGGTCGATCGGCTCGCCGGCCAGGCTGATGCCGTTCGGCTCGGCCAGCCGGTTCTCCCGGTACATGTTGCGCAGGTAGAAGCTGTGCATGCGCGCCGGCATGCGCGTGCTGTCCGAGTTCCAGTACAGCAGGTCGAACGGGAACGGCTCGTTGCCGAGCAGGTAGTTGTTCACGACGAATGACCAGATCAGGTCGTTGGCGCGCAGCATGTTGAAGGTCGTCGACATCTCGCTGCCCTCGAGATAGCCGCGCCGGTTCATCCGCTCCTCGAGCGCCTTGATCTGCTCCTCGTCGATGAAGACGTTGAGCTCGCCGGATTCGCGGAAATCCAGCAGGGTGACGAAGAAGGTGGCCGAGGCGATGCGCGCGTCGCCCTTCGCCGCCATCCAGGCGAGCGTCGAGCCGAGCAGCGTGCCGCCGAGACAGTAGCCGATGGCGTTGACGGCGCGCTCGCCGGTCGCCGCCTCGATCGCGTCGAGTGCGGCGAGCGAACCCTCGGTCATGTAGTCGTCGAACCCCTTGTCGGCGAGCCGCTCGTCGGGGTTCACCCAGCTGATGATGAACACGGTGTGGCCCTGCGCGACGGCCCAGCGCACCAGCGAGTTCTTGGCGCGCAGGTCGAGGATGTAGAACTTGTTGATCCAGGGCGGGATGATCAGCAGCGGGCGCTTCAGCACCTTCTCCGTCGTCGGCGCGTACTGGATCAGCTGCATCAGGTCGGTCTGGTAGACGACCTTGCCGGGCGTCACGCCGATGTTGTGCCCGACGTCGAACGCCTCGAGATCCGTCATCTTGATGCGCAGCTGGCCCTTTCCCCGCTCGAGGTCGGAGAGCAGGTTGTTCAGGCCGCGCAGCAGGTTCTCCCCGCCGGTCTCCGCGGTGCGGCGCAGCACCTCGGGGTTGGTCAGCAGGAAGTTGCTCGGGCTCATCGCGTCGACGAACTGGCGGGCGTAGAAGTCGACCTTCTGCGCGGTCTGCGCATCGAGCCCGTCCACGTGCGTCACCACGTCCTGCACGAAGCGGGCGGAGAGCAGGTAGCTCTGCTTGATGAAGTCGAAGATCTCGTTGTCGTTCCAGGCGGCGTCCTTGAAGCGGCGATCGTCCGGGCGCGTTTCGATCACCGCTTTGGCCTCGCCGCCCATCATGCGCCGCGCGGTGTTCTGCCAGAGCGTCATGTAGTCCTGCCAGAAGCCGAGCTGCGCCTGCATCAGCCGCGCCGGGTTGGCCATCATCTTTGCGGTCATCTCGAGAAAGGCGCGGCCGATGTTGAGCGGGTCGGCGCTGTGGCTCTCCAGCGCCTGGCGCCTGAGCCATTCCGACACGATGCGCTGCGAGCGCTCGGCGATGTCGGACATCGAGCGGCTGAACACGCGGGGATCGGGGAGCTTGAAGCTCGGCGTCTCGGACTTCTGCTGGTCGGCCATACTCGGCGTCCTTTCGTGGGCGACCCGGCCGCGCTAAACCTGCCACGCGAGTTTCGAGCAAAGACGGGATCGATGCCTGGGGAGATAGGCGCGCAAGCTAGTTTCGGCCAGGGTCGGGATCAAGCCGCCGCCCCACGCGTGCGGCGCGGGATGGCGTTGCCCGCTTGCATGCTGCCCGGCTCCCTGCTGCTCGCACGCGCGCTGCTGCCCGCGTGCGTACTGCTGGCCGGCTGCTCGTCGCTGCCGAACTCGGTCAACCCCGTGGTGTGGTGGCACGGGCTGCAGGGCGGGGTGATCGCCGAGCAGCGGCCGCCGCCGCCGGGGGCGGACGCGCCGTATCCCAAACTCGGCTCGGTGCCGCCCAAGCCGGCGCCGCCGGACGCGGCGGCACACCAGCGCATCGCGACCGCGCTGGTCGCCGACCGGGCGAACGCGCAATACGCGGCGCAGCGCAACCCGCTGCCGGACCCCGGCTCGCGCACGGCGTCCCCGGCGTTGTTCGGCGGGCCAGGCCCGCTGTCGCCGGCCGACCCGAACGCGTCCACCGCCAGGCTCGCGGCGAGTTCGGCGCCGCCCCGGCCGGCGCCGGGGCCTGGTGCGCCGCTTGGTGCCCCCCTCGGACCGCCGCAGCCGGCCTCCGCCGCGGCTCCGGCACGGCCGCCGGCGCGGGCGCCGCGGACGGCGGTGCAGCAGGCGCCGCTCGCCGCGCCGGCGCCGGCGGGTGCCGAGCCCGCGGGCTCGGCGGAGGCGAGTAGCGAACCGCCGGGCATTCCGCAGACCCCGCCGGCGCCGCCCTCGATCCCCGGGCTGCCGATCGCTGCGACGCAGCCGACCCCGCCGCCGGTGGCCCCCCCTGCCCCGCCGCCCGCCGCCACCCCGCTGTCCGGCGCCGCCGCCGCACCGGTCGCGGTGGCATTTCCGCCGGGCTCGGCGGTGCTGCCGGCCGGGCAGGACGGGCCGCTCCGGCAACTCGCCGCCCGCCGCCTCGGCCATCCGATCGAGGTGGTCGGCTACGGCGAGGCGACCGACGCCGAGCCGCAGCTGCAAAGCGCCGGGGTGGCGCTGGCGCTGTCGCGGGCGCGCGCCATTGCCGCCGTGCTGACCGGCGCCGGCGTGCCCGCCGCCGCCATCCGCATGGACGCGCAGGCCGCGGGTCGCGGCGCCGCCGCCCGGCTGTTAGACTGACCACCCGACTCTTCCGCCACAACCCGAGCGACGATGGCCGACGAATTCCACCGCATCCGCCGCCTGCCGCCTCACGTCTTCGCCGAGGCGGACGTGTTTGCCGAGGCGAGCGCGGCGAAGTCGCGCGCGCACGCCGGGCGGCGGGACGTCATCGAACTCCTCGTGCGCAGTCGCGGGCGCCCGAAGGCCGCCGCGTGACGCGCCCGCTCTCGGTAGCCGTCGCCGGGCTCGGGACAGTCGGCGCTGGCGTGCTGCGGATGCTGCGCGACAACGCCGACATCATCGCCGCGCGCGCCGGGCGGCCGGTCGCGGTCACCGCGGTCTCGGCGCGCGACCGGACGCGCGATCGCGGCGTGTCGCTGGCCGGGCTGCGCTGGTACGATGATCCGGCGGCGCTGGCGGCCGACCCGGCGGTCGATGCGGTGGTCGAGCTGATCGGCGGCGCGGATGGTGCCGCGCGCGCGCTGGTGCTGGCGGCGATCACCGCGCACAAGCCGGTGGTCACCGCGAACAAGGCGCTGCTCGCCGTGCACGGCGGCGCCCTCGCCTCCGCCGCCGAGGCGGCGGGCGTCACGCTCGCCTTCGAGGCGGCGGTGGCCGGCGGCATTCCCGTCATCAAGGCACTGCGCGAGGGCCTGGCCGGCAACCGCATCACGCGCGTCTCCGGCATCCTCAACGGTACCTGCAACTACATCCTGACGGTGATGCGCGAGCGCGGGCGCGAATTCGCCGAAGTGCTGGCAGAGGCGCAGAAGCTGGGCTACGCCGAGGCCGATCCGTCCTTCGACATCGACGGCATCGACGCCGCGCACAAGCTGGCGATCCTCGCCGCCCTGGCGTTCGGCCGTCCGGTCGCGTTCGGCGACGTGCATGTCGAGGGAATCCGCGAGGTCTCGGCGCTCGACATCGCCTATGCCGGGGAACTCGGCTACCGGATAAAACTGCTCGGCATCGCGCGCGCGGCGGAGGGCGGGATCGAGACTCGGGTGCACCCCTGCATGGTGCCGCAATCGGCGCCGATCGCCCGGGTGGACGGCGTGTTCAACGCCGTGGTGGCCGAGGGCGACCATGTCGGGCGGGTGATGCTGGAGGGGCGCGGCGCCGGCGCCGGGCCGACCGCCTCGGCGGTGGTCGCCGACCTGATCGACCTGGCGCGCGGGCGCGCGACGCCGGTGTGGGGTGCGGGGTCGGGCGCGCTCTCCAACGCGCCGTCGCTGCCGATCGGCGCGCATGTCGGCACCTACTACCTGCGCCTGATGGTGGTGGACCGGCCCGGTGTGATCGCCGACGTCACCGCGGCGCTGCGCGACGCCGGGATTTCGCTGGAGTCGATGATCCAGCGCGGCCGCGCGCCGGGCGAAGCGGTACCGGTGGTGCTCGTCACGCACGAGACCGACGAGACGTCCATGCGCGCGGCGCTGACCCGCATCGCGGCGCTTGACGCCGTGCTGGAGAAACCGGTGCTGATCCGGATCGAGCCGGCCTGAGGAGAAAACCATGAACGCCACGCCGGAAGCGCAGACCGACCGCAACCTCGCCCTCGAACTGGTGCGGGTGACGGAGGCGGCCGCACTCGCCGCCTCGCGCTGGATGGGGCGCGGCAAGAAGAACGAGGCGGACGGCGCGGCGGTGGAAGCGATGCGCCGCGCCTTCGACGCGGTCGCGATCAGCGGCACCGTGGTGATCGGCGAGGGCGAGATGGACGAGGCGCCGATGCTCTATATCGGCGAAAAGGTCGGGCATGGCGGCCCGGCGATGGACATCGCCGTCGATCCGCTGGAGGGCACCACCATCACGGCCAAGGGCGGCCCGAACGCGCTGGCCACGGTGGCGCTCGCCGAAGCCGGCGGCTTCCTGCACGCACCCGACATCTACATGGACAAGATCGCAGTGGGCGGCGGCCTGCCGCCCGGCCTCGTCGATCTGCAGGCGAGCCCGGGCGAGAATTTGCGCAACCTGGCGCGCGCCAAGAATCGCGACGTGTCCGACCTCGTCGTCTGCATCCTCGAGCGCGAGCGGCACGCCGAGATCATCGCGAAATGCCGGGAGGCCGGCGCGCGGATCATGCTGATCAGCGACGGCGACGTCGCCGGCGTGATCGCGACGGCGCAGCCGGACAGCGGCATCGATATATACCTGGGCTCCGGCGGCGCGCCGGAGGGCGTGTTGGCCGCGGCAGCGCTGCGCTGCATCGGCGGCCAGATGCAGGGACGGCTGCTGTACGAGAACGACGCGCAGCGCGAGCGGACGCGCGGCATGGGCATCGCCGATCCGTCGCATGTCTATACCTGCGAGGAGATGGCGAAGGGGAACGTGATGTTCGCCGCGACGGGCGTCACCGGCGGGCCGATGCTGCGCGGCGTGCGGCGCTTCGGCGAGGGCGCGATCACCCATTCGCTGGTGATGCGCAGCAAGTCCGGCACGGTGCGCTATGTCGAGGCGCACCATAATTTCAAGACGAAGACCTGGGCGGCGAACTGAACGCCGTGCTCGACGCCCCGCTGCCGCAGGCGGCACCGCCCGGCCCGGTGCTCGGCGTC
>JAFAYA010000119.1 GCA_019240635.1 Acidisphaera sp. | reverse complement strand
CCTGCAGCATGTCGCGGATGCCCGCATCCTCGACGTGGAAGGACTGCACCCAGTATTGCAGGGCGGCCGTCAGCTCGCCGGTCGCGCCGCCGAACTGCTCGAGCAGCAGCTGGCCGAAGCGCGGGTCGGGCGTGCCGACCTTCACGGGCGCAATGGTCTCTTTGCGATGCAGAAACATTTTCTCTCCATGCGTGCTGTAGGGGGACGATGCGGTAAGCGGGCGATAGCGGGGCGGCAGGCGGGCGGCGTTCAGGGTTGCCCGGCGGGGCGCCGCGTCGCACCCTAGCAGCGATACATATACTGCGCAGGGGTATATCGGACCGATGGAGTATCATTTCCGTGAGGGGCGGCTCTACCTCCACCGCACGGCCGAGGAGAAGGCGCCCATCCTGCAGCGTCTGCGGCGCATCGAGGGGCAGGTGCGCGGCCTGCAGCAGATGCTCGAGGAGGATCGCTACTGCCTGGACGAGGTGCAGCAGGCGAACGCGATCAGCGCCGCGATCCGCGAGGCGGCGCTGCTCATCATCTCCGACCACCTGGCCGCCGGCGTGGACTACGCGGCGAAGGCGAAGGACTCCCGCGGGGCCGTGCAGGACATGGTCGCGGTGCTGCGCGCGGCGCTGCGCCAGTAGCGGCCGATTCCTGGCGCACGGTTCGGTGGCGGCGTGGTGCTGACCTATCTCTGGATTGCGCTCGGCGGCGCCTTGGGCAGCGTGGCCCGGGCCTCGATCTCCGTCGCCATGGTGCGGATCACCGGGCCGTATTTCCCCTGGGGGACGATCCTGATCAACGTGGTGGGCTCGTTCGTCATCGGCTTCTTCGCGACGCTGACCGGCCCGGCCGGCCGCCTGCCGGTCCCCGCCGACGCGCGCGCCTTCGTGATGGTCGGCGTGTGCGGGGGGTTCACGACGTTCTCGTCATTCAGCCTGCAGACGCTGGAGCTCGCGCGCGCCGGGCGTCCCGGCCAGGCGCTGGCCAATATCGGGCTCTCGGTGCTGCTGTGCCTGGCCGGCGTGGCCGCCGGCCACTATGGGGCGACCGGGATGAATGGGGCGGGGTCGTGAAGGGCATTGCCGCAGCCAAGGCCTGATTGGAAGGCCAGGGGCTCCGCCCCTGGACCCCGGCAAAGGCAGAGCCTTTGCAGTCCTTGACTCAAGTAAATGGGTTTTGGGGAGCGGGTCAGAACCCCTCGCGCTCCAGCCGCTTGCGCTCCAGCTTGCGCGCCCGGCGGACCGCCTCGGCGGCTTCGCGCGCCCTGCGCTCCGACGGCTTCTCATAGTGCCGCCGCAGCTTCATCTCGCGGAAGATCCCCTCCCGCTGCATCTTCTTCTTGAGCGCCTTCAGCGCCTGGTCGACATTGTTGTCACGAACGAGAACCTGCACTTGGCCGCCTTCTCCTTCTCGCTGGCCCACCCCGCCCGACGGGGCGTGCTTCGGCCCGCCGTTCCGGCGTGCCCCGAAGGGACGGCGCTATAGCATGCCGCTCCCGGCTCGCCAAAGCGTTTTGGCGCCCCATCTCTTGGCATCATGGCCATCCTGAAGATCGCCCGCATGGGCCACCCGGTCCTGCTGCAGAAAGCCGCCCCGGTGGCCGATCCCGGCGCCCCGGAAATCCGGCGGCTGGTCGCCGACATGATCGAGACCATGGACGACGCCCCCGGCGTGGGCCTCGCCGCGCCGCAGGTGCACGTGCCGCGCCGCCTGTTCGTCTTCCGCGTCCCCGCCGGGCGCACGACGGGCGACCCTGGCGACGCCCCGCTCGGCACCACCGTGCTGATCAACCCGCTCGTGGAGCCGCTTGGCGAGGAGGTGCGGCTGCGCTGGGAAGGCTGCCTCTCCATCCCCGGCCTGCGCGCCGCCGTGCCGCGCGCCTGGCGGGTGCGCTACCGGGGCATGGATTGCGAGGGCCAGGAGGTGCTCGGCGAGGCGACCGGCTTTCACGCCGGCGTCGTGCAGCACGAGAACGACCACCTCGACGGCATCCTCTACCCGATGCGCCTGACCGACTTCTCGCTGTTCGGCTTCGCCGAGGAACTGGCGCGCGCGGAGTTGGCACGGCAGCAGGCCAATCCGGTCGAGGCGGCCGGGGCGCCGCCAGCATGATCGAGCCGCCCGAGCGTAGCGAGGAGCGCGACGCCGCGCTTACCGCCCTGCTGGCGCGCGTGCCGGCGCAGGGCTGGACCTTCTCCGCGCTGCGCGCGGCGCTGCGCGACATCGGCGCCGAGCCCGAGGGCGCCGAACTGCTGTTCCCCGGCGGTGCGGCCGACATGATCGAGGCGTTCTGCGATCTCGCCGACCGCCGGATGGCGGCGGAGGCCGCCGGCCTCGATCTCGGGGCGCGGCGGCTGCCGGCCCGCGTCCGGGCGCTGATCGCGCTGCGCCTGGCACAGCACCGCGCGCACCGCGAGGCGGTGCGCCGGGCGCTCGGCATTCTCGCGCTGCCGCGCCACGCCGGGCTGGCGGCGACCTGCACGGCGCGCACGGTCGACGCGATCTGGCACGCCGCGGGCGACCGCTCGGCCGACTTTTCCTGGTACACGAAGCGCGCGACGCTGGCCGGAATCTATACCGCAACCGTGCTGTTCTGGCTGCGCGACGCGGCGGAGGACGACACCCGCACCCTCGGCTTCCTCGATCGCCGCCTGGCCGACATCGGCCGCATCGGCGCGCTGCGCCGGCGCCTGCGTCCCTCGCCTCAGGCCGGCGACGCGAAGCCGTAGAGCCGGCCGGGGTTGTCCACGAGGATGCGGCGCCGGATTTCGGCCTGCGGCGCCCACTCGGCGAGCAGGTCGAGCAGCGTGCGGCTGTCCGGACGCGGTGCCTGGCCGGGGTGCGGCCAGTTGCTGGCCCAGAGGCAGCGGTCCGGCGCGTGGCGGACCAGCCGCCGGGCGATCGCCGACACGTCGGCGTAGTCGGGCGGGCCGCTGCGGCTGGTCTCGTACGGCGCGGAGAGCTTCACCCAGGCCCGCCCGCTGTCCAGCAGGCGCAGCAGGGCCGCGACCTCGGGCCCCCCGGGATCGACCGGAGCGAGGAATTTTCCCACGTGGTCGATCACCAGCGTGCCCGGCAGGGCGCGCACGAAATCCTCGCGCTCCGGCCACTCGCCGCCGTCGAACTGCAGGTCGAGGTGCCAGCCGCGCGCGGTCACGCGCGGCGCCATGCGCGCGACGCGCTCCCAGGTCATCATGCCGCCGGGGTTGAGCATGAAGCAGCGCAGGCCGACCATGCCCTGCGCGGAGAGCAGGTCCAGCTCGCGCTCGCCCGTCGCCTCGTCGAGGATGGCGATGCCCCTTGCGGCCGGGCCAAGCTCGGCGAGGGCGGCGAGGGTGCAGGTATTGTCGGTGCCGTAGGCGCTGGGCTGCACGATCACCGCTCGCGCGATGCCGAGGCGCGCCATCTCCCGGCGATAGTCGGCGAGGGTGGCGTCCGGCTCCGGGCCGGAGACGGCGAGCGGATTGGCGGCGTGGCCAGGCTCATAGATGTGCAGATGCGTGTCGGTGGCGCCGGGCGGCGTTTCGCCGGACGAGTGCTGCGCCATCTCCCCCCCTTCGCGTCCTCGCGGGCGCGCGGTCTGCGCGAGCGCGACGATAGGCGGCGGAGTGGGCCTGTCAAACCGCGCCGATCTGGCCGCGCCGATCCGGCCCTTGCCTTCGGCCCCGGCCCGGCCGATCTAGGAGTCGCGGATCGCCGTGGTCCGCTTTGCAGGGCGGCAGGCGCGCATGTTCATCGAGACCGAAGGCACCCCCAATCCGGCGACGCTGAAATTCCTGCCGGGACGGCAGGTGATGGGCGCATCGACCGCCGACTTCGCGACGCCCGAGGCGGCCGGGCGCAGCCCGCTCGCCGCGTCGCTGTTCGACCTGCCCGGGGTGGCGCGCGTGTTCCTGGGCGGGGACTTCGTGACGGTCACCAAGACCGACCGCATCGACTGGCAGGCGCTGAAGCCGCAGGTGCTCGGCGCCATCATGGAGCACTTCGTCGCCGGGCGCCCGGTCGTCGAGGGCGCGGCCGAGGCGGCGCCGGACGAGGACGTGGCGCCCGAGGACGAGGAGATCGCCGCGCAGATCAAGGAGCTGCTGGATACGCGCGTGCGCCCGGCGGTGGCGGGCGACGGCGGCGACATCGTGTTCCGCGGCTATCGCGGCGGGGTGGTGAAGCTGCACATGCAGGGCGCTTGCAGCGGCTGTCCCTCCTCGCGCGCGACCCTCAAGCACGGCATCGAGAACATGCTCCGCCACTACGTTCCCGAGGTGGTGGCGGTCGAGCAGGTCGATCTCTAGCCAAGCGGCGTCGTCCGCGGGTTGAGCGCCGCCGGCCTCATCCGCGCGGCGCCGACCGAGCCGGTGCGGCCCTGGCTGCGCCACGCGCTCGACGTCGAGACCTGGCGGGCGGTGGCGGCGGCGCTGGGTGCGCCGGATGCGCCGGACCTGCTCGGGCTCTGGGCCGATACGCTGCGCGTCCACGCCCTGTTCATCGAGCCCGACGGAAGCGACGTGCTGCCGGTGAGCGTGCCGGTGGTCGGCGGCGTCTATCCGGCGCTCTCGCCGCATCGTCCGGCCGCCGCCTGGTTCGAACGCATGGTCCATGACCTTTGGGGTCACGCCGCGGAGGGCGGCACCGATCTGCGGCCGTGGCTCGACCATGGGCGCTGGCCCGTCCATACGCCGATGGCGCTGCGTCCGGCGCCGGCCGGCGGCGCCTCCGAGCCGCCGGAGTTCCTGCCGGTCGAGGGCGAGGACCTGCACCAGATCCCGCTCGGCCCGGTGCACGGCACCATCACCGAACCGGCGCATCTGCGCGTCACCGCGGAGGGTGAGACCATCCGGCGCGTCGAAGTGCGGCTCGGCTATGCGCATAAAGGCGTGCTGGCGCTGATGCGCGGCAAGCCGCCGCGCGCCGCCGCGCGCTACGCCGCCCGCCTGTCCGGCGATTCGACCGTCGCTCACTCGATCGCCTATGCCCGCGCGGCCGAGGCGGCGCTCGCCACGGAGGCGCCACCGCGCGCGCATGCGCTGCGCGCCGTCATGGCCGAGCTCGAGCGCCTGGCCAACCACACCGGCGATTTCGCCGCGGTGCTCGGCGCTGCCGGGCTCGGCGTGCCGGCCGCCCGCTGGGGCTGGCACCGCGAGGCGCTGCTCGCGGCCGCCGAGGCGGGCTTCGGCCATCGGCTGATGATGGATTGCGTCGTGCCGGGCGGCGTCGCCGCTGATATCGGGCCGGCCGGCCCCGCCGCGATCCTGGCCGCACTGGACGCGCTGGGGGGCGAGTTGCCGGCGCTGGCGCGCGCGCTCGACCCCGCGGGGGGCCTGGCCGGGCGATTGCGCGGCCTCGGTGCGGTGAGTCCCGCGCTCGCCGCGCGGTTCGCGGCGGGCGGCCCGGTCGGCCGCGCCGCGGGCCGCGGCTTCGACGCGCGGCGCCGGCCGGGCTATCCGCCCTATGCCGGGCTCGACCCCGCGCCGGCCGTGCTGGCCGCGGGCGACGCCGAGGCGCGCCTGCACGTCCGGTTGGCCGAGCTGCACGCCAGTGCCGGGCTGCTGCGCCGCCTGCTGGCCGACCTGCCGGAGGGGCGGCTGACCCTGACCCTTCCGATGGCGACCGGCGAGGGCATCGGCGTCGCCGAGGGGTGCCGCGGCGATGTCTGGCATTGGCTGCGCCTGGACGGCGGGCTGGTCGCCGCCTGCTTCGCGCGCGACCCGGGCTGGCTGCACTGGCCGCTGCTGGAAGCGGCGATGCAGGGCGGCGAGGTTGCCGACCTGCCGCTGTGCGCGCTGTCGTTCAACTGCTCCTGCTCGGGGGTCGACCTGTGAGGACCTGGCCACCCGCGCTCGCGAATTTGCGCGGCCGCGGAGTGACGCGCCCGGCCGGGCCGGTGTCCGCGCAGACCACGGCGGAACTGGCCGCCCGCCTGGACGCCGCCGCGCAGACCCGGCTCGGCCGCAGCCTGGCGCTGCGCCACGTCGATGCCGGCGGCTGCAACGGCTGCAACCTGGAGCTGCGCGCGCTCGGCAACATCGTCTACGATCTCGAGCGCTTCGGCCTGCGCTTCGTCGCGAGCCCCCGCCACGCCGATGTATTGCTGCTCACCGGCCCGCTCACGCGCACGATGCGCGAGGCGCTTGCGGCGACCTGGGAGGCGATGGCGGAGCCAAAATGGCTGGTCGCGGTCGGCGACTGCGCGATTGACGGCGGGGTTTTCAAGGGCAGCTACGCCTGCCTGGACGGGGCGAGCGGGCTGGCGGCCGACCTGGTGGTGCGCGGCTGCCCGCCGGCCCCGGCGCCAATCCTGGACGGCCTGCGCTCCCTGCTGGAAGCCAACGCCGCCCCGCATCCCTGAAGAAAAGGATCGCAAAGGCTCCGCCTTTGCTGGGGTCCAGGGGCGGAGCGGGCAAAAGGTTCCATCGGCGCAGCCGATGGAATGCCCGCGGAGGGAAAGCCCCTGGCCTTACAGCAGTCCGAGCGCCCGCAGTTCGCGCCGCAAGGCGGGCGGCAGGTCGGCTTCGCCCGGCACTTCCGCTGATGCCGCGAGGTCGGGCGGCGCGTCCTCGGCGGCCAGGTAGCGCCAGCCCTGGAACGGCTTCATCAGCCGGCCGGCCACCGGCACCAGCGCCGCGTCCAGGATGAGCCCGGCACAGGCCGAGCCGTCGTCGCGGCGGTCGCCGCGGATGTCCAGGATGCGCTGGCGCACCACCATCGCCCCGGCGATCACCCAGTAGAGCGAGCCGCCCGCCATGATCTCCGCCGCGCGCCGGGGAATGTTGCGGGTGCGATGGCGCAGCGGCGGGTCGGTGGCCAGTCGCGCCCGCTGCACGGCCCGCAGGTGCGCGACGTCGCGGATGCCGACGCAGAGCTTGCTCAGGTGCAGCATGCGCCGCTGCTCCCGCCCATTGCTTTCATTCGCCTCGCGCAATACACCCGCACCCGGCGGGGGCTCCGCCGGGAACGGGAGAGAACGATGATGCGATCCATGCTTTGCGGCGCCTGGCTGCTGGCCGGCGTCGTTGCCGCAGCGGCGCCCGCGCACGCCCAGGGCTCCGGCTCGCCCACGCTGGACGCGGTACGCCAGCGCGGCCAGCTCGCCTGCGGCGTGACCACCGGGGTTGCCGGTTTCTCGCTGCCGGACAGCAAGGGCGTGGAGCAGGGCATCGACGCCGATGGCTGCCGCGCCATCGCCGCCGCCATCTTCGGCGACGCCAACAAGGTGAAGTACGTGCCGCTCAATACGGAAAATCGGTTCACGGCGCTCCAGTCCGGCGAGATCGACGTGCTGATCCGCGAGACCACCTGGACGCTCGGCCGCGAATCCAGCCTCGGTGCCCTGTTCGGGCCGATCACCTTTTATGACGGCACCGGCTTCCTGGTGAAGGCGTCCGCCGGCGTGAAGTCGGCGAAGGAGCTGGATGGCGCGACGATCTGCGTGCAGCCCGGCACCAGCACCGAGCTCGCCATCGCCGACTATTTCCACAGGAGCAACATGAAGTTCACGCCGATCGAAATCCAGAACCTGCAGGAAATCCTCGGCGCCTTCTTCTCCGGTCGCTGCGACGCCTATTCGACCGACAGCTCCGCACTCGCCGGCATCCGCTACCAGCAGGGCGACAAGGCGAAGGACTACGTGCTGCTGCCCGACATCATCAGCAAGGAGCCGCTGGCGCCGATGGTGCGCAAGGGCGACGACAAGTGGTTCGACCTCGTGCGCTGGACCACCTACGCCCAGCTCACCGCCGAGGAGGACGGGGTGACCGGCAAGAACATCGACAGCTTCGCCAACTCCGAAAACCCCGACATCCGCAAGCTGCTCGGCCTCGAGGGCGATCTCGGCAAGTCGATGGGCGTCGACAACAAGTGGGCGTACAACATCATCAAGCAGGTCGGCAATTTCGGCGAGATGTTCGATCGCGCCTTCCAGCCGATGGGCGTGCCGCGCGGGCTGAACAAGCTGTGGAACCAGGGCGGGCTGGAATACGCGCCGCCGATGCGCTGAGGCAGGGCGCGGAGGGCAGGCGGGGGAGTTCCGCTGCCGACGCCTGCGTTTGATTAACCTCTGGTAATCGTCTGGCGCAACGGCCATGCTGGCCGCCGCCAACCGCTCGGAGCCCGATGTCCGGAACCGCAGCCGATCCGCGCTTTGCCAGCGTACGCCAGGCGCCCCGCCGCCAGGTCCGCCTGAGCTGGTCGGACCCGCGGCTGCGCAACGTCTTCTGGCAGGTCGTCGTGATCGGCGCGGTGGTGCTGCTGGTCTGGTACCTGATCGGCAACACCCGCCGCAACCTCGAGGCGCGCCACATCGCGACCGGCTTCGGCTTCCTGTCGCAGAGTGCCGCGATCCCCATCGGCGAATCGCCGATCCCGTACACGCCCTCGGTCAGCACGTACGGCCGCGCGCTGCTGATCGGCATCCTCAACACGCTCCGGGTGTCGGTGATCGGCGTCGTGCTGGCGACGGTGCTCGGCACGCTGGTGGGCATCGGCCGGCTGTCGAAGAACCTGCTGGTGGCGAAGATCACCGCCGTCTATGTCGAGACGCTGCGCGACATCCCCGTGCTGCTGCAGCTGTTCTTCTGGTATGGCCTGCTGCAGCACCTGCCGGCGGCGCGCCAGGCGCTGCATCCCATTCCCGGCGTGTTCCTGTCGATCCGCGGCATCAAGCTGCCGGACCTGATCTGGGAGGGCGCGCACAGCGCGGCGGTCGTCGCGTTCCTGATCGGGGCGGTGCTGACCTGGATGTGGTCGCGTCAGGCGGCGCAACGCCAGGCGCGCACCGGCCGACGGCCGCGGACCTGGCCGGTGGCGCTGCTGCTGCTGATCGCCCTGCCGATCGGCGTCTGGGCCGCCCTCGGCGCGCCGTTCACGCTGGATGTGCCGGCGCTGCGCGGCTTCAATTTCCAGGGCGGCATGACGCTGAGCCCGGAATTCGCAGCGCTGCTGGTCGGTCTCGTGATCTACACCTCGTCGTACATCGCCGAGATCGTGCGCTCCGGCATCGAGGCGGTGGCGCAGGGGCAGTGGGAGGCGGCGTTCGCGCTTGGCCTGCCGCACGGCCTCGTGCTGCGCCAGATCGTGCTGCCGCAGGCGCTGCGCGTGATCGTGCCGCCGATGACCAGCCAGTACCTGAACCTGATCAAGAACAGCTCGCTCGCCGTCGCCATCGGCTACCAGGACATCGTGTCGATCGCCGGCACCACGCTCAACCAGACCGGCCAGGCGATCGAGGGGGTGGCGATCATCATGGCGGTCTATCTGACCTTCAGCCTCTCGATCAGCGCCTTCATGAACTGGTACAACGCGCACATCGCGCTGGTGGAGCGCTGAGATGGCGGAGATCGCCGCCGAAGCCGGCGTTCCCTTCGCCGCCCGGCAGCGTCCGCCGGCAAAGGTGGTCGGTCCGGCCGCCTGGGCGCGCCGCAACCTGTTCGGCTCCTGGTGGTCGACGGCGCTGACGCTGGTGCTGGGCTATCTCATCCTGCGCTTCGCCTGGGGCTTTTTCGACTGGGCGGTCGTGCACGCGATCTGGACGGTGCCGTACGACGCGCAGGGCCATGCGAACTCCGCACCCTGCCGCGCGCAGATGGGCGTCGGCGCCTGCTGGGCGGTGATCGCCGACAAGTACCGCTTCATCCTGTTCGGCTTCTATCCGTACGACGAGCAGTGGCGACCGCTGGTCTGCATCGCGCTGTTTCTCGCCCTCTACGCGATCTCGGCGAACCGCCGCTTCTGGCGGCGCGAGCTTGGTCTCGTCTGGATCGTGACCCTGCTGCTGATCCTGCTGCTGATGCACGGTAGCGAGACGCTCGGCCTGACGGTGGTGACCGACGACCGCTGGGGCGGCCTGCCGCTGACGCTGCTGCTCGCGACGTTCGGCCTGGCGCTGGCCTTCCCGCTCGCCGTCGCCGTCGCTCTCGGCCGGCGCAGCCGCACCCTGCCCGCGGTGCGGCTGCTCTGCGTCGTCTATGTCGAGCTGATCCGCGGGGTGCCGCTCATCAGCCTGCTGTTCATGTCGAGCGTGATGTTTCCGCTGTTCATGCCGCAGGGCGTCAACTTCGACAATCTGCTGCGCGCGCAGGTGGCGATCATCCTGTTCGCCGCCGCCTACCTCGCGGAGGTGGTGCGCGGCGGCCTGCAGGCACTGCCGAAGGGCCAGTACGAGGCGGCGGACGCGCTTGGCCTTTCCTATGGCAGGAAGACGCGGCTGATCGTGCTGCCGCAGGCGCTGCGCATCGTCATCCCGCCCTTGGTGAACACCTTCATCGGCTTCTTCAAGGACACCTCGCTGGTGCTGATCATCGGCATCTACGACCTCTTGCAATCGGGCCGCGCGGCGGTCGACGACCCGGTCTGGCAGGGGTTTGGCAACGAGGTCTACGTGCTGCTCGCCTTGATCTATTTCTGCTTCTGCTTTGCGATGTCGAAATACAGCCGTGGGCTGGAGCGTGACTTCAGCCGCTCCCGCCGCCGCTGAACGCCTCTCTCCGAACCCCGAGGACTGGACCCATGAGCGTCACCGTCGCCGCCGAGGAACTGCCGGAAGTCCAGAGTGCGGTGAAGGCCGACGCCGCACCGGCCATCGTGATGGAGAAGGTCAGCAAGTGGTTCGGCACCATGCAGGTGCTGCGCGACGTCAGCATGACCATCGCGCAGGGCGAGCGGGTGGTGATCTGCGGCCCGTCGGGCTCAGGCAAGTCCACGACGATTCGCTGCATCAACCGGCTGGAGAGCCATCAGGAAGGCCGCATCGTCGTCGACGGTACCGAGCTGACCGATGATTTGCGCGCGCTCGACACCATCCGCCGCGAGGTCGGCATGGTGTTCCAGTCCTTCAACCTCTTCCCGCATCTGACGATCCTCGAGAACTGCACGCTGGCGCCGATCTGGGTGCGAAAGATGCCTAAGCAGCAGGCCGAGACGCTGGCGATGGAGTATCTGACGCGGGTGAAGATCCCCGAGCAGGCGAAGAAGTATCCGGGCCAGCTTTCCGGCGGCCAGCAGCAGCGCGTGGCGATCGCGCGCGCGCTCTGCATGAAGCCGAAGATCATGCTGTTCGATGAGCCGACCTCGGCGCTCGACCCCGAGATGATCAAGGAGGTGCTGGACACCATGATCGGGCTGGCGCAGACCGGCATGACGATGGTGTGCGTGACGCACGAGATGGGGTTTGCCCGCCAGGTGGCGGACCGCGTGATGTTCATGGACCGCGGCGAGATCGTCGAGAGCGGCACGCCCGTGCGCATGTTCGAAGACCCGCAGACCGATCGGCTGAAGCTGTTCTTGAGCCAGATCCTGCGCGGGCACTAGTGGTCCGATCGCCGCAGTCGGTGCCCGACGGCCCACAAGCAGACTCTCTGGTGCAGATGGCGCACGGGCCGATGTTCGGGCCCGCGATACGGGGACTCATCTGCGTCGATCGCACCACCAGAGCCGGATGGGCTCGCCTGCGCTCACCCATTCGGTTCTATGTCTTTGCTCGATGGGGTGATCAGACGTCCGGTGCAGCAGGGGCACGAGGAAGATGAGCGAACGCGCGGCGATACGGTCCACCGGCCGGGGACGGCGGTTCGAAGAACTCGCCCGGGTGAGGCTTCTGGCGCCGCTGGACGTCAAAGGCAGGACGCTGCCGGCGGGTTCGTGCGGCACGGTGGTTG
>JAFAYA010000088.1 GCA_019240635.1 Acidisphaera sp. | reverse complement strand
CGCAGCCGGCACGTCGCGCATCCAGGCGCTCGGGCTCATCCTGCCGCGCGAGCGTCTCGCGGCCACTCTCGCTGAGACGCGGCTGCCACGCGGCGCGGTTGCCATCCTGGCCGACCGCCAGAATGCGATCGTCGCAAGTACCCAGGGAGACCGGCCGGCTATCGGCAGCACATTGGACCCCGCTCTGGTCGGCGCGATCAGCGGCGACGTGGGGATGTTCAAGCCGTTCAATGATGAGATCGGCAAACTCCTCATTGCCGCCTATGCGCGAGCGCCTGCGACTGGCTATCTGGTGGTGGTGAGTGTTCCCGAGGCCGTCTTCGCCGCCCCGTTCGCGGCGAGCCTGCGGTGGCTTGCCGCCATCGGACTGCCGCTGCTGCTGCTCAGTCTGACGCTGGCGGCGATCCTGTCGCGGCGGCTGGCCGGAGCCTTGCAACGACTTGGATCGGACGATGAGTGGTCACCCCGTCCGTCGTTTTCCCTGCGCGAGGTGCGCGATCTGAGCGAACGCCTGAAGCGGACCGCTCTCCGTCAGCGTCAGGCGGTGGCCGTACGCGAGCGGGCGATCGCCGATCTGCGCGTTCTGTTCGACACCAGCCCGGTGGGGGTCATGCGCGCCGATGCAGGCGGTCGGGTCTACTCCGCCAACGACGCCTATCTGCGCATCGTCGGAATGTCGCGCGACGACCTGAACCAAGGCCGCATCCGCTGGGACGATCTGACGCCGCCCGAATGGATCGCTCGCGACGAAGCCGCGATCGCGGAGGCATTTCGCCAGGGTGGCAGCACGCCGTATCAGAAGGAGTATCTGCGACCGGACGGCACGCGCGTACCGGTGCTGGTGTTTATCACGCTTGACGACAAGGCGGCCGGTACGGGTACGGCGTTCGCCGTCGACCTCAGTGACTGGAAAGCGACCGACATCGCTCTGGCGCGTGCCCATGAACAGGTGCGGGAGAGCGAGGCGCGTCTGCGCCTGGCCACCGAGGCCGGCCAGGTCGGCGTGTTCGACTGGAACCTGCGCACCAGTGAACTGCAATGGGATGAGCGCGTGCGCACCATTTGGGCGCTTCCGCCGGACGCGCCGGTCACGATCGAGGCGTTCTATGCCGGCCTGCACCCCGATGACATAACGCGCGTCGAAACAATAATTGCTGCATCGCTGGACCCCGCAACCGGTGGTCACTACGAGGCTGAGTTTCGCGTCATCGGCATGATCGACCGGGTCGAGCGGCACATCACGGCACGCGCGCGAGTATGGTTCGCCAATCAACAAGCCATCCGCATGCTCGGCACCGCCGTCGAGGTAACCGTTCAGCGCCAGGCCGAGGCCGTGCTGGCCCGTGACAAGGCAGCGCTCGAGCAGCTCGTGCGGGAGCGAACGGACGACCTACAGGCGACGCAGGCGGAATTGGCGCATCTTCAGCGTATTGAAACGCTGGGCCAGCTTGCGAGTGGCATCGCCCACGATTTCAACAACGTGCTGCAGGCGGTCCAGGGGGCGGCCAGTCTCATCGAGCGACGCCTCGATGATCCCGAAAGGGTCCAGCGATTGGCGCAAGTGCTTTCGGAAGCGGCCACGCGAGGAAGCGCCATAACGCGCCGGGTGCTTGCGTTCTCCCGGCACAGCGAATTGCAGACAGAGGTCCTGGACCCCACGGCTCTACTGGCGAGTGTGGGGGAAATCCTGCGTCATACGCTGGGCGCCGGCATCGACCTCAGGATCGAAACTGATGAGGACCTGCCGCTGCTGCTGGCGGATCGCGGCCAGCTCGAGATGGTGCTCATCAACCTCGCAACCAACGCGCGCGACGCGATGTCGGGTGCCGGCAAGTTGACGCTGGCCGCGCGCGCTGAGCTCGTGGAGCGGGAAATCCGAGTTGCTTTCGCCGGGCATCATCAAGGGGATACGTTGGCTCCCGGGCGCTACATTCGCTTCTCGGTCGCTGACACCGGGATCGGCATGACCGAAGACGTGCTCGCTCGCGTCACCGAACCGTTCTTCACAACCAAGCCTGTCGGAAAGGGCACCGGCCTGGGCCTGGCAATGGTGCGCCGCTTCGCCGAGAGGAGCGGTGGTGCGCTGATGATCCAGAGTGTCCCTGCCGTTGGTACCTTGGTGACGGTGTGGCTGCCTGTCTCGGACGATGCGGCGGTCGTGACGACGCGCCCCAGCGAGGGCCCTCGGTCAGCGGTCGCCGGCCGGGGGAAGCGGATTCTGCTGGTCGAGGACGAAGCCATTCTGCGCGGTCTCGTCAGCGCTCAACTCGAAAGTGCCGGCTACGTGGTCATACCGGCCGAATCCGGCGCCGCCGCTCTCTTGCGGCTGGACGCGGGCGAGCAGGTCGAGCTGGTGATTTCCGATCTGTCGATGCCCGGCATGGACGGGATCGCGCTGATGCAGGAAGTGCAACGTCGCCGGCCGGGACTCCCGGCCATCCTGCTGACCGGGTTCGTCAATGAGGACACCGCATTGACGGCCGAGAAGGCACTCGGCGGCGGGTTCTTCCTTCTGCGGAAGCCGGTGACACAACTGCAGTTGCTCGAGCGGGTTGCGGTGCTGCTGGAAGGCGCCGCTGCCTGGCGCGCCAACCTGGGTTGAGGCCACACATCACTGTGGCATCGGCACTCCTTCGGCAGCGGCCACAAGACCGACGCTGTCAGGACCCGCAACGAAAGTCAGAAACAGCACCTCGGCCGCTGCCATCGCGCAAAGCAACGCAACCGCAAGCGCCATGCCGGAGCGCTTGCGCCTGATGGCGACACCGCGCCGCGCCGCCATATCGTGCCAGATCGTGCGCGCCTCGCTCATCGTGCGTTCTCCGCAATGCCCATGCGGGCCATCATCGGCGCGCCGAGACATTGCCGCTATGAGCTGCATCACACGTAAGTTTCGTCAGTCGAACCCTGCCAGTTGCCGCCATTCCTGCTCGGTGACGGTGCGGACCCCCAGCTCGCCCGCCCGCCGCGCCTTCGATCCGGCATCGGCGCCCACCACGACAAGGTCCGTCTTCTTCGAGACGCTGTCGGTGACCTTCGCGCCAAGCGCCTCCGCCCTTGCCTTCGCCTCCGGCCGCGTCATCGTCTCGAGCGAGCCGGTGAACACCAACGTCTTGCCGGCGATCTCGCTGTCGCGCATCTCCGTGCGCGTGGCGTCCTCAATTTTCAGTTCCGCGGCAAGCTCGTCGATCAGCCGCACGTTGCGTGCCTCGCCGAAGAAATCCGCCAGTTCCTCGGCGATCGCCGGCCCGATCCCGAGAATGCTGCCGAGTTCCGCGCGCCCCTCTGATCCCGGTCCGACGGCGGCGAGCATCTCGCGCCGCCAGTTGTCGAAGCTGCCGTAATGCCGCGCCAGCAGCCGCGCGTTCGTCGAGCCGATCCGGCGAATGCCAAGTGCATAAATGAACCGGTCGAGCGAAATGCGGCGCCGCGCCTCGATGGCACGCGCGAGATTGCGCGCCGACACCTTGCCCCAGCCCTCGCGCTCCGCGATCGCCGCCTCGCGCGCGGGCAGACGAAACAGGTCGGCCGGGCTGTGAAGCCAGCCCTCTTCGTAAAACTCGCGGATGGTCTTTTCCCCGAGCCCGTCGATGTCGAAGGCCGGTCGTGAGACGAAATGGATCAGCCGCTCGACCCGCTGCGCCTCACAGATCAATCCGCCGGTGCAGCGCCGCACGGCCTCGCCGGGCACGCGCACCGCATGGCTGCCGCAGACCGGACACACCGTCGGGAACTCGTAGGGTTTCGCGCCCTTCGGCCGGCGTTCGGTTACGATTGAAACAATCTGCGGGATGACGTCGCCCGCGCGCTGCAAGACGACGGTGTCGCCGATGCGAACGTCCTTGCGGGCGATCTCGTCCTCGTTGTGCAGCGTCGCATTCTGCACCAGCACTCCGCCGACATTCACCGGCTCGAGCCGCGCAACCGGTGTGAGCGCGCCCGTACGGCCGACCTGGATGCGAATTTCCTGCAGCACGGTCATCGCCTGCTCGGCAGGGAATTTCCAGGCGATCGCCCAGCGCGGAGCGCGGCCCACAAAGCCGAGCCGCGCCTGTAGCCGCAGATCGTCGATCTTGTAGACAACGCCATCGATGTCATAGCCAAGACCGGATCGTTCGGTCGCCATCTCGGCCTGGAACGCGGCTGCCTCCTGCTCAGTGCGCAGATGGCGCGACAGCGGATTGACGCGGAACCCCCAGTCGCGCAGCCGCTGCAGATAATGCCAGTGGGTGTCGGCGACCGGCTCACTCGATTCACCCTGGGCGTAGGCGAACAGCGACAGCGGGCGCCCCGCGGTGATGCGCGGATCGAGCTGGCGCAGACTGCCGGCCGCCGCATTGCGCGGATTGGCGAACACCTTTTGACCAGCCGCCGCCTGTGCCTCGTTCATCTTCAGGAAGTCAGCCTTGGTCATGAACACTTCGCCGCGGATCTCGATCAGTGCCGGAGCGTGGCCATGCAGCCGGTCCGGAATCGTATCCATCGTGCGCAGGTTGGCGGTGACATCCTCGCCTTCGGTCCCGTCACCGCGGGTGGCCCCCCGGACGAAGCGACCACGCTCGTAGGTCAGGTTGATCGACAGCCCGTCGATCTTCGGTTCGGCCACCCAGGCGAGCGGCGCGTCGGCGGGCAGGCCGAGAAAACGCCGCGCGCGAGTACAGAACTCGCCAAATTCCTCCGCCCCCATGGCGTTGTCGAGCGACAGCATCGGTACGCGGTGGCGGAGCTTGGCGAAGCCGGTCTCCGGCGCGGCGCCGACACGTTCGGAGGGCGAGTCTGGGCGGATCAGGTGAGGGAAGCGCGCCTCGATTTCGGCATTGCGCCGGCGCAGCGCGTCGTACTCGGCATCGCTGATCTCCGGCGCATCAAGCTGGTGATACAGGCCGTCGTGCTCGGCGATCTCGTGTGCCAGCCGCGCCAACTCGGCAACCGCGTCCTGCTCGGACAGCGCAGCGACATCGGTGCCCTGCTGCGGCGCGCGTGTCATGGCGTCAAACTGCCGCTCCCAGCAAATCGTCTGCCGCGGCACGCGCGGCATCCGTGATGGTTTCGCCGGCCAGCATGCGGGCGATCTCCTCGCGGCGTGCCGCGGCGTCGAGCTGTTGAACCCGCGTGGTCGCCCTACCGCGCACGGTCTGCTTGGCGACGCGCAGATGCGCTCCCCCGCGCGCTGCCACCTGCGGACTGTGCGTCACCACCAGCACCTGCACGCGCTCCGCCACCCGGCTCAGCCGTTCGCCCACCGCTGCCGCCGTGGCGCCGCCGACATCGGCGTCCACCTCGTCGAACACCAACGTCGGCACGGGTGAGTCGACCGATAGCACGACCTTCAGCGCCAGCATCAGCCGCGACAGCTCCCCGCCGGAGGCAACACGCGCCAAGGGACCAAGCTCTTGCCCCGGATTGGTGGCGATCAGGAAACGCACGGCGTCGCTGCCGGCCGGACCCCATTCTGTCTCGGCGAGTGCTGCCACATCGGCGTGGAAACGCGCCCGATCCAGCCGGAGCGGTGGCAGCTCCCGTGCGAGGGCGCGATCAAGGCGTGCCGCCGCGGCCTGCCGCGCCGTCCCCAGTGCGGTCGCACACTGCGCATAAGCCGCGCGGGCAGCCTGCACCGCCTGCTCCAGCACCACCACCTCCGCGGCCCCGGTCTCCAACGCCGTCAGCCTGGCGCACAGCGTATCCAGCAGCGCCGGCAACTCAGCGACGGTGACCGCGTGCTTGCGCGCCACGGCCCGCAGTGCGAACAGCCGCTCCTCGGCCTGTTCCAGAAGCCGCGGATTGGCCTCGGTCTCGCTCGCCAGCCGCGTCAGCAACGTCTCGGCCTCCGCCAGCGCCTCCTGAGCGCGCTCCAGGGCCGCGAGCGCCGGCTCGGCCGGGTTGATCGCGTCCGGCTGGGCCGGCGGCACCAGCCGCTGGAGCGCCCGGCACGCGGCACGCAATGCCGCGGCTGGCGCCGGCGTCCGCCGGTCATGCGGAGCCAACTCGGCCATCGCCGTGGCAATCGCTTCGGCGTGGCGCTCGCCCTGCTGCAGCCGATGCCGCTGCTGGGCAAGCCGTTCCTCTTCGTCGGGCTGGGGAACAAGGCCGGCCAGTTCATCCACCGCATGACGCAGCCAGGCCTCATCGCGTTCGGCAACGGCGATGGCAGCGCGTGCGGCCTCCAATGCCGCGATCGCTTCACGCCAGCCACGCCATGCCGCCGCGGTTTCATCACGCAGTCCCGGAGCCACGCCGAAAGCATCCAGCAGTCCCGCATGGCTGGACGGATCGGCCAGCCCTATCTGCTCGTGCTGGCCCTGCACCTCGACCAGCAATGTTCCGACACGGCGCAGGAGCGCCACACCTACCGGCTGGTCATTGATGAATGCCCGCGAGCGGCCGTCCCGGCTCAGCACACGGCGCAGCACGATCTCATCCTCGGTGTCCAGGCCCTGTTGGGCGAGCAGCACGACCGCGGGATGGCTATCGGGCACAGAAAAGGCTGCGATGACCGACGCCATATCGGCTCCGGCGCGCACCAGCCCCATCTCGGCTCGGGCACCGAGAGCCAGCCCCAGGCTGTCCAGCAGGATCGACTTGCCGGCTCCGGTCTCCCCGGTGAGGACGGTCAGCCCCAGGTCGAAGGCGAGGTCGAGCCGTTCAATCAACACGATGTCGCGGATGGCCAGGCTTGTGAGCATGCGGCGCGCCTGCTGCCGCCGGGTGATCAGAAAATCGCGTTCCAGGCGCGCGCGAAGAAGCCGCGCCCGGCCGGTCGCGCGGGTCCTGCCGGCTGCACCAGCCCCGCATCGAACAGGTCGTTGTAACTGTCCTCGTACCAGGAGCTGCCCGGGTAGTTGTAGGCCAGCACAGAGGCCGTCCGCCGTGCCTCATTCTTCAGGCCAAGGATCAGGTAGATCTCGGTCAGTCGATGCAGCGCCTCCGGCACGTGGTTGGTGGTCTGATAGTCGTCCACGACACGCTGAAAGCGGCCGATCGCCGCCTCATACAGGTGCTGGCTTTCGTACCAGCGGCCGATCTCCATCTCCTTGCCGGCCAGGTGATCGCGGCAGAGATCGATCTTCAGGCGAGCATCCCGCGCATAGGCGCTGTCGGGGAAGCGGTTCACCACCTCCTGAAGCGCATCCATCGCCTCCTGCGTACCGCGCTGATCGCGCTGGATGTCGGCGATCTGCTCGTAATAGCAGAGCGCGCGCAGGTAGTAGGCATAGGCCACGTCACGGTGTGACGGGTGAAGCTGGATGAAGCGATCCAGCGTGCCGATCGCGTCGGTGTAGTGGTTTTGCAGGTATTGCGTGTAGCCCTGCATGAGCTGCGCGTTCACCGCCCAGCTCGAATAGGGATAGTTCTGCTCGACCAGATTGAACTGGTCATTAGCCGTCTCGTACCGTTGGGCGTTCAGTGCATCGATGCC
>JAFAYA010000016.1 GCA_019240635.1 Acidisphaera sp. | reverse complement strand
ACGGCCACGCGGCCGCGCGCGTCGTGCGGCCAGAATTTTCCGCATTTCTCGCCGAGATAGATCAGGATCGCGCCCGACTCGAAGACGCTGATCGGCTTGCCGTCCGGGCCCTCGGGATCGACGATCGCCGGGATCTTGTTGTTTGGGCTGATGCGCAAGAAGTCCGGCGCGAATTGCTGGCTCTTGGTGATGTCGATCACATGCACCGTGTAGGGCAGGTCCATCTCCTCCAGCGCCACGCTGATCTTGCGGCCGTTGGGCGTGTTCCAGGTATGCAGTTCGATCGTCATTCGCCTGTCTCTCCGAGATGCTTGCGCAGCGCCGCATTCACCAGGCCGGGATTCCCCTTGCCGGCCATCGCCTTCATCACCTGGCCGACGAAGAAGCCGAACAGCTTTTCCCGACCGCCGCGGTATTCCCCGACCTTGTCCGCATTCGCCGCCAGCACGCGCTCCACCGCCGCGTCGATCGCGCCGGCGTCGGTGACCTGGCGCAGGCCCTGGCGATCGACGATCGCGGCGGGATGCTCGCCGGTTTCGACCATCGCCTCGAAGACCTCCTTGGCGATGCGGCCGTTGATCGTCGCATCGGCGAGCAGGTCGAGCAGCGCACCGAGCGCGTCGGCGGACACCGGGCTGTCGCCGATGCCCCGCCCGGTGCGGTTCAGCGCCGCGAACAGGTCGCCCATCACGTAATTGGCGGCGAGCTTGGCGTCGCGTCCCTTCGCCACGGTCTCGTAGTAGTCGGCGGTCGCCTGCTCGGCCACCAGCACGCCGGAATCGTAGGCCGGCAGGCCGTACTGCGCGATGAAGCGCCGGCGCCTGGCATCCGGCAGTTCCGGCAAGCCGGCCTCCAGCTCCGCCACCCAGGCCTCATCCAGCACCAGCGGCAGCAGGTCGGGATCGGGGAAGTAGCGGTAGTCGTGCGCGTCCTCCTTGCTGCGCATGCTGCGCGTGCTGCCGCGCGCCGCATCGAACAGCCGCGTCTCCTGCTCGACCGTGCCGCCCGCTTCCCAGACCTCGATCTGCCGTCGGGCCTCGGCCTCGATCGCCTGCATCACGAAGCGCACGGAGTTGACGTTCTTCACCTCGCAGCGCGTGCGGAAAGGCGCGCCATGCGGGCGGACCGAGACGTTCACGTCGGCGCGCATGGAGCCTTCCTCCATGTTGCCGTCGCATGTGCCGAGATAGCGCAGGATGGTGCGCAGCTTGCGCAGATAGGCGCCGGCCTCCTCCGGGCTGCGCAGGTCGGGCTCGCTGACGATCTCCATCAGCGCGACGCCGGCGCGGTTGAGGTCGATGTAGGAGAGGCTCGGGTGCTGGTCGTGCAGCGACTTCCCCGCGTCCTGCTCGAGGTGCAGGCGGGTGACGCCGATCGCGCGCGTGCTGCCGTCCGCCAGCTCGATCTCGATCGTGCCGGCGCCGACGATCGGATGGGCGTACTGGCTGATCTGATAGCCGGCTGGCAGGTCGGCGTAAAAATAGTTCTTCCGGTCGAAGCGGCTGACCATGTTGATGTGCGCGGCGAGGCCGAGCCCGGTGCGCACCGCCTGGGCGACGCATTCCCGGTTGATCACCGGCAGCATGCCGGGGAAGGCCGCATCGACGAAGCTGACCTGCGTGTTCGGTGCGGCGCCAAAATCGGTGGCGGCACCGGAGAAAAGTTTTGCGCGGCTGATGACCTGCGCGTGCACCTCCAGGCCGATGACCACTTCCCAGGAGCCGGTGCTGCCTTCGATCGTGTAGCTCATGCGCCGTTGCCTGCGCGGATCGCCGGACGATGGGAAAACCCCGCCGCGCGCTCGATCGCCGCGGCGACCGCGAACACCGTCTCCTCGTCGAACGGCCGCCCGATGACCTGCAGGCCGAGCGGCAGCCCGTTGGCGTCGAGCCCGCCCGGCACCGACATCCCGGGCACCCCGGCCATGCTGGCCGGCACGGTGAAGACGTCGTTGAGATACATCTTGATCGGGTCGTCCATGTTCTCGCCTTGCGCGAAGGCGGCGCTCGGCGCGGTCGGCGTCAGCAGCGCGTCCACGCGCTGGAACGCGTCGGTGAAGTCGCGCAGGATCAGCGCGCGCACCTTCTGCGCCTTGAGGTAGTAGGCGTCGTAGTAGCCGGCCGAGAGAACATAGGTGCCGATCAGCACGCGTCGCTTCACCTCCGCGCCAAAGCCGCGCGCGCGGGTGCGCTCGTAGAGATCGGTCAGGTCCTCGGCGCCCTCGCGCAGCCCGAACCGCACCCCGTCGTAGCGCGCCAGGTTGGACGAACATTCCGCCGGCGCCACGATGTAGTACGTCGCCAGGCCGTATTTCGTGTGCGGCAGCGATACGTCGATGGTCTCCGCACCGGCGTCGCGCAGCCACGCCAGCCCTTGCTGCCATAGCGTGTCGATCTCGCCGGGCATGCCGTCGGCGCGGTATTCGCGCGGCACACCGATGCGCAGCCCCTTCACGCCGCGTGAACAGGCGGCCTCGTAGTCCGGCACCGGGCAGTCGACCGAGGTGCTGTCCCTGGCATCGTGTCCGGCCATCGAGCGCAGCAGCGCCGCACAGTCGCGCACGGTGCGCGCGACCGGCCCCGCCTGGTCGAGCGAGGAGGCGAAGGCGACGATGCCCCATCGGCTGCACCGCCCGTAGGTCGGCTTGATGCCGGCGATGCCGCAGAACGAGGCGGGCTGGCGGATCGAGCCGCCGGTGTCCGTCGCGGTCGCGCCGAGCGCCAGCCGCGCCGCGACCGACGCCGCCGATCCGCCGGAGGAGCCGCCAGGCACCAGCACCGCCTCGCGATCCTGCCGCCGTTTCCAGGGATTCTCGACCGCGCCGTACGCCGAGGTCATGTTGGACGAGCCCATCGCGAACTCGTCCATGTTCGCCTTGCCCAGCATCACCGCGCCGTCGCGCAGCAGGTTGCCGCTGACCGTGCTCTCGTACGGCGGCACGAACGGGCCGAGGATGTCGCTGCCCGCCGTGGTGCGCACGCCCTTCGTGCAGAACAGGTCTTTTATCGCGATCGGCAGGCCGGCGAGCGGGCCCGCATCGCCGCGCGCGAACGCCGCGTCGGCGGCGTCCGCCTGGGTGCGCGCGCGTTCGGCGGTGACGGTGATGAAGGCATTCAGGCGCGGATTGAGCGCCTCGATCGCCGCAAGGTGCGCCTCGGTCAGCTCGCGTGAGGAGAACCGCCGCTGCCGCAGCCCGTCCCGTGCCTCCGTGAGCGTCAGGTCGGTCAGCGTCATTCCACCACCTTCGGCACGGCGAAGAATCCGCCGGCGCGCTGCGGCGCGTTGGCCAGCACCTCGTCGGCCATGCCGCCGTCGGTCACCGCATCGGGGCGCATCTTCAGCGCCACCTGCGCGACGCCGGTCAGCGGCTCCACGCCGGTCACGTCCACCTCGTTGAGCTGCTCGATCCAGCCGAGGATGCCGTTCAGCTCGCCTTGCAACCGGCCGAGTTCGCTTTCCTCGACGCGGATGCGGGCGAGCCGGGCGATGCGACGGACGGTCGCGGGATCGAGCGACATGGGGCAAGACCTGTCATGCGGGAGGCCGCGGGACCATAACCACGGCCATGCCCCTCTTCAACATCGGCGCGCTGCGGGCCGGGCTCGGGCGCGAGCGGCGGCTGATCGGCCTCGATCCCGGCACGCGGACGATCGGCGTCGCGCTGTCGGACGTGCAGCTGACGATCGCCACGCCTTACGGCAGCGTCCGGCGCGGCCGGCTGCGCGACAACGCCGCCGAGATCGCCGCCATCGCGGCACGCGAGGGTGCCGGCGGGCTGGTGGTCGGGCTACCCCTCGCGATGGACGGCAGCCTCGGCCCGGCGGCGCAGGGCGCGCGCGACTGGGCGCTCGCCCTGTCGGACGCGACCGCGCTTCCCGCCGCGCTCTGGGACGAGCGCCTGACCACGGCCGCCGCCCAGCGCTTCCTGATCGAGCAGGCGGACCTGAGCCGCCGCAAGCGCGCCGGGGTCGTCGACCGCCTGGCCGCCGCCGCCTTGCTGCAATCGGCGCTCGATGCGAGCCGCTGAGGTCAGCGCCGGCCGCCCCGTAGCGCACGCGGCTTCGCATCCGCAGGTGAACGCCATATGGTCCGCGATCTCCGGCGTGCGGGCCCATCTCTCATGACGCTGCTGCGCTCGGCGCTGTTCAACGTCTACTTCTTCGGCCTGACCCTCGTCTTGGCGCTGTGGGGCGTGGTGCTCCGCCTGG
>JAFAYA010000095.1 GCA_019240635.1 Acidisphaera sp. | reverse complement strand
GCGATGTAGTGGCCGATCAATTCCTCGTCGGCCATGCGCAGCGCCTTGAGGCCCTTTTCCGCAAGCTGGCGGGCCTGGCGCACGGTGAGCTTCTTGCCGGCTTCGAGCACGACCTTGCCGGTATCGGCGTCGACCAGGTCGTTGATCGCCTTGTAGCCGCGCAGCCGATTGGCATCGAATGGCACCCGCCAGCCGTCCTTGGCGCGCTTGTAGATGACTTGCTTGTAGAAGGTGTTGAGGATTTCCTCGCCGTCCATGCCGAGCGCGTAGAGAAGCGACGTCACCGGAATCTTGCGGCGGCGGTCGATGCGCGCGTGCACGATGTCCTTGGCGTCGAATTCGATATCGAGCCAGGAGCCGCGATACGGAATGATGCGCGCGGCGAACAAGAGCTTGCCGGACGAGTGGGTCTTGCCCTTGTCGTGATCGAAGAACACGCCGGGCGAGCGGTGCATCTGGCTGACGATGACGCGCTCGGTGCCGTTGATGATGAAGGTGCCGTTATCCGTCATCAGCGGCATGTCGCCCATGTAGACGGGCTGTTCCTTGATGTCGCGGATGGAGCGGGCGCCGGTGTCCTCGTCGACATCCCAGACGATGAGCCGAAGGATGACCTTCAGCGGCGCGGCGTAGGTCATGCCGCGCTGGATGCACTCCTCGACGTCGTATTTCGGCTCTTCCAACTCGTAGTACACGAAGTCCAGCCGGCCGCGTCCCGCGAAGTCATCGATCGGGAACACCGACCGAAAAACTTCCTGGAGGCCGGTCTGGGTGCGGCTGTCGGGTGCGACGTTCATCTGCAGGAACGCCTCGTAGCTGGCGCGCTGCACGTCGATCAGGTTCGGCATCGGCGCCACTTCCGGGATCCGCCCGAAGGATTTTCTGATCCGCTTGCGTCCGGTAAACGACCTCGTAATCGCGTTCATCGCCCGTCCTGCTGCCCCCGTCCTGCTGCCGTGTGCGCCGTCACGTGCGCGGCCTGTTGCGTCCCCCGGCCGCCCGAGGCAGACTTTCGAGCCGAAGGCGTGATCGGCGCAGCCGGCCGGGGCTGGGCCCCGGAGCGGCGGCGCGAAAACGCCTGCGGGCCGAAACCGTGCCGGTTTCGACCTGCCAAAATCCCGGTCCGGCGCCCGCGTCCGCCGCGTTGCGGACCGAGGGCGCCGGGTTGGACCTTATCTGACTTCGACAGAAGCCCCCGCTTCTTCCAGCATCTTGCGGATTTTCTCCGCCTCGTCCTTGTTGACCCCCTCCTTGACCGGCTTGGGGGCCGCTTCCACGAGATCCTTCGCCTCCTTCAGGCCGAGGCCGGTGATCGCGCGTACTTCCTTGATCACGTTGATCTTTTTCTCGCCGGTTTTCGCCAGTACCACGGTGAACTCGGTCTTCTCCTCGACCGGCGCCGCAGCCGCCGCGGCCGCTGCGGGCGCCGCCGCCGCCGCCGGTGCGGCGGCCGAGACGCCCCACTTCTCCTCAAGGAGCTTGGACAGCTCGGCAGCCTCCAGCACCGTCAGGCTGGAGAGCTCGTCCACCAGCTTCGAAAGATCAGCCATTTGCGTGTGTCCCTAATCTAGACGTTGGTCGGTTTCTTGCAAGCCCCGTCGCGCGCGCCCTGCACGCGTCCGTCCTCAGGTCGGCCCCAGCGGCTTAGGCCGCCTGCGCCGGCGTTTCTCCATCGGCCCCATCGCCGCCCCCGCCGCTGGCGCGCGCATAGGCGCCGAGCACCCGGGCAAGCTGGCCAGCCGGGGCCTGCAGCACGCCCGCGATACGCGTCGCCGGTGTCGCGATCATCCCCACGAGCCGCGCCCTGAGCTCGTCGAGCGACGGCAGCTCGGCCAGCGCCTTCACCCCCTGCGCGTCGAGCGTCCGCGGCCCGAGCGCGCCGCCGATCACCACCAGCCGGTCATTGGTGCGGGCGAAGTCGATGGCCGTCTTGGCGACCGCGACCGGGTCGGCCGACCAGGCGAGTGCCGTCGGTCCCTTCAGCAGTGGCTTGAGCCCGACGAATGGCGTGCCGTCGAGCGCCAGGGTGGCCAGCCGATTCTTCGCGACCCGGAACGTGGCGCCGGCGGCGCGCATGCGCCGGCGCAGCTCCGTCACCTCGGCAACCGTCAGCCCGGTGTTCTGGGTGACGACGACCATGGAGGTCTGCGCGAAGACGCCGGCGAGGGAGGCGACGAACTCCCGCTTCTGCGTTCGGTCCACGGCCGGTCTCCCCGGATCCGGCGCTCGGCGCCGGCCTCCGTTGCGGCCCGGCGGCGCCGGACCTGGTTGCGTTCAAGACCTTCCGGGGATGCCCGCCCGACAGGTCCGGATCGCCTGGCCGATGCGGAAAGGCCGACGCCCCCGGCCAACGCCGGAGCTTCGCGGGCTTCCCCGTCTCCCGCCCGCGGGCGCCACGATCATCATGGCGGGCCCATTCTGCCGCCGAGTGGCGGCGCGTGCGTTCTCGGACAGGTTCGGAAGCGCCGAAGCGCCCCTTCCGGCCAGGCTCCGCGGACGGAGCCGGGCCGGCGCAGTTCCATTCAGCCTCCCAGGCTCGCCACGTCGACCCGCACGCCCGGCCCCATGCTCGAGCTCAGCGAAACCTTGCGCACGTAGGTGCCCTTTGCGCCGGTGGGCTTGGCCTTCTGGATCGCGTCGATGAAGGCCCGCGCGTTCTCCAGCAGCTTGTCGGCGGCGAAGCTCGCCTTGCCGATGCCGGCGTGGACGATGCCGGCCTTCTCGGCGCGAAACTCGACCTGTCCAGCCTTGGCCGCCGCCACGGCGCCCTTGACGTCCATCGTCACGGTGCCGAGGCGCGGGTTCGGCATCAGGCCACGGGGACCAAGGATCTTTCCCAGCCGGCCGACCAGCGCCATCATGTCCGGCGTCGCGATGCAGCGGTCGAAGTCGATCTGCCCGGCCTGCACGCGCTCCGCAAGGTCCTCCGCCCCGACCACGTCCGCCCCGGCCGCCTGCGCCTCCTCGGCCTTCGGGCCGCGCGCGAAGACGGCGATGCGCAGCGTCTTGCCGGTGCCGTGCGGCAGGCCGACCAGGCCGCGCACCATCTGGTCGGCGTGCCGGGGATCGATGCCGAGATTCATCGACAGCTCGACGGTCTCGTCGAATTTCGCCCGCGCATTGGACTTGACCAGCCCGATCGCCTCGGGCAGCGGATAGGGCTTGAGCCTTTCGATGGCCTGGTAGGCCGCCGCCAGCCGCTTGCCTTGCCGCATCCGCTCAGCCCTCCACGACCGTCAGGCCCATCGAGCGGGCGGAGCCCGCCAGCATGCGAACGGCCGCCTCGACGTCCCCGGCGTTCATGTCCTTCATCTTCTGCTCGGCGATCTCGCGCAGCTGCGCGGTGGTGACGCGCCCGACCGTGGGGCCCTTGCCGGCGGCTGTCGCGCCCTTGTCGATCTTCGCCGCCTTGAGCAGGAAATAGGTGTTGGGCGGGGTCTTCGTGATGAAGCTAAAGGTGCGGTCGGCAAAGGCGGTGATGACCACCGGCACCGGCATACCCGGCTCCATCGCCTGGGTGACGGCGTTGAACTCCTTGCAGAAGGCCATAATGTTCAGGCCGCGCTGGCCGAGGGCGGGGCCGACGGGCGGAGAGGGATTGGCCTTGCCGGCCGGAATCTGCAGCTTGATGTAGCCGACGATCTTCTTCGCCACGACGTCCCCTCGATGCCAGGGGATCGCGGTGCATGCGACGGGCCCGCCTGAGCGGCCCCATCTCCCGCGTTCCGGATTGAGCGGCGGCGTGTATAGGATGGCGTTCGCGGAGTCCACAGCTTTGTCCGGCGCCCGCGGGCGCGCCACAGGGGCGCCCGGGCCCGCCGCGGGGAGGCGGATTTGCCCCACGCGCATACGATCGCCGGCACGCGCTACGTGTTCGCCGATCTGCGCACCCTGCTGGCGCGCGCCTCGCCGTTCCGCTCAGGCGACGCGCTGGCCGGGCTCGCCGCCGGTTCGGCGAGCGAACGGGTGGCGGCGCAGTGCGCGCTCGCCGACCTGCCGCTGGCGCGGTTCCTGGACGAGGCGGTGGTGCCGTACGAAGCGGACGAGGTCACCCGGCTGATCCTTGACCGGCACGACCGCCGGGCGTTCGCAGCGATCGCCGGGCTGACCGTCGGCGGGCTGCGGGACTGGCTGCTCTCGCCGGCGGCGGGCCCCGACGCGCTCGCCGCGCTGCGCTCGGGCCTGACGCCGGAAATGGCGGCGGCGGTCAGCAAGATCATGCGCCTGCAGGACCTGGTGGCGGTGGCCGCCAAGTGCCGGGTGGTCACGCGATTCCGCAATACGATCGGCCTGCCCGGCCGGCTTTCCGTGCGGCTGCAGCCCAACCACCCGACCGATGACGAAAAGGGGGTGGCCGCGTCCGTGCTGGATGGGCTGCTGCTCGGCGCCGGCGATGCGGTGATCGGCGTCAACCCCGCGACCGATAGCGTGCCGGCCACGATGGCGCTGCTGAACATGCTGGACGCGGTGCGCGAGCGCTACGCCATTCCCACCCAGACCTGCGTGCTGGCCCACGTGACCACGAGCCTGCGCTGCATCGAGCGCGGCGCGCCCGTCGATCTCGTCTTCCAGTCGATCGGCGGCACCGAGGCGGTGAACCGCAGCTTTGGCTGCTCGCTGGCCCTGCTCGCAGAAGCACAGGACGCGGCGCTGTCGCTGCGGCGCGGCAGCCTCGGCGAGGACGTGATGTATTTCGAGACCGGCCAGGGCAGCGCGCTCTCGGCCGACGCGCATCACGGCGTCGACCAGCAGACCATCGAGGCGCGCGCCTACGCCGTCGCCCGCGCCTACGCGCCGCTGCTGGTCAACACCGTCGTCGGCTTCATCGGCCCCGAATACCTCTATGACGGCAAGCAGATCACCCGGGCCGGCCTGGAAGACCATTTCTGCGGCAAGCTGCTCGGCCTGCCGATGGGGGCGGACGTCTGCTACACCAACCACGCCGAGGCCGACCAGGACGACATGGACGCGCTGCTGACCCTGCTCGGGGTCGCCGGCGTGACCTACGTGATGGGCGTGCCGGGAGCGGACGACGTCATGCTCTCCTACCAGAGCACCTCGTTCCACGACGCGCTCTATCTGCGCGGCGCGCTCGGGCTGCGTCCGGCGCCGGAGTTCGAGGCCTGGCTCGACCGGGTCGGGGTGGACGGCGCCGTGCCCGAGAGGATCCCGTCGGGCCTCTCGCCGGCGCTGATCGGGCTGGAACCATGACCGCACCCGCGGCGTGGCGGGACTTGCGGCGCTACACGCCGGCGCGCGTAGCGCTCGGCCGGGTGGGCAACGGGCTGCCGACGGCGGCGCACCTCGCCTTCCAGGCGGCGCATGCCGCGGCGCGGGACGCGGTGCACGCCGCCCTCGACATCCCGGCGATGCAGGCGGCGCTGGCCGACGTGGGGCTCGCCGGACGGACGGTGCACAGCGCCTGCCCGGACCGGCACACCTATCTCCTGCGGCCCGATCTCGGCCGGCGCCTGGCCGCACCGGACGCCGAGCGGCTGCGCGCCGAACCGGCGCCGGGGCGGCTGGCCTTCGTGGTCTGCGACGGTCTTTCGGCGACCGCCGTGCAGCGCCACGCCGTGCCGTTGCTGGCCGAACTCGTCGCCGCGGTCGGGCCAGACCCGCCGATCGTCATCGCGGCGCAGGGTCGCGTGGCGCTCGGCGACGCGATCGGCGAGGCGCTCGGGGCGGAGGCCGTGGCCGTGCTGATCGGCGAGCGGCCGGGCCTGTCGGCGCCCGACAGCCTGGGCGTCTATCTGACCTGGCAGCCGCGCATCGGCCGGACCGACGCGGAGCGCAACTGCGTCTCCAACATCCGGCCGGCGGGGTTCGATGTGCCGCAGGCCGCCAGAAAGCTGCTATGGCTTATCGCCGAGATGCACCGGCTGCGGCTGACCGGGGTCGCGCTGAAGGACGAGCAGCCCCGGGCCGACACCCTCCCTCGCTCGGCAAAGGACATGCCATGCGCAGCGCCTCTCCTGCCGCCCGCGCCTGCCTCGGCTTCATCGCCGCGGCGATCTCGGTCCTGACCTTCCATGCGGCGATGTGGGAGGCGCTGCACCTGCTGGCGCTGCCGGGGATGGGCATGCCGCCGCCCTATCCGATGGGTGCGACGCGGCCGTTCGGAGTGCCGGTCATCGTCAGCCTCTGCTTCTGGGGCGGCCTCTACGGGGCGGCGTTCGGCCTGCTGCTGCCGCGTTTCACGGCACCGCTCTGGCTCTGCGGCCTGGGGCTCGGCATCGTCGCGGCGCTGGTGGGATTCTTCGTCGTGGCACCGCTGAAGGGCGCCCCGATCGCCGGCGGCTGGATGTGGCAGAGCTGGGTGCGATCGTTCCTGATCAATGGGTTCTGGGGAATCGGGGTGGGTATAATTGCACCGCTGCTCATGCCGCGGCGGACCGCGCTACGGGCTTAGGCCAAGCCAGCCGCTTTGCCTTAAGTAGAGGGGCCTGGGGCATTGCCCCAGCGGGGTCCAGGGGCAGCGCCCCTGGCCTGCCAGCCTAATCCGCGGCCAGCGCCATCGCGCGGCGGGCGATCACCTTGCCGACGTAGTCATCGAGTGCATCGGCGACGCGGTCGGCGTGCTCGGCGAACACATGGTCGGCGCCGCCGAAGATCCGGTAGTCGATCTGCACGCCCTTCTGCGTGTTCAGCTTCTCCACGAGCTTGCGCACCGCCGGCTCGGGGACCAGCTCGTCGGCATCGCCGTGCAGCATCAGCCCGCCGCAGGGGCAGGGTGCGAGGAAGCCGAAATCATAGTGGTTGGCGGGAGGCGCCACGCTGATCCAGCCGGAAATCTCCGGCCGTCGCATCAGCAGCTGCATTCCCACGAACGCGCCGAACGAATAGCCGGATATCCACAGCCCGCCGGAATTCGGGTTGACCATCTGCATCCAGTCCAGCGCCGCCGCCGCATCGCCGATCTCGCCGATGCCGCCGTCATACCGGCCCTGGCTGCGCCCCACACCGCGGAAATTGAACCGCATCACCGAGAAGCCCAGCCGCTGGAACGACTGGTACATCGTGTAGGTGATCCGGTTGTTCATCGTCCCGCCATGCAGCGGGTGCGGATGCAGAATCAGGGCCAGGGGCGCCCCGGCTTCCTTGGAGTGGTGGTAGCGACCCTCGAGCCGGCCGTCCGGGCCGGCAAACATCACCTCAGGCATGGCGTTTCGAATCCGTTTCCCGCTCGCTCTCGGCCGGTTCCGGCCGGGCTTGAATCTGCTGTCCGCGACCACCCGCCGGTCGCCCCATCCGCCGGGGCAATACTTGACTGCCCGGGTCAGATACTCGTAGCCTCGGAACACTGCTCACAGTCCTTCCTGCGACCCATTTTGACGAGGTGACAGGTGACCGCCGCCGGTTCGAACCGGCTTTCACTCGCTCCTTTCGCTCCTCGAGTTAACGGCCCGGGAGGGACTGGCGATCCCGGCCGCGGGCGCAATATAGGTCGCGCAGCCGGGCTTTCATAACGGAAATGTCGCATGTCCTTCATGTTTTTGCGTGAGTCCGTCCGCGCCTATCGCGAGCGTGATCCGGCCGCCCGCTCCGATCTCGAGGTGCTGCTCTGCTATCCCGGGCTGCACGCCGTCATCGGCCACCGGCTGGCGCACTTTCTCTGGCGGTACCGGAGGAGGCTGACGGCGCGGCTGCTGTCCCACATCTCGCGCTGGCTGACCGGCATCGAAATCCACCCGGGCGCGCGGATCGGGCGGCGACTGGTGATCGACCACGGCATGGGGGTGGTGATCGGCGAGACCGCCGAGATCGGCGACGACGTTCACATGTACCACCAGGTCACGCTGGGGACGACCAGCTTCGACCGGGTGAAGCGTCACCCGACGATCGGCAGCAACGTCATCCTCGGTGCCGGGGCGAAGATCCTCGGCGCGATCGTCGTGGGCGACGGCGCCCGGGTCGGCTCGAACGCCGTGGTGCTGGAGCCGGTGCCGGCGGGGATGACCGTGGTGGGCATCCCCGCGCGTCCGGTCGATCGCAAGCCCGTGGCCGGCCGCCGACCCGCCTTCGACGCGTACGGCACGCCGGCGGAGGCGGCGCTCGACCCGCTGCTGCGCGACATCGAGAGCCTGCGCGCCGAGCTGGCCGAGCTGGAAACCCGGGTTGCGCGGCTGGCCGGCGATCCCTGTCCCGCCCGGTCGGCCGCGGACTGACGGAAATGCAGCTCTCCACGCGCGGCCGCTACGCCGTCATGGCGCTCGCGGAGCTGGCCGCCCGCGAACGGGACCGCACGGGGCGGCCGGTGACCCTGGCCGAGATCGCCGCCAGCCAGCAGCTCAGCCTTTGCTATCTCGAGCAGCTGTTCGGCCGCCTGCGGCGCGCCGGTCTGGTCGCCTCGGCGCGCGGTCCGGGCGGCGGCTACCGGCTGAGCCGGCCGGCCGGCCAGCTCGTCATCGCCGAGATCCTGCTCGCGGTCGACGAGCCGCTGCATGCCACCCGCTGCGCGCCGGCCAGCGGCGGCTGCATGCGCCGTGCGGATGGCGGCGGCCTGAAATGCCGCACCCACGACCTCTGGCACGAGCTTGGACGGCAGATCCACCTGTTCCTCGCCGGCGTGACGCTCGCCGACGTCGTCGAGGGCCGGGTGCTCGGCCGGGCGGCGCGGCTGGGCGCGACGCCGTCGATCGCCGCGGAGTAGGCCTGTGACGTATCTGGACGCCAACGCCTCCGAAAGGCTGCGCCCGGCGGCGCGCCGAGCCATGCTGGCTGCACTCGACGGTCCCGGCAATCCCGCCTCGGTGCACGCCGCCGGCCGCGCCGCGCGCCGCACTCTCGAGGACGCGCGGGAAGTCATCGCCGCCCGGTTCGGCGGCCGGCCGGCGGGGCTGGTCTTCACCTCCGGCGGCACCGAGGCCGACGCGCTGGCGGTGCACGGGCTGGGGGGCGGACGGCGCGTGATCGTCGGCGCGACCGAGCACGCCGCGATTCTCGCCGCCGCCCCGGATGCGGCTGTGCTGCCGGTGGACCGGGACGGGCTGGCCGACCTCGCGGCGCTGGAGCGGCTGCTGGCGACGGGACCGCCGGCCCTGGTCTGCCTGATGCTCGCCAACAACGAGACCGGGACGATCCAGCCGGTGGCGGACGCGGCCGCTCTGTGCCGGCGACACGGCGCGCTGCTGCACGTGGACGCCGTGCAGGCCGCCGGACGCATCCCGGTCGGGCTCGCGGCGCTCGGCGCCGACAGCCTCGCTCTCTCCTCGCACAAGCTGGGCGGCCCGGCCGGCGCGGGGACCCTGCTGCTCGCCGAGGCTGCGGCGGCGCGGCTGATGCCGCTGATCGCCGGCGGCGGGCAGGAGCGCGGCCGGCGCGGCGGCACGCCGGCGCTCGCCGCCATCGCCGGCTTTGCCGCCGCCGCGGCCGAAGCGGATGGCTTGCAGCTGGCGGCACTGCGCGACCGGGCGGAGCAAGCGGCGCTCGATCATGGCGCGATCGTATGCGGCGCCGGCGCGCCGCGGCTCGCGAACACCACCTGCCTCGCCCTGCCCGGCGCGGCCGCCGAATCCCAGGTCATCGCGCTCGACCTCGCGGGCGTGCAGGTCTCGGCCGGCGCGGCGTGCAGCTCCGGCAAGGTGGCGCGCAGCCATGTGCTGGCGGCGATGGGGCTCGGCGCGCTCGCCCGCCAGGCGATCCGGGTGTCGCTGCCCTGGGACGCGACCGAGGCCGATATCGACGCCTTCGCCGCCGCCTATGCCGGGATGGCGGGACGGCTCTCCGCCGGCCGCGCGGCACGCGCCGCCGTCTGACCGAGATCACCGGGCATGACCACCACGCGCGCGAACCGTCCGGTCTATCTGGACAACCAGGCCACCACCGCCTGCGATCCGCGGGTGCTGGCGGCGATGCTGCCCTGGTTCAGCGAGGCCTACGGCAATCCGCACAGCGCCGAGCACGTCATGGGCCGCGCCGCCGAGCAGGCGGTGGAGGCCGCCCGCGCGCAGGTCGCGGCGCTGATCGGCGCCGATCCGCGCGAGATCGTCTTCACCTCCGGCGCCACCGAAAGCAACAACATCGCGCTGAAGGGCGCGGCACGCTTCGCGCGCTCGACGGGCGATGCGCGGCGGCGGATCGTCACCGTCGCGACCGAGCACAAATGCGTCCTCGCCTGCGCCGCCGACCTCGCTGGGGAGGGATTCGAGCCGATCGTCCTGCCGGTGGGGCGCGACGGGCTGCTCGACCCGGCCGTGCTGCGCGCCGCGTTGGACGAGCCCACGCTGCTGGTCAGCGTGATGGCGGCGAACAACGAGACCGGGGTGGTGCAGGATCTCTCCGCGCAGGCTGCGATTGCGCGCGATGCGGGGGCGCTGTTCCACACCGACGCGGCGCAGGCGGCCGGAAAAATTCCGCTGGATGTGAACGCGCCGCGCGTCGACCTGCTGTCGATCAGCGGCCACAAGCTGTACGGGCCAAAGGGGGTGGGCGCCCTCTATGTGCGCCGGCGGCCGCGGGTGCGCCTGGCACCGCTGTTCTCCGGCGGCGGGCAGGAGCGCGGCCTACGCTCGGGGACGTTACCCGCGCCGCTGATCGTCGGTTTCGGCGAGGCCTGCCGTCTCGCAGCGGCCGAGATGGCGGCGGAGGCGGCGCACCTCGCGGCGCTGCGCGACCGGCTGCTCGCCCGGCTGCGTGCGGCGATCCCGGCGATCGCCATCAACGGGGACCTGCGCCGGCGCCTCCCCGGCAACCTGAACCTGACCTTTCCGCACGCCACCGCCGAGGCGCTGATGCGCGCCGCACCCGATCTCTGCGTCTCCACCGGCTCGGCCTGCTCCTCGGCGGAGGTGGAGCCGTCCTACGTGCTGCGCGCGCTCGGGCTGGACGCGGACGCGGCGGCGCGCACCTTGCGCCTGGGCATCGGACGCTTTACCTCCGCCGCCGACCTCGACTACGCGGCCGAGGCGCTGATCGCCGCCCACGCGGCCGCCGCGCGCGTCGCTGCCTGAGGAAGCCCTCCTGATGCCGAAAATGACGTTCATCGAGCGCGACGGCGGGCGGCGGGAGGTGGAGGCGCCGCTGGGGCTTTCGGTGCTGGAGATCGCCCACAAGCACGGCGTCGACATCGAGGGCGCCTGCGAGGGCTCGCTCGCCTGCTCGACCTGCCACGTCGTCGTCGATCCCGCCTGGTTCGTCCGGCTCGCCGCGCCGACCGAGGACGAGGAGGATATGCTCGACCTGGCGTTCGGACTGGAAAAGACCTCGCGCCTGGGCTGCCAGATCGTCATGACGGAGGCGCTGGACGGGCTGGTCGTGCGCCTGCCGGCCGGCACCCGCAACGCGCTGAACGGCTGAGCGGCGGCCGATGCGCGGCCCCGGGATGCGCGTGCTGGTCGCGATGTCCGGCGGCGTGGACAGCAGCACCGTCGCCGGGCTGCTGCACGCGGCCGGGCACGAGGTGATCGGCGTCACCTTGCAGCTCTATGACCACGGCGCCGCGGCCGGACGGCGCGGGGCGTGCTGCGCCGGGCAGGACATCCATGATGCCCGGCGGGTCGCCGACCATCTGGGCATCGCGCACTACGTGCTGGATCGCGAGGCGCGGTTCCGGGCGGCGGTGATCGAGGATTTTGCCGACGCCTACGCCGCCGGCGAGACGCCGGTGCCCTGCGTGCGCTGCAATCAGCGCGTCAAGTTCGCCGACCTGCTGGCGCTCGCCGACGACCTCGGCGCCGAGGCGCTGGCCACCGGCCACTATGTGCGGCGGGTGGACGGGGCGGAGGGGCCCGAGCTGCACCGGGCGGCGGACGCGGCGCGCGACCAGAGCTGGTTCCTGTTCGCGATCACCCGCGCGCAGCTTGCGCGGTCGCTGTTTCCGCTGGGCGGGCTGCCCGACAAGGCGGCGGTGCGCGCGGCGGCGGCGCGGCTCGGCCTGCCGGTCGCCGCCAAGCCGGACAGTCAGGACCTCTGCTTCGTGCCGCACGGCCGCTATGCGGAGCTTGCGGTGCGGCTGCGGCCCGAGGCGGGGGCGGCTGGCGAGATCGTCGCGCGCGACGGGCGGGTGCTCGGGCGCCACGCCGGCGTTGCGCGCTACACCGTGGGGCAGGCGAAGCGGCTCGGCGGAGCGGCGCGGGACGGCGGAGTGGCGCAGGTGGTGGTCGCGCTCGATGCCGCGCGACGCCGGGTCGTTGTCGGACCGCGGGACGCGGGCGGGTGCCGGGTGAGGATCCGCGAGACGAACTGGCTGTTGCCGCCGCCGGCCTCGCCGCTGCGCTGCACGGCAAAGCTCCGGGCGCGCGAGGCGCCGCAGCCGGCCCGGGTGGCCGCGCTGCCGGCCGGGGCGGAGGTGCTGCTGGACGCGCCGGCGCTGGCGGCGCCGGGGCAGGCCTGCGTGTTCTATGCCGGCGAGCGCGTGCTGGGCGGCGGCTTCATCGTCCGCCCGGACGTTGACTGGCCGGCCCGCCCGGCGCTATTTCCGCCGCCTTCGGCGCGGGATGGCGGCGTAGCTCAGCGGTAGAGCAGGGGAATCATAATCCCTTGGTCGGTGGTTCAAATCCGCCCGCCGCTACCACCCGACTGGCTGAATGCCGTGGAGAATCCCTGAAAGCTTTCTTCCGTTCCGAGAGCTTGCGGCGCGCTGACCGGAACATGACATCGCCTGCAGGGCATCCCGAAAAACCGTAGCGGCGCGGTCACCGATCGCGGACCGCGATGGCATGGGCATGGGCCGTCCCGATGTGGCGCGAGGACCGCTGCACACGACGCGCGATGCGCTCCGGTGCGGTCAGCTCCCACAAACGCTGCGCGGCTCACAGCCTTCTCAGCTGAACTTGAGATCCGTTCCGGTGAACCCGCCGCTCACTGCCGTGCCGTCGAAGGTGATCGCACCACCCCCCTGAAGGGTAAGCACCGTGTCTCCGTCAATCGTGTGGAGATTGTCATTGAAGCTTGACAAGCTGTCGATGCGCTCACCGTTGGCTCCATAGAGACCTTCCAGGTCCAGGGTATCCGCGCTGTAGAAGTCGGTCAGTTCAACCTGTCCGGTGTACGAGTTGCTCCCGTTTATCGTGAGCGTGTCGCTGCTGCCGAGCGTCGCCTTCGCGTCTGCATCAGCATTCAGGAAGGTCATCACGGAGTCGCCGAGCGCCAAGGTCGAACCGGCCTTCAGCCCGACGAGCGTGAAGGTATCGGCGTTCCCGAAAGTGATGCTGTCGATGCCGCTGGTCACCGATCCGGTTTGATCGCCACCAATCGTCAGCATGTCGTGGCTGGTCGCATCTGCATTGACCGAGATCGTGCCGGCCGCGCCCAGCGCCGTCAGGGTGTCGTCCCCAATCCCCAGTGTCAGGGTATCGTAATTCCCGTTCGCGGTGACGTCGTCGTTGCCGTTTCCAGCGGCGATCAGTGCAGTGTCGCCGTCCGCCGTGACGCTGTCATTTCCGTTGCCGAGTGTGATGGCGTTGCTGACGCCGTCAACCGTCACCGTGTCATCGCCATCGCCAAGCGTCACCTCGTTCCCTCCGACCGTGCCGGTGAGGGATACCGTGTCATTGCCGTTCCCGAGTTCGACCAGGTTGGAGCCGCCGCCAAGCGTTACGGCGTCGTTGCCATTCGGCGTGTAGGTCACCCCGCTGCTGACAAACTCATTGACCTTGTTGCCGCCCAGTGATCCCCCGGTTACGATCAGCCGCTCGAATTCCGGCGCATAGACCTGGTTGTAGCCCCCGCCGAGCGCCACGGTATCGGTCGAATTGCCGGTGCCCGCGCCGAAGAACTCGAGGGCGACCAGTGCATTGCCGCTGCCGGCATCAATGCTGTTATCGCCGGATCCCACCACGATCTGATTGAACGCGCCGGTGACGTCGACCGTGTTGTTGCCGTTCCCCAGCGTGACATCGTCATTGTTGCCGTAGGTCATGCCGTTCACCACGCCACCGATCGTCACTGTGTGGTTGGCTTCCGACCCGAAGAGGTAGTTGCCGTTGCCGCCCAGTGTGATGGTGCTGTCGTAGCCGGCGCCCACATTCTCGGCACTGCCGATCTCCGGCGAGTCCATATAGAGGTAGGTGTATCCGGCCGTCGGTCCGGTGGTGATCGTGTTGTTCGCGTCGTCGTTCGCGTAGATGACGTCGCTCGGGCCATCGACGGAAATGGTGTTAACCCCGGCGGTGTTGTCGATGCCGACATAGTCGCCGCCGATGGTGCCGCCCTCGCCGCTCACCACGACCGAAACGGTCGAATGGGAGAGGGTGGCGACGGACGCGAACACGGGGTGACCCTCTGCGTAGGACTTCGCTTCATCGAGGATCGTGCCGTCGCCGGTCAGCGTGTTGTTGCCGCCATTGATGTCGATCTTGTCGATCACCCCGAAATTGGATTCGGGTGAGGCGCCGGCAGTGCTGCCGATATTGATGACGGTCGACCTATCCGGGCCGGTCGAGGCCATCGAACCGCCGGCGATGATCTCGTTCCCTCCGTGCGTATCGATCGTGTTGAGCTGCCCGTAGACCAGGAAGTGATCGGTTTGGGTGCTGTTTGTCGCTGACCCATTAACTGTCTGATTTCCAGTCGCGATCTGCTCAGCCGGGCCTGTCGGTCCAGCGGGACCGGTCTCGCCCGTCGCGCCCGTGGCTCCGGTCCCACCTGTGGCTCCGGTCGCTCCCGTGGCGCCGGTCGCGCCTGTGGCTCCGGTCGCACCTGTGGCGCCGGTCGCACCCGTTGCACCCGTCGCACCCGTGGCTCCGGTCGCACCCGTGGCTCCGGTCGCGCCAGTCGCACCGGTGTCACCCGTCGCGCCCGTCGCACCGGTGGCGCCCGTAGCTCCAGTCGCGCCTGTGGCCCCGGTCACGCCTGTGGCCCCGGTCACGCCTGTGGCCCCGGTCGAACCCGTCGCACCGGTGGCACCCGTCGCACCCGTCGCGCCTGTGGCACCCGTAGCTCCGGTCGCTCCCGTCGCACCCGTAGCTCCGGTCGCGCCAGTCGCACCTGTGGCACCCGTCGCACCAGTCGCACCGGTGTCACCCGTCGCGCCCGTCGCACCGGTGGCGCCCGTAGCTCCAGTCGCGCCTGTGGCACCCGTCGCACCCGTCGCGCCTGTGGCCCCGGTCGAACCCGTCGCACCGGTGGCACCCGTCGCGCCCGTTGCTCCAGTCGCACCCGTAGCTCCGGTCGCACCCGTCGCACCCGTCGCACCCGTGGCGCCCGTCGCACCTGTCGCGCCGGTGTCACCCGTCGCGCCCGTAGCTCCGGTGGCGCCGGTCGGACCTGTCGCACCGGTGTCACCCGTCGCACCGGTCGCGCCGGTGTCACCCGTCGCACCCGTCGCGCCAGTCGCTCCGGTGGCACCCGTCGCGCCCGTAGCTCCGGTGGCGCCGGTCGCACCTGTGGCGCCGGTCGGACCTGTCGCACCGGTGTCACCCGTCGCACCCGTCGCACCTGTCGCGCCGGTGTCACCCGTGGCCCCGGTCGCGCCCGTCGCTCCGGTCGCGCCGGTGTCACCCGTGGCGCCAGTCGCACCGGTGTCACCCGTCGCACCCGTGGCACCGGTGGCACCCGTTGCACCAGTCGCACCCGTCGCACCCGTCGCACCGGTCGCGCCAGTCCCTCCGGTGGCGCCAGTCGCGCCTGTGGCACCCGTCGCGCCTGTGGCCCCGGTCGCACCCGTCGCGCCGGTGTCACCCGTCGCACCCGTCGCGCCAGTCGCACCTGTCGCGCCGGTGTCACCCGTGGCGCCAGTCGCACCCGTGGCGCCGGTCGCGCCAGTCGCGCCAGTCGCTCCGGTGTCACCAGTCGCACCCGTCGCACCCGTCGCGCCATTCGCACCCGTCGCACCCGTCGCGCCAGTCGCACCCGTCGCACCCGTGGCGCCAGTCGCTCCGGTGGCGCCAGTCGCG
>JAFAYA010000002.1 GCA_019240635.1 Acidisphaera sp. | reverse complement strand
ACGATGTCGAAATCGGCAAAGGTCACGATCAGGCTGAACAGCACGGTGATGGCGATGATGTTGCGCATCATCGGCAGCGTGACGAAGAACAGCTTTTGCAACGCCGAGGCGCCGTCGATCGCCGCCGCTTCATAGAGCTGCTCGGGCACCGATTTCAGCGCCGCAAGGTACATGATCATGAAAAACGGCGTGCCGAACCAGACATTGACGGCGATCGTGCAGAACCGGGCGATCCAGCCGACGCCGAGCCAGGGGACCGAGGTCAGGCCGAACTGGTTGAGCAGCCAGTTGAACGCCGAGTAGGAGGGATCGAACATCCACCACCAGGTCAGCGTGGACATCGCCAGCGGAATCACCCAGGGCACCAGCAGCAGGCCGCGCCAGATGCGCTGGTTGCGCGACGGGATGTTGTGCATGAGGTGGGCGAGAATGAAGCCGATCAGCGCCTTGAAGAACACGGCGGTGCCGGCGAACAGGCAGCTCTGGAAGATGACGAGCTGGAAGGTGTCGCGCCTGAGCAGGAAGACGAAGTTGCTGAGCCCCAGGAACTTCGTCATCCGCTTGTTCAGCATGGAGAGATAGATCGCATACACGCTCGGATAGATCACCAGGCAGGCGATCAGCAGGATCAGCGGCAGGCACATCAGGAAGGCGATGGTAGAGCGCCGGCGCATCCAGCGCTGCATGCCGCCGACGCGCTGTGCTCTCGGCCGCACTTGCGGAATGACGACCGCCGGGATGCTGGTTCCGTCAGCCATGGGTGCCTCCCTGGGCAGCACCGAAGGGAGGAACGGCGGCTTCCTCCCTCGCCCGGATCAGCGGGTGAAGCCTTCCAGTTCGTCCGACGCCCAGGCGATCACCTGCGGGATCGTCTGGCCGCTCTGCAGCTTGGCGAGCATGGTCGGCATCGTGCCGCGGTTGTAGATCTGCACCGCAATGTCGGGGGAGGCCGAGGACGCTGCGACACTGGGCTTGGCCTGGTGCCAGGGCAGGGTCGGGTAGTTGAACACCGTGCCCTTCGGCGGCTCGACCTCCTGCCAGACCTTGAAATTGTTCATGCTCGGGAAGGGCGGCAGGTCGTAGCCCTGCACCACGTTGTCGCGCTCTTCCACCTGCTCGCGCTGCATCAGGTATTGCAGCAGGTCTTTCGCCGCCGACTGGTTCTGGCTGAACTTCCACACGCCCCACAGGAACGGCACGTGCGGCACGAACCGCCCTTTTGGCCCGGCCGGGCTGCTGAACGTCCAGCAGTCCGCGGCGACTTGCGGCGCATCGCGTTTGGCCACCGCCCAGGCCGACGGCGGGTTGAAGATCAGCGCGCTCTGGCCGGAGATCAGCGCGCGGTTGTTTGACGCGTCGTCGTAGCTGACCGCGTCGGCCGGCAGGAATTTCACCAGCTTCTGGGAATATTCCAGCACCTGCCGGACGGCGTCCGACTTGATCCGGACGTTGCCCTCGCCGTCGATCAGTTCGGCGCCGAAGGCCGCGAACATCGCTCCCGTCCAGTCCACGGAATCCGGGGTCTGCCCGAGCCCGATACCGTAGGTGAAGCCGGCCTTCTGCAGCTTCTCCGCCGAGCTCAGCAGCGTGTCGTAGGTCCATTCCGCCGCCTCCGGCGGCTGCACCTCCTGCGCGGGGTACCAAGCCTGCACGTCGATGCCGGCAAACTTTTTCAGCAGGCTGATGCGCGCGCAGGACGGCTTGTTCTGCGTGCCGGAGCTGGACGGAACCGCGAACCAGTTCCCCTTGCTGCTGGCCAGGTAGCTCGAGGCCTCGTTCACCGGCCCGTATTTGTCGGTCAGCGCCTTCACCACGTCGTTCACCGGGGCGAGTTTCTGCGCGTTGTTGTGCGCGTCCCAGGCGAGGAAGGTCATGATGTCGTGGCCGGTGCCGGCCTGGGACTCGGCCGCCGCGGTCAGTTGCAGCTTGTTGCCGACGGTGGTGATGAAGTCGCTCTGCACGTCCACCTTGTTCTTGTCGGACCAGGCCTGGACTTGCTTCTTCATCACGTCGTTGCCCTGCGGCACCCAGTGGTCCCAGAAGCCGACGGACAGTTTTCCGGCGGCACCCGCGGTGCGGATGTGCACGAGCGGCAGAGCGGCGGAAGCGGCCCCGAGTTGCAGCGCCGAGCGGCGCGTGATCGGACTCTTCAGCATACGAAACCCTCCCTCGGCCGGAAAAATCCGGCAGCTGATTCCCGGACGCTCGGGCGGTTCTGCCCGTTTCATGGCCACGGCCGCCGCCCGATGCTGATCGTGTGCAGCGCACTCGTTGGTGTTTGAGGTCAAAGGTTAGGCACAAGCCGCCGGCGCGCGCAACGCAAGAAGGCGGGGTGGGGTAACTGCCCGTCTCGGCGCACTCACCCCGGGCCGATCGTCTTCTCGCTGGCCACCTGCTTGGCGATGCGGAAGGCGGAATTGGCCGCCGGCACGCCGGCGTACACAGCGACGTGCATCAGCAACTCCGCAATGTCCGCCTCGGAGGCACCGGTGTTGCGCGTCGCGCGCACGTGCAGCGCGAACTCCTCGTGATGGCCGAGAGCGGCGAGCAAGGCGAGGGTGACGATGCTGCGCTGGCGGCGATCGAAATGGCCCCGCGTCCAGACCCCGCCCCAGGCGCTGCGCGTGATGAAATCCTGGAAATCCCGGTCGAGGTCGGTGATGCCGGCGCTGGCCCGCGCGACATGCGCCTCGCCCAGCACCTGCTTGCGCACCGCGAGCCCGGCGGCGCGCCAATCCTCGATCTCCGGCGCGAGAAAGCGCTGCATGGCGCCGGTTATGGCGCCCGGTTGCTGTGCCGTCGCGATATGCGCGGCGTCCGGGACGATGACGAGATGCGCGCCGTCGATCGCCGCGCGCAGCGCCTCGGCACTCGAAAGCGGCGTCGCCTCGTCCTGGTCGCCGACCAGCACCAGCGTCGGCGTGCGCAGCGCCTTCGTGGCCTCGGTGAGGTCGGCGGCGGCGATCGCCTCGGCGGCGCCGGCGTAGCCTTCCGGGTCGGTGCGCCGCAGCATCGCCTCCAGCCCGATCGAGGCCGGGTCATTGCGGAAGTCGGGCGTCACCCAGCGCACCATGACCGGCTCGGCGATCGCCGCCATGCCCTGCGCCCGCACCAGCGCCGCGCGCTCATGCCAGAGATTTTTCGGCGGGATCACCATCGCGGTGTCGCAGAGGATCAACGACAGCACGCGGAACGGCGCTTGCGCCGCCAGCGCCTGCGCCACCATGCCGCCGATGGACAGGCCCGCGACATGCGCGCGGGCGACGCCGAGCGCGTCCAGCACCGCCGCGACGTCCTCGGCCAGACCGCCGATCGTGTACGGCCCCGGCGTGACCTGGCTCAACCCGTGGCCGCGCAAATCCGGCCGGATCACCCGAAAACTGCGCGACAGCGCTGTCGCCTGTTCGTCCCAGACATGCAGGCTGGTGCCGAGCGAGTGGAGCAGCAGCAGCGCCGGCGCGCCGGGCGGTCCGTCCACCTGGACGTGAAACGTGATATCGCGTGCCTGAAGGAACATCAGGACCTCACTGTTTGCTGCTGTCGATGACGGCGATCAGCCGTTGCGCCTTTGCGGCGACGGTCGCGGCATCATCGCCCGGCCGGTAGATCGCCGAGCCGATGCCGAAGCCCGCCGCACCAGCCTCCAGCCAGGGCCGCATGGTCCCTGCATCCATGCCGCCCACCGGAAGTACATCGGTGCCGGCCGGCAACACGGCACGCAACGCCTTCAGCACGGCCGGGCTCGCCGCCTCGGCGGGAAACAGTTTTAGCGCGTCGGCCCCGGCGCGCAGCATCGCGAACGCCTCCGCCGGCGTGAAGAAGCCGGGACAGGCGAGCATGCCGCGCGCCTTCGCCGCCTGCACGATCGCCGGATCGGCGTGCGGCGTGACGATCAGCCTGCCCCCGGCCTCGGCGATGCGCGCCACGTCGTCGGGCGTCATCACCGTGCCGGCGCCGATCAGCAGGCGCTCGCCGAAGCGGCGGGCGAGCCGGGCGATGCTGTCGATCGGCTGCGGCGAGTTGAGCGGCACCTCGACAATGGCGATGCCGGCCTCCGCCAGCGCCTCGCCGACCGGCTCCGCCTCGTCCGGCCGGATGCCGCGCAGGATGGCGACCAGCCGGCAGCGCGCGAGCCAACTCTTCAGGTCCATGCCTGCCTCCCGATCGCCGCCAGGCCGCGCGCCGCCGCGTCGGCGTCCTGCACGAGCGGCGTGCCGCCGCACCCCGTGA
>JAFAYA010000107.1 GCA_019240635.1 Acidisphaera sp. | reverse complement strand
ATCGGCGAGGCCTCGCCATCCAGCCGGCTCTCCAACCAGCGGCGGAAGCCAGGCACCGGCGAGAGGGTGGCGAAGCAGCTCAGGTTGGGCAGCTCCGCGCGCAGCTCCTCCACCACCTGCTTGATCAGGAAGTTGCCGAAGGAGATGCCGCGCAGTCCGTACTGGCAGTTGTTGATCGAATAGAAGATGGCGGAGTCCGCCCGATCGACGGCGGAGGCGTCCGGCACCGGTGCCGCCAGCAGCGGCTCGACGGCGCCCGCCATGCCCTCGACCAGCGCCACCTCGACGAAGATCAGCGGCTCGCCCGGCAGCGCCGGATGGAAGAAGGCGAAGCAGCGCCGGTCGCGCTGCAGCCGCCGTCGCAGATCTTCCCACCCCTTGATCTCGTGCACCGCCTCGTAGGCGATCAGCTTCTCGAGCGAGGCCGCCGGGCTGTCCCAGTCGATGCGCCGCAGCTCCAGGAATCCTCGGTTGAACCACGACCCCAGCAGGTGGCGCAGGTCGCTCTCCAGCGGCTGCAACCCCGGCTCGGTGCGGAGCGCGCCGAGCAGCTCGCTGCGCATGCCGACCAGCGTGGAGGTGCCGCCGGGTCCCATGTTGATCCGCCGCAGCAGCTCCTGGCGTGGCGGCTCGGCCAGTTCGGCGAGGCGCATCGCACGCTCCGGCGTGGGGTCCTGCACGTATTCCGCCGCGGCCTGGCGCAGCGGTTCCGGCTCCGGGGCGAAGCCTTCTGCAAGGAAGCGCTGGAAGGCCCGCCGATCCGCGTCTCCGAGCCGCCGATAACGCCCGAGCAACTCGCGCGCCAGCGCCGCACCCGAGGCCTCGCCGCGCCCGGAGAGCAGGTCGAGCGCCAGGCGGCAAACCTGGTCGAGCGGGCTCGCATCGGGGATATCAACCCATTCGCCGCCGCGATCAGCGATCGAGGCCCACAGCCGGTCCAGCCAGGAACGCGCCACGTAGGGCTCCCTTGCGATTGCAGGGCGAGCATAGCAGCACCGGAACAAGGCCCGGCACAAATCCTCATGCGGCGGGCATCGTCGCCAAATCGTCACGCGCGTTGCCAAAAGACCACTTGCGTTCTGGCCGGCGCGGCGCGGCCCGCCTATCGTGACGCAACGAATCCGAGCTGGGGAGGAGTGGCCAATGTCCTACGCGGCGCCCGCCACGGGCGAGCTCAGCGAGTCCGAGCATCGCGTCCAGCTTCAGCGCGCCGTCGTCGCCAGCACGGTGGGCACGACCATCGAGTGGTACGACTTCTTCCTCTACAGCACCGTCACCGGCCTGGTGTTCGCAAAACTCTACTTTCCGAATTCCGATCCGCTGGTCGGCACCCTCCAGGCGTTCCTCGTCTACGCCGTGGGCTTCGTCGCCCGGCCGATCGGGGCGGCGATCTTCGGCCACTACGGCGACCGCATCGGCCGCAAGTCGACCCTGATCGCGACCCTGCTGCTGATGGGCTTCGCCACCTTCCTGGTGGCGCTGGTGCCGACCTACGCCAGCATCGGCATCTGGGGCGCGATCCTGCTGACGCTGCTTCGTTTCATCCAGGGCGTCGGGGTCGGCGGCGAGTGGGGCGGCTCGGTGCTGATGTCGATGGAATGGGCGCGCGGCTCGCATCACCGCGGGTTCATCGCCTCCTGGCCGCAATTCGGCGTGCCGTCCGGGCTGTTCCTCGCCAATCTCGCCGTGCTGGCATTCAGCGGCATGTCGCCGGACGCCTTCCTGAGCTGGGGCTGGCGCATTCCGTTCCTGCTCAGCATCATTCTCGTGGGGGTGGGACTGTGGATCCGGCTGGGCATCCTTGAGACGCCGGTGTTTCGCAAGCTGGAAGCGCAGGAACGGCTGGCGCGCGCGCCGATGGCCGAGGTGCTGCGCGTGCATCCCAAGGAGATCCTGCTCAGCGCATTCGCCCGCATGTCCGAGCAGGCGCCGTTCTACATCTTCACCGCCTTCGTGTTCGCCTACGGCACCGGGACGCTGAAAGTCTCTCAGCAATTGCTGCTGATCTCGGTGTTGGCCGCAGCGGTGGTTTCGTTCTTCACCATTCCGATCGCCGGCCATCTGTCGGACCGGTTCGGGCGCAAGCGCGTGTACATGGCCGGCGCGCTGCTCACGGCCGTCTACGGCTTCGTGTTCTTCGCGCTGCTGAACACGCTGGTACCCGGGCTGATCTTCCTGGCGATCGTGCTGTCGCTGATCCCGCATGACATCCAGTACGGGCCGCAGGCGGCGCTGATCGCCGAGAGTTTTACGCCGCGGCTGCGCTACAGCGGCGCCTCGGTGGGGTACCAGCTCGCCTCGATCATCGCCGGCGGCCCGGCGCCGCTGATCGCCGCCTGGCTGTTCGCGCGCACCCACTCCGGCTACTCGATCGCGTGGTTCATCCTGGCCTGCGGCGTCATCACGCTGATCGCCACGTCGATGATGACGGACTACACGAACAAGGACATTTCCGAAGAGTACGACCCGGGGGCGTAGCGGAAGCTCAGAGACTCTCCCAGATCCGTCCGTCGCGGGCGAGCAGGTCGTCGGCGGCCTTCGGCCCGGCGCTGCCGGCCGGATAGATTTCCGGCGCCGACTTGTCCTGCTCCCAGGCGCTCAGCGCCGGCTGCACCACCGCCCAGGCGGCCTCGATCTGGTCGGCGCGCTGGAACAGCAGCGTGTCGCCGTTCATCACCGAATAGAACAGGATTTCATAGCCGACGCGCGAGGGCACCGGGAAATTGTCCGCGTAGCGGAACGCCATGTCGACGGCGGAGAGGCGCGGCAGCATGCCCGGGGTTTTCACGTCGATCCGGACGGCCACCTCTTCCTCGGGGTCGAGGGCGATGGTCAGCACGTTGCCCTGCTGCGCGCCGAGCAGCGCGACCGGCGCCGGCTTGAAGTGCAGCGCGATTTCGGTGCGCCGTGTCTTCAGGTGTTTGCCGGTGCGCAGGTAGAACGGCACGCCGGCCCAGCGCCAGTTGCCGATCGCGAGCTTCAGCGCGATGTAGGTCTCCGTCGTAGAGTCCCTCGCGACATCCTGTTCCTCGCGATAGGCCTTCGCCGGCTTGCCCTGCACGGTCCCCGCGCCGTACTGGCCGCGCACCGCGTCCTGCGGCTGCACCGGGGCGATCGCCTCGATCACCTTCGCCCGCTCGTCGCGCACGGCGTCCGAGTTGTAGGCGTCCGGCGGCTCCATCGCCACCATCGCCAGCAGCGTGAACAGGTGGTTCGGCACCATGTCGCGCAGCGCGCCGGTCGGCTCGTAGAACCCGCCGCGCGCCTCCACGCCGATCGTCTCGGCCGCCATGATCTGCACGTGGTCGATGTACTCGCGCCGCCACACCGGCTCGAACAGCGCATTGCAGAATCGCAGCGCCAGGATGTTCTGGACGGTCTCCTTGCCCATGAAATGGTCGATGCGATAGATCTGCTTCTCGTTCGCCGCTTTCAGGATTTGCGCGTTCAGCGCCTGCGCCGACGGCAGGTCACGGCCGAACGGCTTTTCCACCACCACCCGGCGGAACGCGCTTGGCGTCTCCTTCAGCAGCCCCGCTTTGCCGAGCCGCTCGACCAGCGGCCCGAAGAAGCGCGCGGCGACGGCGAGATAGAAGATGCAGTTCCGGTCGACGACTTTGTCGCCAATGCCGCGGAACGTCGCGTCGTCGCCGAAATCGCCTTTCACGTATTCCAGCCGCTGCGTGATCCAGCTCCAGGCGGTCTCATCGATGCGGTCGGGATGGAATTCGGCGGTGTGGTCGCCGACGAAGGAGTGGATCGTCTGGGTCAGACTGTCCGCCCAGCGATGCGTGTCGTCGTCGCTGTGATCGATGCCGATGATCCGAAAATCCTGGTCGAGCAGCTTCATGTCGGCGAGGTTGTAGAGCGCAGGCATTAGCAGGCGCTTGGTCAGGTCGCCGTGCGCGCCGAAGATCACCAGGGTCAGCGGCGGCGCCGGCGGCGCCGTCTCCAGTTTTTTCTGCGCCGCCTGGTGTTCGCTGTGTGACACGCTCAGGCCCCTTCCGCTCGTACGATGGTCACCGAAAAGTCTTGTTTGCGCCAGGCGCCGTCCGCACTGCGCCAAGTGAAGACCACCCGGCTGCCCTCCGGCAGCGAAGTCACGGGAAGCTCCGCCGCGTGCACGCCGAGGCCGACATCCGCCGTCGGCGTGTCCTGCGCGCGCGCCCAGCCGTCGGCGGACCAGTGAACGGTGCCCGGCTGCGAAAGTTCGACCCGCAGCGCCAGGCCCTGCGGCAGGGTCGTGCGCGGCCAGTCCTCGCGCCAGCCGCGCAGCCGGCCCCGCCGCCCCTCCTTCAGATAACGCTGCACGGACTGCGGCGGCATGTCGAACACCGCGCCGTCGGCCAGGCTGCGCAGCAGCTTCACGTGCTCGGCATGCGCCCAGACCAGCGGCATCGCCGAGCCGCTCGGCCGCCCGAGGAACAGCTCGCGCTCGGGGATGTCCGCGCTGTCCCAGACCTGCTCGGGCAGCATGCCGCCGCGGCTCGCGCAGGCCTCCATCGTGCGCAGCAGGCCGCGCGCCACGGCCGGCCGCCCCGCCGCCAGTTCATAGTGCGCGCGCTCGCCGATCAGCAGCGGCCACACCCGGCCCTGGCCGGTGCCGTCGAACGGCGCGCCGTCCGGATGCTCGCCGTAGCCGTCGTGGTTGTAGCGGTGCCAGCCCGGGCCGTGCGGCAGCTCCGTCTTCAGCAGCCGGTCGATCACCGCGACGGTCGCGCGCATGCGCGGATCGTCGGCGGCGCGCAGTCCGAAGCGCACCAGCGCCAGCGCATCGGGGCTGATCAGGTCGGCCTGCGCGACCGTGTCCTCGCCGCCCCGCCGGTTGCGGATCGTCACCGTGTCGCCATCGAGAGCCGCGATGCGGATGTAGTACCCGTCCACCCCGGCCTGCCGCGCGAGCGGCGTGCCGGTCACGTAGGTCCATGCCTCGATCTCGTCGTTCCAGGCATCCGCGGTGTCGCGCAGGAAGCCGGCCATCGCCGCCTCGCCGTGCCGCTCGGCGAAATCCGCCGCCGCCAGCAGGGCGGGGATTTCCACCGCCAGCGTGAACGGCGAATAACCGGAGTTTTCCTCCCAGCGATCCTGTCCGGTCATCGGCCCGTTGCGCACGACATATCCGGCCGCGCTGCGCACCATCTCCCAGTAGGACGGCAGATCGACCTCGCCGATCACGCCGTGCCGGTACGCCATGTCGGTCAGCAGGATCGGGAAGGCGGTCTCGTCGAGCTGCATGCCCTTCCAGTAGGCGAGCCCGTCGAGCCACACGTTCTGCGGCCAGTGCCCGTCCGGCTCCTGCACCGCGCGCAGATGCGCGAGCACGCGCCGCGCATCGCCGAGCGCGCCGCAGGCGATCAGCCCGCCCGCCGTCTCGCCGAGGTCGCGCGGCCAGACCAGGTGGTAGCCGCCGAGATCGTCGTCGCCCTTGCTGAACCCCCAGGGAATGGAAAGGCTGGCGATGAATGCCCCGGGAAACGCCGGCGAATCATGCGCGCGCATCACCGCCGTGCTGATCCGGTAGAGATTGAGGCGCGTGCCGCCGGCGGGCTCGTCCAGCTTGGCGAGCGGCGCCTGCCAGGCCCGCCAGGCCGCGGCGTACTCCGCCTCGGCCTTCTCGAAGCCGCGCTGCAGGCTGGCACGCGCGCGGAACGCCGCCTCCGCCCAATAGCGGCCGAAGCCGAGCGCCAGCACGATCGGCTCGTCGGCGGACCAGGCGAGCTCGCCGCACAGCGCCACGTTGCCGTCGGCGGCGCGGGCGTAGGTCGCGGTCAGCCTGCCGTGCGCGCTCAGCTCCTGCCAGCCGTCGCTGTGCCCGGCGAAGCCGGCCGAGCGCGCCCGCCAGGGCACCGAGGCGGCCAGCGCGAGGCAGGTGCCGTCGCCCTCCGCCAGCAGCATCGGCTCGCCCTTGTACTCGCCGAGCCAGGCGGTGTTGTGCGCTCCCCCGTTCACCAGGTGCGGCGCCAGCAGCACGAACAGCCGCAGCCGCGTCCCCTCGACGGGGTCGCCCGGCAGGAAGCGGATCTGCTGCAGCACCACGTCGCGCCAGGGGTCGGAGATGATGCGCTTCTCGATGACGAAGCGGCCGCGCTTGCAGCTGTTGCGCAGCGCCCAGGCGGGCACGCCGGGCTCGGTGGTGCCGACCTCGCTGTCGGTGTCGCGCTTTTCCTCGGCGAAGAAGCCGCCGGGCGTGCCGTCGGTGACGACCAGGCCGAGGTCGCGCGTGCAGGCCTGGTCCACGCGGGGGTAGTAGATCTCGTTCAGGATGCCGTGGCTGAAGGTGAACCAGACCCGGCTGAGGGCGGCCAGCGCGGTGCCGACGCCGCTCTTGTCGCTGGACGTCCAGCGCGGCGGGATGCCGGGCCAGCCCGGGGCTTCGGGCATGGGTGCGTCAGCCATGGGTGCCTCAGCCATGCAATCGTCTCCTCGAGAGGGCCGCAAGGCTACAGCAAGGCTGGCGCGCATGGGTGACACTTGCGGCCCGCTCCGGCGAACCCCTACCTTCGCGCCCACAGCGAGGAGCAGGGCGGATGGGCTACAGGGTCGCGGTCGTCGGCGCCACCGGGGCGGTCGGACGCGAGATGCTGAAGACGCTCGCCGAGCGACGTTTTCCGTTCGCCGACGTCGCGGCGGTGGCGTCCGGTCGCTCCACCGGCGCGCAGGTCTCGTTCGGCGAAAGAACCCTGCGCGTGCAAAACCTGGAAAAATTCGATTTTGCCGGCTGGGACATCGGGCTGTTCAGCCCCGGCGCGGCGGTCTCGGCGGTGCACGCGCCGCGCGCCGCCGCGGCCGGCTGCCTGGTGATCGACAACACCAGCCAGTTCCGCATGGAGCCGGACGTGCCGCTGGTGGTGCCGGAGGTGAACCCGCAGGCGCTCGGCCGCATCCGGCGGGGGATCATCGCCAACCCCAACTGCAGCACCATCCAGATGGTGGTGGCGCTGAAGCCGCTGCACGACCGCTTTTGCGCGCGCCGCGTCGTCGTCGCCACCTACCAATCCGTCTCCGGCGGCGGCAAGGAGGCGATGGACGAGCTGTTCGCCCACACCAAGGCGAGCTTCGTGCACGACCCCACCACGCCGCAGCTTTTCACCAAGGAGATCGCCTTCAACTGCATCCCGCATATCGACCGCTTCATGGACGACGGCTCGACCAAGGAGGAGTGGAAGATGGCGGTGGAAACCCGCAAAATCCTCGACCCCGACATCGCCGTCATCGCCACCTGCGTGCGCGTGCCGGTGTTCATCGGCCACGGCGAGGCGGTGCATGTCGAGTTCGCGAAGCCGGTGACGGTAAACGAAGCGCGCGCCGCGCTGCGCGAGGCACCGGGCGTGGCGGTGGTCGATGCGCGCGAGGACGGCGGCTACATCACGCCGCTGGAGAGCCAGGGCGAGGACGCCGTCTATGTCAGCCGTATCCGCAAGGACCCGACGGCCAGCAACGCGCTGGCCTTCTGGTGCGTGTCGGACAACCTGCGCAAGGGTGCCGCGCTGAACGCCGTGCAGATCGCCGAGACGCTGGTTGCCCAGGGGCTGCTCGCCAAGCGGGCGGCCTGATCCTCTTCCGCTCCCCCACCCCGGGCGGCGCCTGGCTTTGGCTGACCGCCGCCGGCCTCGCCGAAATCGGCTGGGTGGTGCTGCTGAAGCGCACCGACGGTTTTTCACGCCCCTGGCCGTCGGCGGCCACGGTGGCGACGATGGTGTTCAGCTTTTTCTGCATGTCACAGTCGCTGCGCAGCCTGCCGATGGGCACGGTGTACGCCGTCTGGACCGGCATCGGCGCCGCCGGCGGGCTGCTCTGGGGGATCGCGCTCGAGGGCGAGCCGGCCGGGGTGGTACGCATTCTCTGCGTCGGCCTGATCCTGGCGGGGGTGGCGGGACTGCGGCTCGGCGGCCGATGACGGAGGGGACGCATGGCTGAGGGCCCGCTCGCAACGCAATGCTGCATCGCCGGCGGCGGACCGGCCGGCATGATGCTCGGACTGCTGCTGGCAAGGAGTGGCGTGGACGTGCTGGTGCTGGAGAAGCACGCCGACTTCCTGCGCGATTTCCGCGGCGACACCGTCCACCCCTCGACCCTGCAGGTCCTGCATGAGCTCGGCCTGCTCGACGCCTTCCTCGCCCGGCCGCACCAGCGCGTGCCGACGATCGGCGCCGAGATCGGCGGGGAATTCCTGCCGATCGCCGACTTCACGCGTCTGCCGACGGCAGGCCGCTTCATCGCGCTGATGCCGCAATGGGATTTTCTCGATTTCCTCGCCGGTCACGCCGGGCGTTACCGCGGCTTCCGCCTGATGATGCATGCCGAGGTCATCGGGCTGATCGAGGCGGACGGCCAGGTGAGGGGCGTCCGGGCGAACACGCCGGACGGACCGATCGAGGTCCGCGCCGGGCTGGTCGTCGGCGCCGACGGACGGCATTCGACGGTGCGGGCGCGCGCGGGACTGGACGTGCTCGACATCGGCGCGCCGATCGACGTGCTGTGGATGCGCCTGTCGCGCCGCCCCGGCGATGCCGCGCAGACGCTCGGCCGCATCGCCGCCGGGCGCATCCTCGTGATGCTCGACCGCGGCGACTACTGGCAGTGCGCCTATGTCATCGAAAAGGGCGGCTTCGACGCCGTTCGCCGCCAGGGCATCGACGCCCTGCGCGACGCCATCGCCGGGGTCGCGCCGGAGCTGCGCGATCGGCTCGGTGAGCTGCGCGACTTCGATGACGCAAAACTGCTGACGGTCACGATCGACCGGCTGCGGCGCTGGCACCGGCCGGGGCTGCTGTGCATCGGCGACGCCGCGCACGCCATGTCGCCGGTCGGCGGGGTGGGGATCAACCTCGCGATCCAGGACGCCGTTGCGACGGCCAACATCCTGGCCGCTGCGCTGCGGCAGGGAACGCCGGAGGAACGTCTGCTGCGCCGCGTGCAGCGTCGGCGCACGTTCCCGACGCGGGCGACGCAGCGGCTGCAGGTCGTCGTGCAGAACCGGGTGATCCGGCGCGTGCTGGCCGGCGAGCGGCGGGCGCGCCTGCCGCTGGCCGTCCGCCTGCTGCGCCGCTGGCCCGCGCTGCGCCGCGTGCCGGCCCGGCTGATCGGCATGGGCTTTCGCCCCGAGCACGTGCGGACGCCGGAGATCACGCCGCCCCCTTAATCCGCCGTTAGCCCCGGTCCCGTAAGGCAGGCAAGCGCTCGGTTGACAGTGCTTGGCAGACGAGGCTGACGATGGCCTTGCTCCGCGGGCTTCGTGCTCGCCTCCGTCCCTCGCCCTACACCAACACGGTGGCCTTCGTGGTCTTCGTCTGCCTGCTGCTCGTCGGCATCGATGGCCTGCGCACCTGGAACGCCCGCATCGCCCAGCTCGCCGAGACGCGGACCGAGACGTCGAACCTCGCGCGCTCGCTCGCCCAGCACGCCAGCGACGCCATCGGCGCGGCCGATGCCGTGCTGCTGGGGTTGCGCGAACGGGTCGAGACGGACGGCGTCGGGCCGGTGAATCTCGCGCGGCTGCACCGCCTGATGCAGGCGCGTACCGGCGGCATGCCGATGATCCACGGCCTGTTCGTGTTCGATGCGGACGGCGACTGGCTGGTCAACTCGCTGGATGCCACGCCGCCGGGCCTCAACTACGCCGACCGCGACTATTTCCAGTTCCATAGGACTCATCCAGATCGGGGCCTGCATATAGGCAGGCCGCTGCAGAGCAAGTCCGACGGGAGCTGGGTCATAGCGCTGTCGCGCCGGCTCGACCACGCGGACGGCAGCTTCGCCGGCGTGGCACTCGCGACGATGCCGATGGCGTTCTTCCAAAATCACTACGATACATTTGACGTCGGCCGGAGAGGCATCATCGCGCTGGAGACGGCCGGCGGCTTTCTCGTCGTCCGCAAGCCATACGACCCGTCCTTGATCGGCGCGGACCTCCGCTCCTCGCCCACTTTCCCGCTGATGCACGACGCTGCCGGGCAAGGGACGAGCTTTGCGTACCGTTCGACCCTCGACGGCCGCCCGCGCCTTGGGAGTTTTCAACCGGTCGGGTCCTATCCCCTGATCGTCCTGGTGGCCCAGGACAAGGCTGAGGCGCTGGCCGACTGGCGGTCGGAAGCGCGTGCACACCTGTCCAGCGCCCTGCTGATCGCGCTGCTGATCGGCGCGCTCGGCCACTACCTGGCCCGGCAGATCGGCGAGCGGCAACGCGCCGAGGCGCTGTTCCGCCTGATCGCCGAGCATTCGACCGACGCCATCATCTGTGTCGGCGCCGACGAGGTACGGCGCTACGCATCCCCCGCGTTCTTCGCGATCACCGGCTGGCGTGCGGAGGAGACGCTCGGCAAACGCTGGCGCGATTACGTGCATCCCGATGATCGCGCGACGGTGGACGATTCCTTGGACGAGCTTCGCCGCGGCGTCGGCATGGTGGTCTGCACCTACCGCTACATGCGCAAGGACGGCTCGTCCGTCTGGGTCGAGGGCCGGTTCCAGCCGGTGCGCCAAGGCTCGGGAGCCGGGACGGAATTCATCGGCAACATCCGCGACATCTCGCGACGCAAGGAGATCGAGGAGAAGTTGGCGGCGGTGAACGCCGAGTTGCAGGCGCTGTCGCTGACCGATCCGCTGACAGGGCTGGCAAACCGGCGGCGCTTCGATGAGACGGTGGCGGGGGAGTGGAACCGGGCGATGCGCGAGGTGCTGCCGATCTCCCTGCTGATGATCGACGTGGACAGGTTCAAGGCGTACAACGATCAGTACGGTCACCAGAAGGGCGACGAATGCCTGCGGGCGATTGCCGCGGCCATCGAGGGCGCCGTCCTGCGGGCCGGCGACCTGCCCGCGCGCTACGGCGGCGAGGAGTTCGCGGTGGTGCTGCCGAGCACGAGTGCGGCGGCCGGCGAGCAGATCGCCGAGCGGGTGCGGGCGGCGGTCGCCGCACTCCGGATCCCGCACATGCGCGCCCCCTCAGGCCGGGCGAGCGTGAGCGTGGGGCTCGCCACCCTGATGCCGGACCGCGGCGCCCAGCCCGCCGAACTGGTCGAGGCGGCCGATGCGGCGTTGTACCGCGCGAAGCAGAATGGCCGCAATCGCGTCGAGGTGCACGAACCGCTCAAAAGGCTGGCCCGGGCGGCGGTCCGGCGCGGCGCTTCGGCCTGACGGGCCCCCCGACCAGCCGCGGATCAGGCCGACGCGGAAAACGCCTGGGGATGCAACCGGCCCCCTCGCCGCCTGTTCTCCTTCCGGCGCAAACCAAGGGAGGAGCCACATGGCAAGAGTTGCACTGGTCACCGGCGGTACGCGCGGCATCGGCGCGGAGATCAGCCGGGCGCTGCAGCGCGCGGGCCGCACCGTGGTCGCCAGCTACGCCGGCAACGACGAGGCCGCCCGCGCCTTCAGCAGCGAGACCGGCATCAAGTCCATGCGCTTCGACGCCGGCGATTTCGGCGAATGCCAGGCGGCCGTGGAGAAGATCCACGGCGAGCATGGACCGATCGAAATCCTCGTCAACAACGCCGGCATCACCCGCGATGCCACGCTGCTGAAGATGAACCGCGACATGTGGGACGCCGTGCTCGACACCAACCTCGGCTCCTGTTTCAACCTCTGCAAGCTGACCTTCGAGGGCATGCGCCAGAAGAAGTTCGGCCGCATCGTCAATATCGGCAGCATCAACGGACAGGCCGGCCAGTACGGCCAGGTGAACTACGCCGCCGCCAAGTCCGGCATCCACGGCTTCACCAAGGCGCTGGCGCAGGAAGGGGCGCGCTTCGGCATCACCGTCAACGCGATCGCGCCCGGCTACGTGGACACCGACATGGTGCGCGCCGTGCCGGCGGACGTGCTCCAGAAGATCATCGCGCGCATTCCGATGGGCCGGCTCGGCAAGGCCGACGACATCGCCCGCGGCGTCGTGTTCCTGACCGCCGACGAGGGCGACTTCATCACGGGATCGACGCTGTCGATCAACGGCGGGCAGCACATGTACTGACGCCGCCTTCTGAAGCCGCCGGTCAGCCGGCGTCGCGCGGCACCGTCCGGGCGATCGCCGACGCCTCGGCGAAGGCGGCGAACCAGGCCGCGAGACGTGGATGCGCCTCGCGCCAGGGCTCGGCCGCGAAGCGGAAGTCGAGGTAGCCGAGCGCGCAGGCGACGGAAATCGAGCCGATGTCCAGCGCCCGGCCGGGCACCTCGCCCTCTAGCAGCGCGAGCGTGCGCTCGACCGCTGCCTTATGGCGCGCGATGACCGCATCGCGTGCCGTCTCGCGCGGCAGGCGCTGCTCGCCGCGCCGCGCCACCGCCGCGTCCATGATGCCATCGGCCGCCGCCTGCAGCTTCAGCGCGTGCCAGCGCGCGGCACTGCCGGCGCGCGGAAACATCGGCAACATCTCGCCGACGCTGTCGAGGTACTCGCAGATCACCGGGCTGTCGAACAGCGCGAGCCCGTCTTCGGTCACCAGCGCCGGGACCTTCGACAGCGGATTGGCGGCGAGCAGCGCCGGCGGCGATGCGTGCGGGTCGGCCTGCACCAGCTCGATCTGCGCGTCGATCTCGCGCGCGATGGCGCAGGCCATCACCTTGCGGGCGAACGGGCTGGTGGGGACCTGGAACAGCTTCACCGGAAGCGGTCCTTCTGCGCCCGCAGCGTGGCGAAGCCGGCGGCATCAGGCGCGCGCAGGAACGGGTTCTCCTCGAGCTCGTCGGCCAGCCGCGAGGGAACCGTCGGCCGGCCCTCGGCGCGCAGCCGCGCCACCTCCTCGGCCCGCTTGCGCAGCGCCGCATTGCCGGGGTCGACGTGGCGGGCGAAGCGCGCATTCGCCTCGGTGTATTCGTGGCCGCAGCAGACCAGCGCCTCGCCCGGCAGGGCGGCGAGCTTGTGCAGGCTGGCGAACATCTCCTCCGCGCTGCCCTCGATGAGCCGGCCGCAGCCCAGGCTGAACAGCGTGTCGCCGCAGGCCAGCACGCCGCCGTCCGCGAAGTAGAACGCGATGTGGCCGCGCGTGTGCCCGGGCGTGTCGATCACCCGCGCCTCCGCCCCGCCCAGCCGCACCGTGTCGCCCTCCGTCACCGCCTGGTCGAGCCGGGGCAGCCGGTGCGCGTCGGCCCGGGCGCCGACGACGCCGCTGTGGAAGCGCGCGCGGATGTGCTCGGTGCCGGCGATATGGTCGTCGTGGTGGTGGGTCAGCAGGATCAGGTCGAGCCGCCCGCCGGCGCGCATGACGGCCTCCTCGACCGGCACGGGGTCGGCAGGATCGACCACCGCCGTAGCACCGCTGGCCGCGTCGCGCAGCAGCCAGGCGTAGTTGTCGGACAGGATGGGGATGGCCTCGACGGTGACGGTCATCGCCGGGTTGTAGCACCGGCCGGGCCCCCGGCAAGCCGCTCCGACGTGCTGCGGCCTGCCGTCGTGCTATAAGGCCCGGCGATGGCGACCGATGCGCATTCGGCGGCCGACTTTTACGGCACGGCGAGGGGCGGCGTGGCCGCCCGCCTGCTGCGCGAGCGGCTGGCCGCACTCTGGCCGCAGCCGGTGCCCGGCATCGCCGTCCTCGGCATCGGCTACGCCGCCCCGTATCTGCGCCTTTGGCGGGAGAGTGCGGCGCGCTGCATCGCGCTGACCCCGGCCCAGGTGGGCGCTGCCCGCTGGCCGGCCGGCGCCCTCAACCTCTCCTGCACCGCCGAGGAGGACGCGCTGCCGTTCCCGGACCTGTGCTTCGACCGCGTGCTGCTGGTGCACGGGCTGGAAGCGGCGGAGAACGCGCGGCGCCTGCTGCGCGAGGTCTGGCGGGTGCTGAAGGATGACGGGCGCCTGCTGATCGTCGCGCCAAACCGCCGCGGCCTCTGGGCGCATGTCGAGAGCACGCCGTTCGGCCAGGGCCAGCCCTACTCGCCCGGCCAGATCGGCCGGCTGCTGGCAGCCTCGATGTTCCGGGTCGAGCGGCGCGACACCGCCCTCTACCTGCCGCCGACCACCTGGCGGTTGATCCTGCGCGGCGCCCCGCTGTGGGAGGCCGCCGGGCGCCGCCTGGCCCCTCGCTTCGCCGGCATCACGATCACCGAAGCGGTGAAGGACATTTACGCCGCCGTCCCCGTGCGCGCCGTGCCGCGCCGGCGCATGGTGCTGGCCGAGGCGGCGTAGCAGGATGCGGAAACAAGCCATGCCTCCGCCCTGGTCCCGCTGGGCCCGAGGTCCCATTCCCCCCTGCTGCGCCGATCATGCTCTGAACGGGTCGGCGGCGTAGCGCACCTCCATTAGGCACAGCCCTTCGGCCGGAGCGGTCGGCCCGGCGGCGCGGCGGTCGCGCGCCGCGAGCACGGTGGCGAGGCTAGCCGGCGGTCGGCCTTCACCCACCAGCTTGAGCGTGCCGACCATGTTGCGGACCTGGTGGTGCAGGAAGCTGCGCGCCTCGGCGGTCACCTCGACCAGATCGCCGCAGCGCCGCACGTCCAGCCGGTCGAGCGTGCGCAGCGGGCTGTTCGCCTGGCAGGCGCTGGCGCGGAACGAGGTGAAGTCGTGCCGCCCGAGCAGGTGGCGGGCCGCCTCCTGCATCGCCGCGGCATCCAGCGCGTGCGCCACGTGCCAGACGCGCCCGGCCAGCAGCGCCGGTCGCGCCCGGCGGGTGAGGATGCGGTAGCGATAGACGCGGCCAATGGCCGAGAACCGGGCGTTCCACCCCTCCGGCGCGGGTGCCGCGCGCAGCACCACGACGGGATGCGGCTTGAGGTGGAAGTTCAGCGCGTCCCGCACCCGGTCGGCCGCGAACGCCGCCGGCAGCGCGAGCTGTGCCACCTGGCCGGCCGCGTGCACCCCGGCATCGGTGCGGCCGGCCGCCGTGCTCGCCGCGGGGGCGCCGCCCGTGAGCCGCGCGGCAGCGCTCTCCAGCACCGCCTGGACGGACAGTCCGCTGGCCTGGCGCTGCCAGCCGACGAACGGCGCGCCGTCGTATTCGAGCAGCAGCGCCCAGACCCGCACAGTATCGCCGGGCGCTCAGCCGCCGCCGTCGATCGTCAGGATGGTCGCGTTGGTGTAGGCCGAGCGCGGGCTGGCCAGGAAGGCGACCGCGGCGCCGATCTCCTCGGGTGCTGCGGGGCGGGCGAACGGCATCGACTGCGTCAGCTCGCGCCAGCGGCCGTCATCGCCCAGCGTCGCCTTCGCCCGCGCCCGCAGCAGCATCTCCATGCGCTCGGTCGCCACCGGGCCCGGGTTGATGCCGACGACGCGCAGCCCGTCCGCCTGGGCGGCGCGGCCGAGCGCGCGGGTGAAGGCCATCAGCGCGGCGTTGCCCGTCGAGCCCGCGACGTAGCCGGGGTCGAATTTTTCCCCGGCCGCGCCGATCACGTTGACGATCACGCCGGAGCGTCGCGCCGCCATGGCCGGATAGAGCGCGCGGCACAGCGACACGAACCCGAACACTTTCAAGTCCCAGGCGCGCCGCCAGGTCGCGTCGTCGACGGCGAGCAGGTTGCCGGGGGGAATGGCGCCGGCGTTGTTGACGAGGATGTCCGGCACGCCGGCCGCCGCCACCCGCTCCACCTCGTCCTGGCGCGACAGGTCCGCGGCGATCACCTCCACCCGCACCTGCCGGCGCGCGCGGATCGCCGCCGCGGCTTCGTCCAGCGCCGCCTGGCCGCGCGCCACCAGCGTGACCTCGCAGCCCTCCTCGGCCAGCGCCTCGGCGCTCGCGCGGCCGATGCCCTTGGAGCCGCCGGTGATCAGCGCCCGCTTGCCGGCGAGGCGCAGGTCCATCAGGCCGCCGCGCGCAGGCCGGAGGCGTAGGCCCGGCACGCCTCGCCGAACGCCCGGAAGATCGCCAGGCTGGCGGGATCCTCGGCGTAGCCCCACTCCGGATGCCACTGCACGCCGTAGGCGAAGCTCTCGGCCTTGGCGACGCGCACCGCCTCGATGATGCCGTCCGGCGCCACCGCCTCCACGATCAGGCCCTCGCCGGGCCGGTCGATCGCCTGCTCGTGCAGCGAGTTCACGCGGATGCGGGCCGCGCCGACCAGGCGGGCCAGCCTGCCCGACAGCGTGATCTCGTGCTTCGGGCTGTACTGCACATCGAGCGGCCCCTCGCCGGCCCGGTGATCGAGCCGGCCGGGCAGGTCCTGCACCTGCTGGTGCAGGGTGCCGCCGAACGCCACGTTCAGCTCCTGGATGCCCCGGCAGATCGCCAGCACCGGCATGCCGCGCGCCAGCGCTTCGCGCACCAGCGGCAGCGTGGTGCCGTCGCGCTGCGGATCGTGCCGCCCGGGGGTGAGGTCCTCCGGCGCGCCGTAGCGCGACGGCTCGACGTTGCTGGGGCTGCCGTTGAGCATCAGCCCGTCCAGCCGGTCGAGCAGCGCCAGTTCCGCCTCGCCGACCGGCGGGATCAGGATCGGCACGGCGCCGGACCCGCCCAGCAGGGCCGCGCCGTAGCGTGCGGGGGTGGCGTGCTGGAGGTGCCCCCGCAGCATGTTGCTGCAGGCGGGAATGCCGACGATCGGGTTCATGCGCGCGTCCTTCCTGTGCGCTCCTTCTATCACGACCCCGGCCGGCAAAGATCGGCGATCCCGGCAAGGCAGGCAGATGCCAGCATCAGCGCCGCCCTCGGGAGAGCAGCAGAAGCATGTCGGGAAGTTGGTGATCCGGGTGGATTAGCGGGCGGGCCCCGGCAGAAAACGGGCTCGGGTATGGCGCTGACGGGGAGCTTCCAAGAAACTCCCGCAGGAGCGCCTACTGGCTGGTCCGTCGTTTAGGCCAAGCGCTGCCTACGCCGGAGCATCGAAGCGTGCTTGCGGCCGACGTGGATTCTCACTCGCGTGTTCGGCCCTGCGCCATCGGCAACCCCCTAACTCGACCGTGCTCAGTCACATGCAAAGACACGCTGGTGTCGAGCAGCATGTCAAGATGAGGCGATGTGCACTGACAGCCACCGCTAGAGCTGTTATACCGACCATCGGTAACCGCTAGGCGTTTAGTGATGGCAACCGAACAATGGGTCAAGAAGCTAGGAGGCCACGCGGGCGAACTTTTTGTGTGCGCGGAACTGTCTAAGCGTGGTATTCCTAACGCACTCCTTCCCGAGAATTTTTCCGATGATGATGTCCTCGTAGGCAACAAAGCTGGAACTGAGATCGGGTTCGTTCAGGTGAAAGCTTGCCACCCGGACCGTTCGGCGAGTTTTATCCTGAGGGCTGGCCATGAACAGTGGGAGACTTCTCCGACCGGACGTTTCTGCGTGTTTGTCTGGTTGGGCAACACCCAGACGAACGCAGCGCCGAAGTACTGGATTGCTGAAAAGCAAGAAGTAGGTCGTGCGTGCGTTCGTCACAGTGCCCACGGGACAGAAAACTGGGAGCGGCGCTTCTATCCGAAGGACCTGCCGCCAGAATGGGAAAATCGCTGGTCGCTGTTCGACAGATTTAGGCCAACATCTCCAGCCTGATTTCAAACGAGCTTGGGCGCGGCTGTCTCGTCCGTGCGGTACGCTTCAGGCGAGGGCAGCGGCGGCATGGTCTTGTCCTGGAGCGCCCGCATACGGCGATCAGCGCGTCGGGGGCGAAGGGCATCTCAGTGTCTGAGGTCTTCCTGCCGGAATAGAGGAGCTCCTGGCGGGTGATCTTTCCGGTGCGGCGACGCAGCGCCTGGATGTTCGCGATAGCCTTCTCGATCTCTGCTCGCCGCCGATCATCTCGGGGACGACGCGCGCGGTCAGACGCCCGCGGCGTGTGATGTGGACGGTCTCACCGCGTCCCACCTCCACGTAATGAGTCACAAAGTGACCACAACACGTGGTAAGTTTTGTGAAAGCTGAGGATTCGCCGTGGAGATGTCGATTCGCGAGGCAAAGGCTCGGTTCGCCGAAGCTGCGGCAGCAGCGGCGCGGGGGGAACGCGTGGTCGTCACTAAGCATGGCCGTCCGTTCGTGGAACTGATCTCTGCACAAAACGCGTCCGGCATGGATTTCGAAAAGGCCGCGATCGTACGCTGCGACCTCGGCCTCGATGGGGTTGCTGTGAGCGTCCCGGAGAATTTTGACGACGCCGCGTTCAGCCGGATGGTTCTCGGCCTGGACGCGTGAGGCTGCTGCTCGACACCCATATCGCTCTTTGGGTGGCGCTCGACCCCGGCGCCTTGACGCAGGCAGAGCGCGTCGCGATGGAAGGAGCGGATGGCCCGCTCGTGCTCTCAGCGGTATCGATCTGGGAGCTCAGGCTCAAGTGGCACAGCCTCCGCATAACCCCTGGCCGGAAGGGCCCGATCGATCCTTCGGCCATCGTGGGGTTTGCCGCGGCAATGCAGTGGGAGCTTTTGCCGCTGACAGCAAGACACGCCGCTGCCGGGCTTTCGCACGGGCTCGCCCACAAAGACCCGTTCGATGAGTTGTTGCTGGTTCAGGCGCAGCAGGAGGGACTGCGTCTTCTGACCCGTGACGCGAAGCTCGTCGGCCATCCATTCGCGGCGGCGCACGAGGCCCGTGGTGGCTGCCGGTAGCATCGGCGACGGTGCCAGGCTCGAATTCCTGGCCGGCGTCGTATCACGAACGCGGGCGGTAAAGATCGGCGATCCCGGCGAGGCACGCAGATACCAGCATCAGCGCCGCCATCGGGCGGGCGGTGCCGTCGGACAGGGCGCCGACCGCGAGGCCGCCGAGTGCCGCGAGGCCGAACTGGCCGGTGCCCATCAGTGCCGACGCGCTGCCGGCGTGGGCGGCGTGGCGCGACAGGGCGCCGACCACCGCCGGGGGCATGATGAAGCCGGTGCTGGCCAGGCAGGCGAACAGCGGCAGCACCAGCCCCGCCACGCCGCCGAAGCCGGTCGCCGCGTCGATCATCAGCGCGCAGCTCGCAAGCACCAGGGCGCGGACCGCGGTGCGCAGCACGGCGTTGGTGCCGAAGCGGGGCAGCACGCGCGCGCAGAGCTGCGAGCCCGCGATGTAGCCAGCCGCGTTCAGGCCGAACAGCATGCCGTAGTGGCTCGGCGAGACCCGGTATTGCACGATGAAGGCGGTCGGCGAGCCCGCGAGATAGACGAACAGCGCAGTCGTCGCGAGGCCGCCGGCCAGCGCGTTGGTCAGGAAGCTGCGCTCGCGCGCCACCTGGGCGTAGCGGGCGACGATGCCGCCCAGGCCGAGTTTTAGGCGGCGCGTCTCCGGCAGCGTGTCGGGCAGCCAGGCCCAGACCAGGACGGTGCAGAGGGCGCCGTAGAAGGTGGCGGCCCAAAAAATCACGCGCCAGCCCGCGATCGTCAGCACCGCCCCGCCGAGCGCCGGCGCGAGGATCGGCACCACGCCCATGATCAGCACCAGGCGCGACAGCATGCGCGCCGCCGCGTGGCCGTCGGCCAGGTCGCGCACGATCGCCCGCGGCACCACCATCCCGGCCGAGCCGCCGAACGCCGCGAGCACGCGCCAGGCCGAGAACCAGCCGAGGTCGGGTGCCAGCGCACAGCCGGCGGAGGCGAGCGCGTACAGGCTGGTGCCGAACAGCAGCGGCGCGCGCCGCCCGAGCCGGTCGGAAAGCGAGCCCTGGGTGATCTGCCCGACCGCCAGGCCGGCGAACCAGGCCGCCAGCGTGATCTGCGCCGGCCCATGGAATTCGGCGGTGATCGCCGGGAAGGCCGGCAGGTACATGTCGGTGGAGACCGGCCCGACCGCCGTGAGGAAGCCGAGCAGCAGCGTCAGCCAGAAGGGCGGCGTCATCGCGCGCGACCGGGCGGTGTGCCGAGCGTCCGGCTCAGCGGGAGACGCGCCAGATCGTGTCGTTGCCGTCCTCGCTGACCAGCAGCGCGCCATCATGCGCGACGGCGACACCGACCGGCCGGCCCCAGACCGCCGAATCGCCGGCGACGAAGCCGGTGAGGAAATCCTCGTAGCCGCCGGTCGGCCGGCCGTCCGCGAAGCGCAGCCGGATCACCTTGTAGCCGGTCCGCTCGCTGCGGTTCCACGAACCATGCAGGGCCACGAAGGCATCCCCGCGATAGTCAGGGGGGAACATCGCGCCCGTGTAGAAGGCGATGCCGAGGGGCGCCGAATGCGCCTGGATCAGCACGTCCGGCAGGCTCACTTGGCCGGCCAGGTCGGGCCGCTCGCCGCGATGCCGCGGGTCCTCGTGATCGCCGATATAGAACCAGGGCCAGCCGTAGAATGCGCCCTGGCGCACCTGCGTCGCGTAGTCCGGCGGCAGGTTGTCGCCCAGCCCGTCCCGCTCGTTCGTCACGCACCACAGCACGCCGGTCGCCGGCTCGATCGCCTCGCCCGAGCAGTTGCGAAGGCCGGTGGCATAGGTCCGCACGTCCTCGCCGAGCGGATCGAGCATGAACACCGCGGCCCGCCCCGCCTCGGCCCCCCAGGCGGCGCCGAGCCCGTGCTGCGCCTGCCACGCCGCGAGGTCGCGGGGCGCCTCGCGCGCCAGGCCCGGTGCGATGTTGGAACCCGATCCCACCGAGAGGAACAGGTGGGCGCCGTCCGGGGCCGCCACGATGTCGCGCGTCCAGTGCCCGCCTTCGGGCAGGCGCCGCACGATCACCTCGGCCGGACCGCTCGCCCGCAGGTCGCCGGAGCGGTAGGGGAAGCGTACGACCCGGTCGGTGCCGGCCACGTACAGCCAGTGCGGGTCCGGCCCCGGCGGGTAGAAGGCCAGGCCGAACGGCATCGTCACGCCGGTCGCGAACACCGCGCTCTGCGCCGGCCGCGCGGCCCCGTCCGGGGCTCGGAACACACGCACGCGGTCGGCACCGCTCTCGGCGAGGAACACATCCCCGTTCGGCGCCACCCGCATCGTGCGCGGCATCGCGAGCCCCGACGCATACAGCTGGACGGTGAAGCCCGCCGGCACGCGCGGCACCGCGCCATCGAGCCGGCGCGCGACGCTCGGGCCGTTGCTGGCGGAATGGCTGGCGTACGGGGCCGGCAGGTCCGCCGGGGTGATCCGGCGCACGACCCCGGGCGCGTCGGCGCGCCAGTCGTCCCGACGCTCGCTCTGCGCGGCGGCCGCTCCAGCCAGCGCTACAGCCGCACCGACCCACGCGGCCCAGCTTCGATGCATCCGCCTGCTCCTCGACAACGGCGGTTATGTGGGCGTGCAACCCGGCCGCGACAGGGGAGGCCTTCCAAACCGCGCCACGCCGCGCCACCCTAGGCGACCGGTTGCGGCGGCAATCGCGCCGACCGAGCAGGGGATGCGAAGGCATGGACGAGAACGAGGACCGCATACGCGAACGGGCCTACCGGCTCTGGGAAGAGGAGGGTCGGCCGGAGGGACGCGAACACGATCATTGGGAGCGGGCGCGCCAGATGCTCGACAGCGAGCGGCCGGAGCAGCAACCGCAGCAGGCAGAGCGATCCCCCGCGGGCGGCGAGTCCGCCTCACCCGTCGAGCAGCCGGTCCCCGGCGTTCAAGGGCCCGGGCCGCTGCCGGGCGTGGATGACCAGCGCCAGGAGGTCAAGGAACCGATCAAGCCGCGCCGTGCCGAGGCGGCGACCGCTGCAGCGGAACCCGCCCCGAAGCCGCCGGCCAAGGGCGGCAAGAAGGGCGGCGGGACCGGCCGCGGAGCCTAGCTAGCTGCGCCAGCAGGTCAGCCCGCCCGGGTGCATCGGGCCGACCGCCACCGTGAAGGGGGAGCCCGCCTCATCATGGAACGGCTCGCCGCGCTCGATGTAGGCGAACACCGGGTCGGGGTCCTGCGGCCAGCGGATCCGCCGCTCCGGCATTGCCGGATCGCGGCGCGCCCGCAGCAGCGCCGCCTCGGTCGCCGCGACGGCGGCGATCAGCGCGTCGCGGTCGCGCGCGACGTGGTCGAGGAATTGCATGGCCTCTTCGGCCAGGCGCTCGGCGGCGCGGCCGGCGACGAAGCCGCGCGCCACCGGCCTGAACCGTCCGGCCCGGTTCAGCACCGCCGCCGTGTACGGGCAGGCCTGCGACAGGCCGAGCATCCGCCACCAGCGCCGCACGCCGCCCAGCACGGCGGAAACCCCGCCGCCCGAGCGGGCCTTGCCGAGCTGGCGCGCCCATCCCTCGGGTACCACGAACGAATGCTCCTGCGTGCTGGCCATCGCTTGTCTCTGGCTTGTCTCGTTGGCCGAGGCTACGTCGCATTCACTGAACCAACTGTGAACCGCGTCACAGTATCCGGTGATTATTTCTCGCGCTTGGCGAGCGGGGCAACGAATTGCGGTTCGGTGTCCCAGGGAAAGAGAATCCAGGTGTCCTGCGAGACCTCGGTGATGTAGGTGTCGATGGCGTCCCGGCCTGCCGGCTTGGCGTAGATGCAGGCGTAGTGCGCCCGCGGCAGCAGGCCGCGCACCACCCGCGCCGTGGTCCCGGTATCGACCAGGTCGTCGACCACCAGGAAGTCGGTGCCGTCCCCGGCGGCGGGCGGCGGCTTCACCACCACCGGCTCGCCCAGCGCCTCCTCCTCGTAGAGCGCGACCGAGACGCTCTCGACGAGCCGGCAGTCGAGTTCGCGCGCGACGATCGCCGCCGGGATCAGTCCGCCCCGGGTCACCGCGACGATCCCGCGCCACGGCCCCAATCCCATCAGCCGCCAAGCCAGCGCTTTCGCGTCGCGGTGCAGCTGGTCCCAGGTGACCGTGTAGTAGTGGCTTGCCAAGCGGTCGGCCCCGTTCAAAACAGCCGCCCGCCGTCGGGCAGCGGAAAATCCGGCCGGATCAGCACCACCGCGCCGTCCTCGTCCGGCAGGCCGAGCGTCAGCACCTCGCTCTGGAACGGGCCGATCCGGCGCGGCGGAAAGTTCACCACCGCGCAGACCTGCCGGCCGATGAGCTGGTCGCAGCGGTAGTGCTCGGTGATCTGCACGGACGAGCATTTCGTGCCGAGCGCCGCGCCGAAATCGATCCAGAGTTTTAGCGCCGGCTTGCGCGCCTCGGGGAACGGCCTGGCATCGACGATCGTGCCGACGCGGATGTCGATCTTCTGGAAATCATCGATGGTGGCGCTCATCGTTCATCTCCCGTCGCCGCGATCATGCCACTGCGCGCCGGGTTGCCAAGCCGTCCCCTGCATGCCAGCGTCGTCCGGCCAGACAGGACCGCGATGCGCGACTTCCATCTGCCGGGCCGCGGCCCGGCCTACGCGACCCACGCAATGGCTGCAACCTCGATGCCGGCGGCGACGCTCACGGCGCTCGACGTGCTGCGCGCCGGCGGCAACGCGCTCGACGCCGCGGTCGCCGCGGTCGCCGTGCTGTGCGTGGTCGAGCCGCAATCCACGGGCATCGGCGGCGACTGTTTTTGCCTGTACGCGCCGGCCGGACGGGGTGACGTAGTCGCGCTGAACGGATCGGGGCGCGCGCCGGCGGGCGCCAGCCCCGACTTCTTCGAATCCCGCGGCGTCACGGCGCTCGAGAATGACTCCGCGCACAGCGTCACGGTGCCGGGCGCGGTGTCGGCTTGGGAGACCCTGCTCGCCGCGCACGGCACGAAGGGGCTCGACGACCTCCTCCAGCCGGCGATCCGCTTTGCCGAGGAAGGTTTCCCCGTGCACCCGCGCGTCGCCTTCGACTGGCAGCGCACCGAGGAGAAGCTGCGCCGCAACGGCGCGCACGCCTTCCTGCCGGACGGGCACGCGCCGGAGCCGGGCCACGTCTTCCGCCAGCCGGCGCTCGCCGAAACGCTGCGCGCCATCGCCCGCGACGGTGCGCGGGCGTTCTACGAAGGCCCGGTTGCCGCCGATATCGTCGCAACGTTGCGACGCCACGGCGGCGTGCACACCGAGGCGGATTTTTCCGCCGGCCGCACCGTCGCCGAGTTAGTCGCGCCGCTGAAGAAATCCTGGGGCGAATACGAGATCTGGCAGTGCCCGCCCAACGGCACCGGCCTGATCGTGCTGATGCTGATGGGCATCCTGGAAAAACTCGGCCCGGCGCCTGACGGCCCGCTCGGCGGCATCCGCCTGCATCGCCACGCCGAAGCTGCCCGCCTCGTCTATCGCGACCGCGACGCCTTTCTCGCCGACCCCGCCCAGGCCGACGTGCCGGTGGCCAAGCTGCTCGATGACGGCTATCTCGCCGACCTCGCGCGGCTGATTTCCGACGAACGCGCATTGCGCGCGCTGCCCGCGGCCGGCGCCGCCGTGCTGCCGGCGCATCGCGACACCGTCTATCTCTGCGTCGTCGATCGCGACGGCAATGCGTGCAGCTTCATCAACTCGCTGTTCCAGGCTTTCGGCTCCGGCATTCTCGCCGAGGGCAGCGGGGTGATGCTGCAAAACCGCGGTTTCGGCTTCGTGCTGGAGCGCGGGCATCCGAACTGCATCGCGCCGAACAAGCGGCCGATGCACACGATCATCCCCGGCATGCTGACGCGCGACGGCCAGGTGGTGATGCCGTATGGCGTGATGGGCGGGCACTTTCAGCCGATGGGCCAGAGCCTGTTCCTGACCAACCTGCTGGAGTACGGCCTGGACATCCAGCAGTCGCTTGACCTGCCGCGCGTGTTTCCGTACGGCGGAAAACTGCAGGTCGAGCGCGGCATTCCCGGCGAGATCGTCGATCGGCTGGCGCGGCTCGGGCATGTAGCGGAGCTGGTGGACCGGCCGCACGGCGGCGGGCAGGCGATCTGGATCGACCGCGCACGGGGCTGCCTGATCGGCGGCTCCGACCCGCGCAAGGACGGCGTGGCGCTCGGATACTGACGTCCGGCCCGCCGTATCGGGGATGGCATACGCCTGGGAACTGGAAAAGGACGGCCGCGAGGTGCGCGTCCGTGTCGAGGGCCCGCTCGCGTTCAACAACGCATCGATGATCGTGCGCGCGTCCGAAGACGGCTTTGGGCTCGGCTTCGTCCTGGAGGACCAGGTCGCCGAGCAACTTGCCGCCCGCCGCCTGGTTCGCGTGCTGGAGGATTGGTGTCCTCCCTTTACCGGCTATCACCTCTATTATCCCAGCCGCCGGCAGCCCTCGGCCGCGTTCGCGGTGGTCGTGGACGCTCTGCGGTTCCGTGGTGCCCGCTTGCCAAAAAGGAACGCGTGATATGCCTGTGTCAGACCCCTGCGATCTCACCGCCGTCGAAGCGCGGCGGCTGATTGGGGCGAAGAAACTCTCGCCGGTCGAGCTGGTGGAAAGCTGCATCCAACGCATCGAGGCGGTGGACCACGCCGTGAATGCCGTCGTCGCGCGCGATTTTTCCCGCGCGCGCGAGGCCGCGCGCGGCGCCGAGCAGCGCGTGATGGCGGGCGAGGCGCTCGGCGCGCTGCACGGGCTGCCGCTCGGCGTGAAAGACCTGGAAGATACGGCGGGGCTGCGCACGACCCACGGCAGCCCGCTTTTTTCGGACCACGTGCCGGAGACGGACCAGCGCAGCATCGCAGCGATCCGCGCCGCCGGGGGCATCGTGCTGGGAAAAACCAACACGCCGGAATGGGGGGCGGGCGCCAATACGCGCAATACCGTCTACGGCGTCACCGGCAATCCCTTCGATCCCACGCGGTCCTGCGCGGGATCGTCCGGCGGCTCGGCGGTGGCACTGGCCTGCGGCATGGTGCCGATCGCCACCGGGTCCGATACCGGCGGCAGCCTGCGCAATCCGGCGGCGTTCTGCGGCGTCGTCGGCTTCCGTCCGACGCCGGGCCTGGTGGCGAACGAAAAGCGCGGGCTCGGCTGGTCGGCGCTGCCGGTGCTCGGGCCGATGGGGCGCACCGTCGCGGATGCCTGCCTGCTACTCTCCGCCATGGTGTCCGACGATGCGCGCGACGCGCTGGCGACGACGGTGCACGGGCGCGCCATCCGCCGGCCGGAGGATTTTGCCGCGCCGGCGCCGGTCGATCTGTCGCGCCTGCGCGTCGCGCTGACACCGGATTTCGGCTTCGCGCCGGTCGAGCGGCACATCGCCGAAATTTTTGCGGAGAAGACGGGCCTGTTAAAAAGCGCATTCGGCCGCGCCGAGGAGGCAACGCCGGATTGCACGGGCACCGACGAAACCTTTGAAATCCTGCGCGCGCTCGGCTTCCTGGCGAGCCACGCCGAACGCGCGCGCACCACCCCCGACAAGGTCGGCCCCAACGTCCGCGCCAATGTCGAGGAGGGGCTGCGCTATTCGGCGGCGGACGTCGCGCGGGCGATGGCGCAGCAGACGGTGCTGTACCAGCGCTGGCAGGCGTTCTTTCAGGACTGGGACGTCATCCTGTCGCCCTCGATCACCATCAGCCCGCGCCCCTGGCGCGAGCTTTTTCCGGAAAAGATCGACGGCAAGCCGACCCGCACCTACTTCCACTGGCTGGCGCTCGCCTACGCGGTGACGGTGGTCGGCCATCCCGCACTGTCGCTACCGGTCGGGCGCGACCGCAACGGCATGCCGTTCGGCCTGCAGATCGTCGGCCCGCGCGGCGGCGATGCGCTCGTGCTCGCCGTCGCGCACGCGCTGGAGCAGATCTTAGCGGGCGATCCGCGCACCGCGCGCCCGGTGCCGGATTTGGATCGGCTGCGCGCGGTCCCGCCGATCAGCGAGGCGCCGGGATTTCTCGGCTTCGGCTGAAGCCTCAACCGGCGCCGGTGAAGGCGTTGAAGGCGATCAGCGTATAGGTGTCGCGCACGCCCGGCAGGGTCTGCACCTTTTCGGTCACGAACCGGCCAATGTCCTGCTCGGCCTCGAGGTAGAATTTTCCGAGCAAGTCGTACTGGCCGGAGGTGGAGTGCATCTCCGACAGCTCCGCGATCGTGTCGGCCGCCTCCTGCGCCACGCGATACGCCTGGCCCATCTCGCACTTGATCTGCACGAAGATTGCCCGCATCGCGTCGCGTCAGACCTGCTCCCACGCCTCCGCCCACGCCGCGGTATCGGCGCGCGCGGCGTTGCGGTGGATCAGCAGCCGGCACGCGGCGTGCAGCTCGTCGATCTCGTCGAGCCACAGGTTGCCGCCGACGAGCTGATCGACCATTTCGCGCACGATGGCATCGGCCCGCCGCTCGTCGCCGTCGCGCGCGACCAGACACGCCTCGCCGAAGCGCAGCACCGTCAGCGCCAGCAGCGCGATCGCCGGATCGTTCGCGTCGACATTTTCGCGCTCGGCAATCCGGCGGGTAATGCGTCCGACCGATTCGCTCTGCGCACGGCGCCGCGCTGCGGCCGGGGAGGCGAGTTCGGGTACCAGGAACTCATGGGCACGCGGCCGCTCTGCCCTGGCGGGCGCTGCAGTGCCGGCCGGCGCGGCCGCGTGCCCAGTCGGTTCGGTCAGCGGGGTCATAATGTCCTCTCTCAAATGAAGCGGCGGCGGAAGCTGGCACATCATCAGGGGCGCTGCCGCGTCGTGCGCTGTAAACCGCCGTCCAGTTTCTTTCAACTTTCCGTGAAAAACAACCTCAGGCTGGACCGGATGAGGAGCGGCGCTCGCGGTAGCGAGTCCTCCCCGTCCGCCCTATCCTCCCGCGCGCAAAGCAGCCGGAGACCGCAAGCATGGAACTGGCACAGGCGCGTATGCCGCAGGCATCGCCGCGCAGCGGCGGACGCGTGTTGGCGGATGCGCTGGTCGCGCAGGGAATCAGCCACGTGTTCGCGGTTCCCGGCGAAAGCTTTCTCGACGTTCTCGATGGGCTGTACGAGGTCCGCGACAAGCTGGAGCTGGTGACCTGCCGCTTCGAGGCCGGCGCGGTGAACGCCGCCGAGGCGCTGGGAAAGCTCACCGGCCGGCCGGCTGCGGCAATGGTGACGCGCGGCCCCGGCGCCTGCCACGGCGCGATCGGCGTGCACGTGGCCATGCAGGACAGCACGCCGCTGCTGCTGTTCGTCGGCCAGATCCCGTTCGAGGAGACCGATCGCGAGTCCTTCCAGGAAATCGACTACCGCCGCATGTTCGGCCCGGTCGCGAAATGGGTGACGCAGATCGACGACGCCCGGCGCATTCCGGAAATCGTCGCGCATGCGGTGGATGTCGCGACGTCCGGCCGCCCTGGACCGGTGGTGATCGCGCTCTCCGAGGAAATGCAGAAAGTGAGCGTGCAGGTGCCGGATCTCGGCCCGATCGACGTCTCGCGCCCGTACCCGGATCCCGCGGCGATCACGCGCATGCAGGCGCTGCTCGCCGAGGCGCGGCGGCCGCTCGCCATTCTCGGTGGGTCGTGCTGGACGGAGGAGGGGCGGTCGGCGATCCGCGGTTTTCTCGTCGCGCACGATTTGCCGGTGACGGTCGGCTTCCGCCGCCAGCACCTGTACGACGGCACGGCCGACAACTTTGCGGGCGATCTCGGCGTCGGCTGCGATCCGGCGTTGGTCGCAAAGGCGAGGGAAGCGGACCTGATCCTTGCCTTCGGATCGCGCCTGGGTGAGGCGGTGACGCAGGGCTACACGCTGTTCGACATGGCCGGCGCCACGCCAATCGTGCAGGTGCATCCCGATCCCCAGGAGATCGGCCGGGTGTTTCGCACACGGCTCGGCATCGTCGCGGACCTCAACGTCTTTGCGCACGCCGTCGCGGACCTGAAGCCGGCGGCCACACCCTGGAGCGGCTGGACGCGGTCATTGCGCGCGCTGCGCCAGAAAACCTCGGCGGCTGCGGAGTACGAAGGACCGCTGAACCTCTCAAAAATCCTGCACGAGCTGCAGGAACTGCTGGCGGCGCAAGCGGTGCTGACAACGGATGCCGGGAATTTCGCGACCTGGCCGACGCGCTTCATGAATTTCTCCGACGGCCAGCGCTATATCGGCCCGACCAACGGCGCGATGGGCTACGGCGTGCCGGCCGCGGTCGGCGCAAAAATCGCGTTCCCCGAAAAGATGGTCGTCTGCTTCGTCGGCGACGGCGGGTTTCTGATGACCGGGCAGGAGCTGGCGACCGCGTTCCAGTACGGCGTCGCACCCAACGTCCTGCTGTTCAACAATTCGATGTACGGCACGATACGCATGTATCAGGAGCGCACGTTTCCGGGCCGCATCAGCGGCACTGCGCTGACCAACCCGGATTTCGCGAAATACATGGAAGCGTTCGGCGGCCACGGCGAGGTGGTGGCGCGCAGCGAGGAGTTTGCGCCGGCGTTCCGGCGCGCCGTCGCCAGCGGCAAGCCGGCGCTGATCGAGCTGCGCATGAACCCCGAGCAGATCACCTCGCGCGCGACGATCACCCAGTTGCGCGCCTCAGCGAAAGCGTGACCGCCGGAGGCGGGCTCACCCGCAGGCGTGAATCACGCGATCGAACAATGGATGGAGCAGGACGCCTGAGCGCGAGCGAAGGTGCGCTGCCTTATCGTCCGACGGCGTAGCCCTGCATGCCCCGCGGGTTGGCGCCGGCGTAGAGCTGGCCGTCGTCTTCGCGACGCGCGCCAGAGAGCCGGCCTTCCGACCATTCCTCGCCCATCTCCGCGTGGTGCCCGCGGGCGAGCAGCGCATCCAGAACGCTGCGCGGAAAACGGCCTTCCAGCACCAGCTTCCCGGGGCGGGCGATGCGCGGCCAAAAACTGCTCGGCCAGTGCTCGCAGTGGAAACTCGGCGTGTCGATCGCCTGCTGGATTCCTAGGCGGTGATGCACCATGCGCAGGAAGAAGATCAGCGACCACTGGTCCTGCTGCTCGCCGCCCGGCGTGCCGAACGCCATCCACGGCTGTCCGTCGCGTAGCGAAAAACTTGGGGACAGCGTGGTGCGTGGGCGGGCGCGCGGCGCGAGGCTGGTGGGCAGGCCGGGCTCCAGCCAGAACATCTGGCCGCGCGTGCCCATCGCAAAACCGAGTTCGGGAATCGTCGGCGAGGATTGCAGCCAGCCGCCCGAGGGTGTGGCGCTGACCATGTTGCCGAGGCGGTCGATGACGTCGATATGGCAGGTGTCCGCCCCGGTGGCGCCGAGCCGCGCCACGGTCGGCTCGCCGGCACCGGCCGCCTGCTGCAGCAGCCGCACACGGCTGGCGGCATCGTGGTCCACGCGAGTCTCGAACCCGGCGATCTCGCCGGGCCGCAGCGCCATCGACGCGTTGGCCTCGATGAGCTGCCGGCGGCGCGCGTTGTACCCGTCGGACAGCAGCGTTTCGAGCGGCACGCGCACGTGGTCGGGGTCGCCGTAAAACGCCTCGCGGTCGGCGAAGGCGAGTTTTGCGCACTCGACGACCGTGTGCACGAAGTCGGCGCCGATCGGGTCCATCTCGCCGACCGGCAGGCCGCGCAGCAGCGCGAGCTGCTGCAGGAAGACCGGGCCCTGGCTCCAGGGGCCGCATTTCAGCACGGTATGGCCGTGATAGTCGTATCGGACGGGATCCTCGATGCGCGCCGACCAGCCGGCGAAATCGTCGGCGGTGAGCAGCCCGCGATGGCGGCGGCCGGACGAATCCAGCACCTCGTTGTGGCGGAAGAAGCGATCGACCGCTTCAGCGACGAAGCCGCGGTACCAGGCGTTGCGGGCGGCATCGATGCGCGCTTCACGATTCGGCCCGACCGCCTCGCGGCAGATGCGCTCATAGGTGGCGGCGAGGGTGGGGTTGGCGAACAGGCTTTCGGGCGCGGGCACGCGCCCACCGGGCAGCCACAGCGCTGCACTGGTCGGCCACTCCGCCTCAAACAGCGGGCGCACCCCTTCGATCGCCGCGGAGACGCGCGGCACCAGGTGCACGCCGTCGCGCGCATAGCCGATCGCATAGGCGAGCACATCCGGCAGTTCCCAGGTCCCCCATTCGCGCAGCGCCAGGCACCAGCCGTCGAACGCGCCGGGGACGACGGCCGGCAGCAGCCCGGTGCCGGGCACCATGTCGAGGCCGAGTTCCGCGAATTTTCCGAGCGTCGCGGCGGCCGGCGACACGCCCTGGCCGCAGACCACGTGCTGGGTGCCGGTGCGCGCGGCCTGCACGATCATCGGCATGTCGCCACCCGGACCGTTCAGGTGCGGCTCGGCGACCTGGAGCGTGAAGCCCGCGGCGGCGGCGGCGTCGAACGCGTTGCCGCCGCGCTCCAGCACCGCCATGCCGACGCCGCTGGCGATCCAGTGCGTGCTGGCGACGACGCCGAACGTGCCGGCGATTTCCGGTCGGGTGGTGAACATCGGCGCTGTCCCTTCTGCCCCCGGATTGTGCGTCCGCTGCCGCGGCCCGCGTCAACCCCAGGCGCGCTCCGCGCGTCGCGGGCGCGAGGGTTGACCCGGACCACGGCAGCGGCAGGTTTGCTTGGGGTCAGCAAGGGACAGGAGTGGGCATCCCGGCTTCCTGGATTGTAGCAAGGCCTGCTAAAACGGCTGTCGAATGATGAACACCTCGAAAGGAGATCCAACCCGGTTGGTAGCGAATACGGAATGAACATCGGAGTTTGGGAGATCTCAAATGGGGCACGGCGGCAACATACTGGTGCAATGTTGATCCGGGGCGCCTGAAGGAGGAGGAATGGTTACCACCACATGGCTCGGCGGTTCCGGGGCCTGGAATGATCCCACCAACTGGACAGATGGCGTGCCCGGCCCCGCCGATGACGCCCTCATCCCAAGCTCTTCGCAGTCCGAAACGATAAGCGGTGGCGGGGCGGCCGCTGAGCTGACCGTGCGCACCGGAATCACCCTGAGCGGCGACTATTCGGTGGGCCAATACGTCCAATCGGCTATCCAGCTGACCTTGGCGCCCGCCGCAACGCTGGCCTTCGAGGCCGCCACCGTGTCGGGTGGCGGCCTCACCATTGGGTCCGGCGCCTCGCTGGGCAGCGGCGCGATTGCCCTGTCTGGCGGCCTGACCCTGTCCGGCGACCTCGCCAATCCGTTGCTGATATCAGGCAAGATAGCGGTCAGTGGCAGCGGCACGATCTCCGGCCCGATCAGCGGCAGCGGATCGCTGGACATCGGCTCCTTCTACGGGGGTGGCGGCCTGTTGCAGCTGACCAACGCGGCGAACGATTTCTCCGGCGGCGTTGTGCTCAACAGCGGCACCCTGGAACTGAGTGCTGCCGGCGCGCTCGGCAGCGGACCGTTGGAGGTGGATGGTGGCCCGCAAGGCTGCACGCTGCTGCTCGATGCCGGCGTATCGCTGCCGCCGCTGAGCGTCGGCCCAGGCCCGTGCACGATCTTTGCCGATACCGCCAGTCTGGAGATGTTCGCCGGGGCGGCCGGTCTGAGCTTCATCAACGGTAGCGGCGCATCCACGGTCATCGGCGCGCTGGCGCCCGGCTTCGCCTTCCCCAATTTCGACGAAAGCCCGATCCCGTCCTTCGGGTTTCTCGATGTCCGGGGCGGCAGTGGCAGCGTCACCGTGTTCGGCGGCAACGATGGCGCGGTCATCTTTGGGGGCACTGCCGGGAACAATGTGATCGACGCGGGTGCCGCGATTCCCGGGCTGACCCCGTATGGCCCTTTTTTCAACTCGGTTTACGGAACCACCTATCCACCCGGCGCCGCGACGATCGCGGGGGGCGGCAACGGCGACCTACTGGTGGCGACCGGATCGCTGAACAATCTTGTCGCTGCCGCGTCCGGCAACGAGACGCTGACTGCCGCGAGTGCGACAGGCAATAACCAGCTATTCGGCGGATCGGGGAACGACGTGATTGCGGCGGGTGCCGGCCACGACACCGTCGTCGCCGGCACCGGCGCGTCCACCATTTTCGGCGGCACAGGGTGCACCGCCATCTTTGCCGGCACCGGAAATGCCGAGATCGTGGACGGCACGGGCAGCGACTACGTGCAGATGCGCAGCGGCAACGCCACGATTTTCGCCGGCAGCGGTCCCGACCTGTTCGGTGCTGTCAGCGGGCAGGCCGGCGGCACCGATCTGATCGCCGGCTTCAAGAACGGCACCGACCACATCCTGCTGCGCGGTTATTCGTCGGCGCCGACCGCGGCCTCGCAAAACGGCAGCACGACAATCGCGCTCGCCGACAACACCCACATCACGCTTCTGGGCGTCGCCAACCTGGCGCCGAACACGTTCGCGTAAATGGCCGACGATCCGAGGACATCGCTGTATCGCCTAGGGCCGAGCATCTGAAGGAGCGAAAATGGTCGCCACCACATGGCTCGGCGGTTCCGGGGCCTGGGACGATGCCGCGAACTGGTCCAACGGCGTACCGGGTCCCGATGACGATGCAGTGATCCCGGGGCTTTCGGACTCCGACACGATCACCGGGGGCGGTGCAGCCGCGGAGTTGACCGTCGAGGCAAATCGCGGCGAGAGCCTCGATCTCACGCTGAGCGGCAGCTATTCCGTTAGCCAATACGTGCAGTTGGACGGCGAAATGGAGCTGGCCCCCTCCGCCACGCTGGCGTTCGACGCGGCCACGATATCCGGCGCCAACCTGGTCATCGACTCCGGCGCCGCACTGAGCGGCGGCACGATGGCCGTGTCCGACAGCCTCTACCTCTCCGGCGCCATTTCCAATCCGCTGCTGCTATCAGGCAGCGTTTCAGTCAGCGGCAGCGGCGCGCTCTCCGGCCAAATCAGCGGCAGCGGCCAATTGCAGATCGGCTCGTACTATGGCGGCGGAACCAACCTGATTCAGCTCACCAGTCCGTCGAACAACTTCACTGGTGGCGTCGTGCTCAACAGCGGTACCCTGGAGCTGGGCACCACAGGTGCGGCGGGTAGCGGGACGGTGGCCATACAGACTGGGCTGGGAAGCGCCGCGCTGCTGCTCGACCCCGGTGTGTCCCTGTCATCCCCCATCGCGACCAGCGACGCGTTTGCCACGATCTCGGCTGCCTCCGCGAGCCTGGAGGCGTTCGGCGGCTCGGCCAGGCTGACCTTCATCAAAGGCAGCGGCGCCTCCACCGTGATCGGCGCGCTGGCGCCGGGCTTCCCCGCTTACGTCCGCGATGGCGTAGCGCAGTTTGGCACGCTCGATGTCCAGGGCGGCAGCGGCAACGTCACCGTGTTCGGCGGCAATGAGAGCGGAGCCATTTATGGCGGCAGCGCCGGCAATAACGTGATCGTCGCCGGTGCCTCGCTCGTCGGCCTGACGCCTGCCGATAGATTTGATGTTACCTACACGACGTCCTCCGGTGTGCTGACTGATCGACCCGTCGCGGTGACGATCGTCGGCGGCGGCAACGGCGATCTGCTGGTGGTGACCGGGTCGCTCAACAATCTGGTCGCCGCCGCCTCCGGCAACGAGACGCTGAGTGCCGCCGGTGCGACCGGCAACAACGTGCTCTTCGGCGGGTCAGGCAGCGACCTGATCGCGGCGGGTGCCGGCCACGACACTGTCGTTGCCGGCACCGGCGCCTCCATCATTTTCGGGGGCGCCGCCGGCACCGCCATCTTCGCCGGCTCCGGAAACGCCGAGATCGTGGACGGCGGGGGCGGCGACTACGTGCAGATGGGAAGCGGCAATGCCACGGTGTTTACCGGCAGCGGCCCGGACCTGTTCGGCGTCTACAACGGCCAGGCCGGCGGCGACGACCTGCTCGCCGGCTTCAAGAACGGCACCGACCACATGCTGCTGCGTGGCTACGCGTCCGCGCCGACCATAGCCTCCCAGGGCGGCAGCACGACGATCGCACTCGCCGATAACACCCACATCACGCTGCTTGGCGTCGCCAGCCTGGCGCCGAACACATTCGTGTAAAAAATCGTTCGTGCAAAAATCGTCGGGCCGCTGGCTCCCGGAGTAGGACTCGAACCTACGACCCAGCGGTTAACAGCCGCTTGCTCTACCGACTGAGCTATCCGGGAACAGCGGGCCGTCCCTATAGCGAACCGGCCGCCCGGACGCAAACCGTGCCTAACCTGACCCAACCGCCTCGATTGTGTATCCTCCGCCGCCGCGGCGGGAGTGGCGGAACGGCAGACGCGGCGGACTCAAAATCCGTTGCCCGAAAGGGCGTAGGGGTTCAAGTCCCCTCTCCCGCACCAGCCGGCACCCCGTTCAGCTGGCCCCGCAGCAGCCGCTCGCGCAGGTCGCCGCCGCGCAGCAGCTGGTCGAAGTAGGCGACCGTGCGGAGTACGCCTTCCCTGAGGCTCACCTTCGGCTCCCACCCCAGCACCTCGCGCGCCCTGGCGATGTCGGGCTGGCGCTGCTTGGGATCATCAGGCGGCAGCGGCCTCGCGACGATCCGCGAGGCCGAGCCGGTCAGCTCGATCACCAGCTCGGCCAGCTCGCGGATCGTGAACTCGACGGGGTTGCCGAGATTGATCGGCCCGGTGATCGCCGGGTCGCTCTCCATCAGCCGGCGCAGTCCCTCGATCAGGTCGGCGACGTAACAGAACGAGCGGGTCTGGCTGCCGTCGCCGAAAATCGTGATCGGCCGGCCGAGCAGCGCCTGGACGATGAAGGTGGAGACCACCCGCCCGTCATTGGGGTGCATGCGCGGCCCGTACGTATTGAAGATGCGGGCGACCTTGATCTCCATCCGGTGCTGGCGGTGGTAGTCGAAGAACAGCGTCTCGGCGCAGCGCTTGCCCTCGTCGTAGCAGGAGCGGAAGCCGATCGGGTTGACGTGCCCCCAGTACTCCTCGGCCTGCGGATGCACCTGCGGGTCGCCGTACACCTCGCTGGTGGAGGCCTGCAGCACGCGCGCGCGCAGCCGCTTGGCCAGGCCCAGGACGTTGATCGCGCCGTGCACGCTGGTCTTGGTGGTCTGCACGGGATCGTGCTGGTAGTGGATCGGGCTCGCCGGGCAGGCCAGGTTGTAGATGCGATCGACCTCGACGTAGAGCGGGAAGGTCACGTCGTGGCGGATCAGGCTGAAATTGCGGTGCTCGAGCAGCCCGGCGAGGTTGTCCTTGGCGCCGGTGAAGAAGTTGTCCACGCAGATGACCTCGCTGCCCTCGGCGAGCAGCAGCTCGCAGAGATGCGAGCCGAGGAAGCCGGCGCCGCCGGTGACGAGAACCCGGGTCCTGAGATGCATCGCGACCGCCCGGGCGCCTATCCGGCGGTGGCCGGAGCGCGGGGTGGAGGTCCGGGCGGGAATCGAACCCACATACGCGGATTTGCAGTCCGCTGCATCACCACTCTGCCACCGGACCTCATCTGCTCGGGCCGCATCTGCTGGCTGCGCGGTATATCGGCCGGCCCCGGCAACCCGGTCAACCCCGGGGCCCTCGCCTTGCATCCGGCCGACCCCTATAACACGCCGCGCCAGACCGGACCCGAACACCCGATGGACCTGTCGCCGTCCCCGCCCGCGCCCGACTTCGTCGAAGCCCGCAACCGCATGGTGGACGGGCAGATCCGCCCGAACCGCGTCTACGACCGCCGCATCCTCGCCGCGATGCGCGACCTGCCGCGCGAGCGCTTCGTGCCCCCGGAGCTCGCCGCCCGCGCCTATACGGACGAGGACGTGCCGCTCGGCGACGGCCGCGTGCTGACCGAACCGCTGGTCATCGCCCGCCTGCTGCAGTCGGCCGCACCGGTTCCGGGCGAGCGGGGGCTGGTCATCGGCGCGGGCACCGGCTACGGCGCGGCGCTGCTGGCGGCCTGCGGCGTGGACGTCACGGCGCTCGAGGAGGACCCGCGGCTGCTCGCCATCGCGCGCGCCGCCCTCGCCGCCTGCGCGCCGGGCGTCCGCCTGGTCGAGGGGCGACTGGCGGCGGGCCGCGCGGAGGGCGCGCCCTGGGACCTGATCATCATCGAAGGCGCCGTGCCGGCCGTCCCGCCGGAGATCGCCGCCCAGCTGCGCCCGCAGTCCGGCCGCCTGGCGACCGTGCTGCTCTCCGCCGGGCGCACCGGCCAGGCGATCGTCGCCGAGCTGACCCCGGCCGGCCTGACCAGCCGGCCGCTCTTCGATTGCGCGACCCCGGCGCTGCCGCAACTGGCCGCCAATCTCGGATTTACCTTTTAGGGTCAGAAAAGAGGCAGGCCAGGGCTCCGCCCTGGACCCGCTGGGGCCGGGGGCCCCAGACCCCCATCTTAAGTAAAGGGTTGAAGGCTCTGCCTTTGCCGGGGTCCAGGGGCGGAGCCCCTGGGTCGCAAGACGATGGAAACAAAGGCCGCGCTGTGGCAGATGTTGGCCCGCCGGACGGAGGGATGGGCATGAGGGTCAGCGTTGGTGTTCTGGCAGGATGCGGGGCCTTGCTGGTCGCGGCGCCGGCGCTCGCCGACCAGCCGCCGCCGCGCACCCTGGCCGAGGCGCTGGGCGCCGCCTATTCCAACAACCCGACCCTGCTCGCCGAGCGGGCGCATCTGCGCGCGGTCGACGAGAACGTGCCGACCGCGCTCGCCGGCTGGCGGCCCACGGTCGTCTTGCAGGCCGCCCCCGGTTATGCCGTCGGCACCATCCAGCAGACCGGCAGCCCATCCCAGAACAACCAGCGCGATATACTGACGCTGGAGGCGACGCTCACCCAGCCGATCTATCGCGGCGGCAAGACCAAGGCGCAGACCTCCCAGGCCGAGAACAGCGTGATGGCCGAGCGCGCCCGGCTGATCGCCAACGAGCAGCAGGTCTTTTCCGACACGATCAACGCCTACGTCACGGTGATCGAGGACCAGCAGCTGCTCGCGCTGGCCGTCAACAACGTGCAGGTCCTCGCGAAGCAGCTGCAGGCGACCAACGATCGCTTCCGGGTGGGCGAGATCACCCGCACCGACGTCGCCCAGGCCGAGGCGGCGCTGGCCGGCGCCCAAGCCCAGCGCGACACCGCCGAAGGCAATCTGCAGACCGCACGCGCCATGTTCCGCCAGCAGGTCGGCGTGCTGCCCGACCAGCTGCTCGAACCGCAGCCCCTCGCGCTGCCGATCAGGACGGCGCAGGACGCAAACCAGCTCGCCTCGGTGAACAATCCCAACGTCGTCGCCGCGCTGTTCGACGACGCGGCGCAGAAGGACGCGATCGACGTCCAGTACGCCGCCCTGATGCCGACCGTCAGCGTGGTCACGACCGGGTTCCAGGAGAACAACACCACGCTCGTGCACAGCCGTGAGAACGGCGGAGAGGTGACGGCGAACATCACCGTGCCGCTCTTTCAGGGCGGCTCCGAGTACGCGGCGGTCCGCCAGGCCCGGCAGACCGAGCAGCAGAGCCGCAAGACGCTGGACGCAGCCCGCCGCGCCGCCGTCCAGCTGGCGACCTCCTCCTGGGAGACGCTGATCGCCGCCCGCGCCACCGTGGACAGCACGCGCGCGCAGATCCGTGCCAACGAGATCGCGCTCGAGGGCGTCGAGCGCGAAGCCCTGGTCGGCAGCCGCACCACGCTCGATGTGCTGAACGCCGAGCAGGCGCTGCTCAGTTCGCGGGTGACGCTCGTGCAGAACCTGGCGGCGCTGGTCAATGCGTCGTATCAGGTGGCGGCGGCGATCGGCCGGCTGACGGCGCGCGACCTCGGCCTGCGGGTGCCGCTGTACGATGAGACGGCGTACTACAATGCCGTGCGCAACCGCTGGATCGGCACCGGCGACTACGCCAGGGGCCAGCCCGGGCGCTGATGGCTCGATGAGCGGTGCCCCGTCATCCCAGCCGCCCGCTGCGGCCCAGCCGCCTGCGGCGGCCCAGCCGCCCACGGGCGGCGAGCCGTCGATG
>JAFAYA010000078.1 GCA_019240635.1 Acidisphaera sp. | reverse complement strand
GTGGTGAACGCGGCGCGCGGCACGCTGATCGACGACGCGGCGCTGATCGCGGCCTTGAAGAGCGGCCAGGTGGCGGCGGCGGGGCTCGACGTGTATGACGGCGAGCCGAGGGTCAATCCGGGCTATCTGGAACTGGAGAACGTGGTGCTGCTGCCGCATCTCGGCAGTGCGACGCGGGAGACGCGGGACGCCATGGGTTTCCTGGTGCTGGATGGCATCGATGCGGTGCTGGCCGGGCGCACGCCTTCCAATCTCGTGGGCTGAGGTTTTGCATGCTGTTCGACTTCGAGGTGCTGGCTCCCGAGAATCACTACAAGCTGCTGGTGGCGACGGTGGTGCCGCGGCCGATCGCCTGGGTGGTCACGCAGGATATCGACGGGCGGCTGAACGCGGCGCCGTTTTCCTTTTTCAATGCGTTCTCGCAGGACCCGCCGATCGTCTGCATCGGCATCGGCGGGCGCGGGCCGGGCGACGTGAAGGACACCGGGAACATCATTCGGCGCACCGGGGAGTTCGTCGTGAACCTGGTCTCGGAAGAGGTTGCCGAGCAGATGAATATCACCGCGATCGATTTTCCGGCGCATGTGGACGAACTGGCGCAGGCCGGGCTGACGACGGAGCCGTGCCGGCATGTGCGGCCGCCGCGCATCGCCGAAAGCCCGGTGTCCCTGGAGTGCCGTCGGTATATGACGGTGGAGGTCGGCAACGACCGCGCGATCGTCATGGGCGAGGTGCTGGCGATCCATGTGCGCGACGACGCGGTGATGGACCCGGCGCGGTGCTATATCGACACGCCGGCGCTAAAGCTGATCGGCCGCATGCACGGGCGGGGGTGGTACGCGCGGACCAGCGACCGGTTCGAGATGCCGCGTATCGCCGTGGATGACTGGGAGATGCGGAAGAAGGCGGCCGAATAACGTGCCCGGCCTCCAGTGACAACGGAGCGAGCGTTTGGCCGGTACACGGGGGCGAGCGCGAGCACCGCCTCAATGTCATCCGCGCGAAGATTCAGGAAGCGATCGATCTCCCGGAGCGCACCACCGCGGAGGACATACGCGCGCACTTCGAGCAGCTGCGCGCAGACGCTGAAACACGCAAGGGATCGTGACCGAGCGGCTTGCTTATAGATCCTCGATTCTGAGCTGGCACGGCAGGCCGCGCGGAGCGAACAGTTCATCGAGCTACATCGGGTCATGCTCCGTCACCATAATGTTGCTCCTTCGGAGGTGGAAGTTTAACTTTCGGTTGAGTCATTCAGGATGGCTTTGAGGGGCGAGATGAGGACAAACGCCGTTCTGGGCGATTTCCTGCGGATCGGAGTCGCGCTTGCGGCTCTCCTCATCTGCGCAAGCCCCGGGCTCGCCCAGCCATCTGCCGGTCCATCCCCGCCCTTTGGACCGACGCTCGAAAATCCGGACTACACCTCGTGCCGCAAAAAGCTGGAGCTACCGATCGCGTACGCCGCAAGCACACTGAGCGCCTCAGAGGCGATCGAAATCTGCATGCGTTACCGTCAGACGACGCGCTCCGCCCAGGCGGGGGACCATATCAGCACGGAAACAGTGAAGTGCTGGTCCGATGGCTTTCTTGGGCTAATCAATCCCGAGGTCATGAAGGCGGACACCACACAACTCGTCGAAATTGACGACCGCGCGAAGCGAAACCTGGTGGCGTATGATGAGCAACGCCACGGCCCTGGAATGGCCGCTGCGGCTAGGGCCATCCTGGAGCACTCCCCTGATTATCATTGGTACGCCTACGAGATGGCTTTCTCCAGCGGAGGCGCGCTGGGCCAAATCTTCGTTCTCGACGAGAACAGGCGGTGTGTTGCGTTCAAGCAATTCGTAGATGCGGCAATGTTGGTCCCTATATTGTCGGGCCGATGGTAGCCGGTCAGTCTCGCTTCACCTTCGGTTCAACGCTGCGTAGAAATTTCAGGCGCGCCGAGGCGGCGGCGAGCAGCATGGCGTGGTCGCTGCCGCCCAGCGCTAAGCGCGCGCCCATGGCGATGTAGCGGCTCGCCCATTGCTCGTCGTAGACGCCGCCCATGCCCATGAATTTTCCGTGCCGGCGGCAGGCCTCGGCGAGTTTGCCGTAGGCGACCTGGATGCGCTCGTGGCCGATCTGGCCGGAAATGCCCATTTCCGCCGAGAGGTCGGAGGTGCCGATCATCAGCGAGTCGATTCCGTCCACCGCGGCGATGGCATCGGCGTTGTCGATGGCTTGCGGCGTCTCGAGCATCGCGCAGACGAGGATTTCGCGGTTTATTTCTTCTTGCGCCTGGGCGACCGGCGGGGGCTGGAATCCGTAGATGGCCGGCGGGCCGCCCCAGCTTCGGTGGCCGAGCGGGGGGAAGCGGAAGGCGGCGGCGATGCGTTGTGCGTGCTCCGCGGTGTCCACATGCGGCACGACGATGCCGAGCGCGCCGTTGTCGAGCGCGCGGGTGCCCTCGTCCAGCGCGTCGCGGCAGACGCGCACGATGGGCGCGACGCCGGTGGGCAGCGCGGCGAGGCAGAGCTGGGTGGCTTCCTGGATGGTGTGGGCGCCGTGCTCGGTGTCGATGAACAGCCAGTCGTAGCCGGCGGCTTTCGCGAGCATCGGGGTGGCGGTGCTGCGCAGGTGGTGCACGCCGAAGCCGAGGGCGAGGCCGCCGTCGCGGAGTTTGCACAGCGCGGTGTTGTGGGTGATCGGCATGTCGTTTTCTCTCCCGATGCTGCCGAACGGCGTGATCATCGTGCATGACGGCCGGGACGGCCTCAAGGCCTCGCGCTGCGCGCGACCCTTCGGGCGAGGGCCTTGACCCTGCCCGGCCGTCAAGCAAGTGGCAATGGTGCCGTTCAATGACGGCGCGTGCAGCATCAAGGACCTCTTCCTGTCCGTCGAACGGCGTCCCGAGCCGCTGTCCTGCGCGGTCGGCGGGGTCAAGGCCCCCTGCCCGCTTGCGGGTCGCTCGCAGCGCGAGGCCTTGAGGCCGCCGACCGCGCAGGACGACAATCGCAGCGCCGTCGGACGAGGTCCGGCAACAAGGGGAGTGCACGCGGAATGCTGGAATCACCGATGCGTATCGGGCGGCGGGCTTTGCTCGGCGGGATGGCTGGTGCCGCCCCGATCCGCGCGGCGCGGGCGCAGAATGCGGGGGCGATCAAGATCGGCGTGCTGAACGATCAGACCGGACCCTATGCCGACCTCGCGGGACCGGGATCGGTCGTCGCGGCGAAGCTGGCCGTCGCGGATGTCGGCAATGCGGTGCTCGGCCGGCCTCTGGAAGTCATCGTCGGGGACCATCAGAACAAGCCGGATATCGGCGCCGCCCTGGTTCGCGAATGGTTTGGCACCGGCGATGTGCGGATGGTCGCCGATTTCGCCAATTCGGCGGTCTCCCTCGCCGCCCAGCCGCTCGCGCGGCAATACGACCGCATCGTGATGCATGTGAGCTCGACGAGCTCCACGCTGGCAGGCAGTGGATGTTCCCCGAACGGATTCCAGTGGGCGCAGAACACCCAGTCCGACGCCGCCGCGCTGTTCCGGCCGCTGCTGACGAGCGGCAAGACCAGCTATTTCTTCGTGACGGTGGACTACGTGTTCGGCATTTCCGTGGAACAGGACGCGAAAGCCGTGATCGAGGCCGGCGGCGGCAGGGTGCTGGGCGCGGTCCGCCATCCGCTCGGAAACGCCGATTTCGCCTCGTATCTCGAAACCGCTCGCGCCTCGGGTGCGCAGGTCGTGGCATTCGCCGACAGCGGCAACGACATGAGCACCGCGGTGAAGCAGGCGAACGAGTTCGGGCTGGCGCCGCGCCAGGCGCTGGCGGCGCCGATCGCCTATCTGACGGATATCCATGCGCTCGGATTGCAGGCGGCGCAGGGGCTGCAATTCGCGCAGTCCTGGTACTGGGACCTCGATGACCGCACGCGCGCCTGGGCGCAACGTTTTCATGCGCAGACGAGCCGCATGCCGACCGACCTGCAGGCCGGCGTCTATTCAGCGACCCTGCATTATCTGAAGGCCGTGCAGAAGGCGGGGACAACCGACACGCAGGCGGTGATTGCGGCGATGAAGGCGCTGCCGGTCGAGGATATGTACACGCAGAACGGGCGGATTCTCGCGAACAACAAGATGGCGTTCGACCAGTACCTGATGCGGGTGAAGGCGCCGGCGCAGTCGCGGGGCGCGTGGGATTTGCTGGAGGTGGTCGCAAAAGTGCCGGCGGGCGAGGCGTTCCGGGCGGCGGATCAGAGCGGCTGCGCGATGGCGAAGGGCTGAAAGCCTAGGCGGCGTCCTGCGCCGGCTTGCCGATCGTGCCGAGCAGCGCGTCGAGCCGGTCCGCCTCGCTCGCCGGCTTGTCGGTGCGCAGGCGGGCGATGCGCGGAAAACGCAAGGCGACGCCGGATTTGTGGCGGCCGGAGAGCTGGGCGGCGTCAAACGCGATCTCCAGCACCAGCGTCTTCTCCACTTCGCGCACCGGCCCGAAGCGAGCGATGGTGTGGTTGCGCACCCAGCGGTCGAGGAACAGCAGCTCCTGGTCGGTGATGCCGGAATAGGCCTTTCCCACCGGCACCAGCTCCTGCCCTCCGGCGCCGTCGTCCCGCCAGAGGCCGAACGTGTAGTCGGAGTAGTAGCTGCTCCGCTTGCCGTGGCCGCGCTGCGCGTACATCACCACGGCGTCGATGGTCAGCGGGTCGCGCTTCCACTTCCACCACTGCCCCCTCGGCCGGCCGGGCACGTACGGGCTGTCGCCGCGCTTGAGCATCAGGCCCTCGATGGAGGCGGCGCGCGCGCCGTCGCGGATGGCGGAGAGTGCGGGGATGTCGGCGAAGCCGATCATCTCCGAAAGGTCCATGCGCTGCGGCCGCTCGCGCGCGTACCATTGTTCCAGTCGAAGTCGCCTGGCATCGAAGGGGAGCGGGCGCAGGTCCTCGATGCCGTCGAACAGGATATCGTAGAGCCGCACCCCGGCCGGAAAATCGCGCAGCATGCCCGGTCCCGGCGTCTTGCGGTTCAGCCGCTGCTGCAGATCGGCGAACGGCGCGACGACGCCGTCGCGCAGCACCAGCAGTTCGCCGTCCAGCACCGCGCGAAACGACATCGCATCGAGGATTTCCGGAAACGCCGCGGAAATGTCGTCCGCACCGCGTGAAAACACCCGCCGCCCGCCGTTCGTGGAAACCAGCTGCACGCGGATGCCGTCCCACTTCCACTCCGCGCGGAACGCCTGCGCATCAAGCACGGCGAGATCGGCGGCTTCCAGCGGATGCGCGAGCATCATCGGCCGGAACACCGGCGCATCGGCCGGGTCCGGACGTTCGCCGCGCCCTTCGATCCAGGCGAACAGGTCGGCGTAGGGCGGCGCCAGGCCGTGCCAGACTTCTTCGATTTCGTCAGGCGCGATCCGCCCCTGGGCGATTTCGGCGAGCGCGATTTTTGCGAGCCGGGCGGAAGCGCCGACGCGCAACCCGCCGGTGATGAGTTTCAACAGCGCCAGCCGCACCGACGCATCTGAAGCGTCCAGCCAGCCGGCGACGATGCCCGGAAGGGTCGGTTTCGGCGCGGTGTGCAGCGTCTCGACGACCTCGGCGAGCGCGGGTGTGACGCCGTCGGTTTTCGCTGCCGGCCACATCAGCGCCACCGTCTCGGCGAGGTCGCCGACATAGTCGTGCGACCAGGCGAAGAGCACGGGGTCGGTGCGCTCGGCCGCGAGGTCGCGGATCAGGCCGGGCTTAGCGGCGGCGAAAGAAAGCTCGCCGGTGACGGCCGCGAGGCCGTAGCCGCGGTCAGGGTCGGGCTGAGTCGCGAAATAGCGCCGCAACAGCGCGATCTTGGCGTTGCGGCCGGGCGTAAACAGCAGCCGTTCCAGCAGGTCGGCGAAGGCGATCATGGCGCGGCGATCGCGGCGCTACGGCTTTTCGATTAGCGCCAGTGCATCCTCGGTGTAGGCGATGCGGCCCTCCCAGAAATCGATCAGCACCGGCTCGTTGCGGGCGATCCATCGACCGAGCAGGGCGAGGTCGGCGGCCGGGAGTTCGCCCTGCACGACCCGGACGGCGGGACGCACCGCCACACTCGCGGCGCGCTCGGGCTGCCAGGCCGGACCCGGCGTCACGTTGACGCGCACGTCGTGCCGCGCATTGCCGCGCTGGGAAATCCAGACAACGAAGGGCAGTCCCGTCCGGTCCGGGCGCAGGTTCGCCATCTCCCAGGGCACCTCATCCTCGGCGGGCTTCGACGCCCTTCGCTTTCGCAGTGAGCCCGACACGGTCACGCCGTTCGCCCTCCGGATGCCGGCACGCGGCCACAGCCTACTGTCATCACGCCGCCGTCGCCACGTCGTCCTGCTCCTCGCCATACCCCACCAGCCGCAGCGCCCGCCCGCTGATGCCGCGCTGGCCGAGGGCATGGATCAGCGCCTCCTCGCTGCCATGCGTGACCCAGACTTCCGGGGCGCCGACCTCGTCGATCGTGTCGTTCAGCTCCTGCCAGTCCGCGTGGTCGGAGATCACCAGCGGCAGCTCCACCCCGCGCGACTTGGCGCGCTGACGCACGCGCATCCAGCCCGATGCGAGCGACACCACGGGGTCGACGAGCCGCCGCGCCCATCGCTCGGTGATTGCACTCGGCGGCGCCAGCACGACCGCCCCTTTCAGCGCCTCCTTCCCCGCCACCGTCGCCGGCCGCAGATCGCCGAGCGCGACACCGAGCCGCTCGTATTCCCGGCACGGCCCGGCCAGCGCGCCGTGCAGATAGATCGGCGCCTCCCACCCCGCGCGCCGCAGCAGCGCGATCAGCCGCTGGCATTTGCCGATGGAATAGCAGCCGATCACATGCGTGCGCTCCGGGAACAGCGCCAGGCTCGCCAGCAGCCGCTCGATCTCGTGCGCGTCGGAAGGGTGGCAGAACACCGGCAGGCCGAACGTCGCCTCGGTGACGAACACGTCGCAGGGGATTGGCACGAAGCCGGCGCATGTGGGGTCCGGCCGGCGCTTGTAGTCGCCGCTGACCACCGCGCGGCTGCCGCGCCACTGCATCGCCACCTGCGCGCTGCCGAGCACGTGGCCGGCGGGTTCGAGCCAGACGCGCACCTCGCCGATGGTGATCGCCTCGCCCCAGCCCAGCGCCTGCTGGGTTTCGCCGGCGCGATCCTCGCCCATCCGCACCCGCATCAGCGTCAGCGTCTCCGGGCTCGCCAGCACCGCCCGGTGTCCCGGGCGCGCATGATCGGAATGGGCGTGGGTGACGACGGCCCGCTCCACCGGGCGGAGCGGGTCGACGTAGAAGCCACCGGGCCGGCAGAACAGCCCCTCCGGCCGAACACA
>JAFAYA010000085.1 GCA_019240635.1 Acidisphaera sp. | reverse complement strand
GCAGCGCGCTCATCAGCTCGGGACGGAAGAAGCCGGCGCGCCGTCCGTCCCACGCCAGGGTCGCCAGCGCCTCGATGACGTTGAAGCCGCCGGTGAAACCGCCGTAGTTGGACTCGAGCCCCCAGATGCCCATGATGACGCCGGCATCGACGCCGTAGGCCGACCGCACGGCGGCGAGCAGGCGCCGGTTCTGCGCTGCCAAGGCGCGGCCCTGGGCGATGCGCTGATCCGTCAGCCGGGTCTCGCGGTAGCGCTCCCAGGTCAGGGTGAACTCGGGCTGGCGGCGGTCGAGTTCCAGCACCTTCTCGTTCGGCCGCAATCCCGCGAGCGCGCGGTCGAGTGTCGCGGCCGATACGCCGCTGCGCAGGCCCTCGGCGCGCAGTCCGCCGAGGAACGTGTCGAAATCGCCCGCGTAGGCCCAGGCGCTGGTGGGCAGCGCCAGGCTCGGCGCGGCGAGCAGGACTCGGCGGGTCAGCACCGCCTACCTCTGCCACAGGCGACCCGCCGGCAGCAATCACGGCGCGGGAACCCGGCCTTCCAACGCACCCTCGATTGCGCCAGACTCGCCGGGGACGCGGGAGAGCGGGCGATGGACGTAATGACGGCAAGCGTAACCGAGACGTTGGCCGGCTTCAGCGCCGGCATCCGGCTCGAGCGGCTGCCGGCCGAGGTGGCCGCGCGGGCGCGCTTCCTCGTGCTCGACCTCGTCGGCAACATCGTTCGCGGCCGCCATGACGCGGAGAGCACCCCTGCCCTGCTCGCCGCGGTGCGCGCGCTCGGGCTCGGCGCCGGCAGCGCCGGGGTGTTCGGCGACGCCGCGCGATACGCCCCCGCCGGTGCGGCGCTGCTGAACGGCGCGCTCGCCCACTCGCTCGACTTCGACGACACGCACGCCGCCGCCTCGCTGCATCCGGGCGCGCCGGTGATCCCGGCAGCACTGGCGGCCGCCGAAATGGCGGGCGCCGCGGGCGCCGAGGTGCTGGCGGCGATCATCGCCGGATACGAGGTGACCTGCCGGGTTGCGCTCGCGCTGCCGGCCGGCGAGCACTACGCGCGCGGCTTCCACCCGACGGCCACCTGCGGCGCGTTCGGTGCGGCGGCGGCCGCCGGGCGGGTATTCGGGCTGGATGCGGCGTCGATCGCCTCGGCGTTCGGCATCGCACTGAGCCAGTGCGCCGGCAGCCTGCAATTCCTCGCCAACGGCGCCTGGACCAAGCGTTTTCAGGTCGGCTGGGCGGCGATGTGCGGGCTCACCGCCGCGACGCTCGCGCGCGAGGGGTTCAAGGGTGCCGCGGCGGCGATCGAGGGGCCGCACGGCTTCCTTGCCGCCTACGCGCCCGCGCCCGATCCCGAGCGGGCGCTGCGCGATCTCGGCACGCGGTTCGAGCTGATGAACACCGCGGTCAAACCGTACCCGTCCTGCCGCTACGGCCACGCCGGCATCGACGCCGCCATCGCGCTGCGGCGCGAACTCGGCCTGCGGCCCGAGGAGATCGACAGCGTCACGCTCGGCCTGTCCAACGCCGGAATGCGGCTGGTCGGCGTGCCCGCCGAGAAGAAGGCGGACCCGCAGAACGTCGTGGACGGGCAGTTCAGCGGCAATTTCGTCATCGCGACGGCGCTCGCCACCGGCACGATGGGCTGGGACAGCTATCGCCTGCTGCATGATCCCGCGGTTCGTGGGTTGCTGACCAAAGTGCATTGCGTGCACGACCCGGAGATCGAGGCCGCCTTCCCCGTCAACATGGCCGGCAAGGTGACGGTGCAGGCGCGTGGGGGTGCGCACGTGAAGACCGTGCTCGTGCCGAAGGGCGAACCCGGCAATTTCCTGACCGAGCAGGAGCTGCGCGAAAAATTCGCCGGCCTGACGGATGCGGTGTTGGGCACGGAACGCAGCGCCCGGTTGGCGGATGCCGTGCTGGCGATCGACCGGACGCCCGACATCGCCGCACTGATGCGCCTCGCCGCGCCGCTGATGGACGCGAAGCTGGCCGGCGACTGAGCGGTTCAGAACCGCGCGGAGATTGCCAGCGAGCCGAACTGGTGCAGGCCGCCGTGCTGGCCGTGAAACTCCTGGGTCTGCACGACGTGCGTGTAGCTGACCCGTAGCCCGGCGAACATGACCGCCAGCCCCGCCTCCGCCTCGCCGACGAAGGGCTGGCGGGAGACGTGCGCGCTGCTCTCGAACGTGTTGCCGTCGAGCGTGATGTCGTGCGCCACGGCCTGGCCGTCGAAGCCCGCGAAGATGTACCAGGCGAACGGCCGGGTCGGCGTGTAGGCGTCTGCCCCGGTCAGGCCCGGGCGCACGCGCGCCGGCCCGAAATCCGAGCCGAGCCCCTGGCCGAGGCGGACGATGGTGCCGGTCAGCGCGTACACGCGCAGGTTGCCGACGCCGACCTCGAGGTCGGGCAGCGTGTCGGTCTCCAGGCCGCCGAAGCTGGCGATCGGCACCCGGTAGATGCGCTGGCTCAGCAGCTCGATCACCGGCTCGTTGTGGATCTGGTAGTTCCAGCCGAGCGCATGTCCTTGGCCGATCAGGTCATGCCAGCCGTTCTGGATTTCTTCGCCCCCGGCGCCCGGGCCGACTACGCCGAGCTGCAGGCCGAGCAAGCTGCGCCAGTCCGCATTGTCCTGCAGCAGCGAGAAATCCCCAGTGAGTACGCCGGCATATGGCCGGTCATGCGGGTCGGGCGGCTTCGCCTGCGTGTCGGCAGGCGTGTAGATCTCCTGCGAGAGGTCGATGGAGATGCGCTGCCGCCCGTCGCCCCAGAGGACCCGGCCCACGCGGGAGGCAAAGTCCGGCACCAGGTCGGTGGGCGACGTCCAGCCGAGTCGTAGGCCATTGACGTAGTAGCGGTCGGTCAGCCGGTTGGTGGTGATCGAGGCGTTCTCATCCTGCAGCGTCCAGATGCTGCTGGCGTCCGCCGGCGGCTGGGCATCCGCCAGCGGCGCGGCGAACAGCGCGCCGGTGGCCGCCAGGGCAGCGCCGGAGAGAAGGCGTGCGATCCGCTCGATCATGCGTCACCCGTGCTTGCCAGGGCTGCATAGAGAATTGCGGGCGGGTTCGGAACCCCCCTCGGCGGCGCGAGGGGACCCCTCAGCGCCGCAGACCGGCGAGGTGCGCCGCCAGCGCGTGCGCGTCGGCGAAGTGCAGGTCGGGGTCGGCGCGGGCGACGCCGCCGTCGTGCGCGGCGTCGCCCACAAGCACCGCGGTGCAGCCGGCGGCGCGCGCGGTGCGCATGTCGAGTGCGGTGTCGCCGAGATACCAGACCGAGGCGTCGGCGGGGTGGCGGAGCGGCGCCAGCGCCAGCCGGATCGGCGCGGGATCGGGCTTGTCGGCCGCCGCGTCGCCGGCGCCGACGACGGCGGCGAAGCGGGGCGCCCAGCCGAGATGCGCCACTTCCGCGCGCAGGAATTTCCCCGCCTTGTTGGAGACGACGCCCTGCGGCCAGGGTGCGGCGGCGGCGAGCGCCTCGATCGCGCCGGGCATCGGCCGAAGATGGTCGAGATGCTGATCGGCGAGCGTCGCGTAGAACAGGTCGCGCGCGCCGCGCCAGGCCTCGCCGAACATGCCGGGAAACGTGTCGCGCAGCGAGCCGCGGACGCGCGCGCGGGTGTCGGCGACACTCCAGGCCGGCATGGCGTGCGCGGCGAAGACGGCATTCAACGCCGCGGTGATCGCCGCCCAGCCGTCGACCAGCGTGTTGTCCCAGTCGAACAGCAGGACAGACGGGGTCACGCGCCGGCGCGTGATGGGGTCACGCGGCCGGCGCGTTGCGCGGCCCGCCGCGCACGTGGCGCGCGAACAGCGCGAACAGCCGGCGCGCGACGGGGCCGACCGTGCCGTCGCCCACCGGCGCGCCGTCCACCGCCAGGATCGGCTTGATGAAGGTGGTGGCGGCGGTGATGAACACCTCGCGCGCCCGGCGCAGCTCGTCGAGGCTGAACGCGCGCTCCTCCGCCGTCAGCCCGGCGTCCTGCAGCAAGCGCGTCAGCGCGGCGCGGGTGCAGCCCGGCAGGATATGGTTGTCGAGATGGCGGACGCGCAGCGTGCCGGCGTCGTCGACGATCCAGGCGCTGGTCGCCGCACCTTCGGTGACCATGCCCTCGGCGTCGAACAGGATGGCCTCGCCCGCACCCTGCTCGCGCGCCGCCTGGCGGGCCAGCACGTTGGGCAGCAGGCCGACGGTCTTGATGTCGCAGCGAGCCCAGCGCTGGTCCGGGTGGGTGATCGCCTGCGTTGTCCAGCCGTCCGGGCCGGCGGGGAACCGCGGGACGCGACGGATCGTGACGACCAGGGCGGGCCGCACGCCCTGGGGGAAGACGTGGTCGCGGCGCGCGACGCCGCGCGTCACCTGCATGTAGAGCAGGCCTTCGCGCACGCGGTTGCGGCGCGCGACCTCCAGCAGCACGTGAAGCAGCGCCGGGCGGCTCATCGGTGCGGGTAGGCGGAGTTCGCGCAGCGAGCGGTCGAGCCGGTCGAGATGCAGATCCGCGTCGATCAGCCGGCCGTCATAGACATGCACGACCTCGTAGACGCCGTCGGCGAACTGATAGCCGCGGTCCTCGATGTTCACCTCGGCGTGGCGCTGCGGCAGGTAGCGTCCGTTGACATAGGCGATGCGGCTCATCGCGGCGGCTCCTGGGGGGACGTCAGTGTGGTACGGCAGGTCGGGTGCGTTCAAGGCGCGGCGATGAACACCTGGCCGGTGGAATAGGAGATCCAGACACGGCGGGTGCGTAAAAAGTCCGCGCCGAGCAGCATATCGCCTTCGCGGAGGCGGAGCGGCGCCACCTCGATCGGCTGATCATTGAACACTTCGGCGCCGACCCGCACCGACGCGAAGCGGTGGCGGTGATAGGTCATCGCGTTCCGGTCGATGCCCTCGCCGCTGCCGGCGGGCTCGCCTGCCAGCGCCTGGGCGTCCACGTCGAGCCGGGCGGCCGCCGCCTCGCTCATCACGCTGGCGCGCGCGCCGCTGTCCAGCACGGCACTGAGCGGCGTGCCGTCGACCTCCAGCGAGACGAGGAAGCGGTCGTAGCGCGAGCGCAGGGCGGGCACCGCGCCGTACGGGGCGTCCCAGGGCAGGAAGCGGCCGGCGCAGTCCTGCACGGCGTAGAAGGTCAGCTCGCCCCGGGGGATGTCGAGATCGACGTCGAAATGCGCGAGGATGTCGGCGCCGAGGATGCCGCCGAACGGTCCGGCGTTGCCGCGATTCTGCGGCAGCGCGCCGACATTGACGCGGCGGTCCGGCAAGTCGAAGGGGCCGACGCGCAGCGACCGCAACGCTGCGTTGGCGCTCAGCAGCTCGCCGCCGGGGCCATACAGGCGGCTTAGGTGGCGGTTGTCGCGCGGCAGATGCAGCGCGTCCGCGAGGTCCGGGGTGACCAGCGTGCCCTCGGCGCCGGTATCGACGAGCAGCGTCACCGGCGTGCCATCGATCGCCGCGGGGGCGGCGACGAAGCCGTCGCGCATGGCGAGCGCCAGCGTGCCGAGGCGCTGCAGCCGGCAGGCGGTCGCCGGCGCCGCACCGGCGCAGGCCGCCAGCGCGGGCAGCGCCAGCAGGCACAGGATCGCGCGGAACGAGCGCCGCGTCAGCTCGCGCGGTCTTCCGAGTTGACGCCGAGCTGCTTGAGCTTGCGGTGCAGCGCGCTGCGTTCCATGCCGACGAAGCCGGCGGTGCGGCTGATGTTGCCGCCGAAGCGCAGCAGCTGCGCCTGTAGGTATTGGGTCTCGAACAGGTCGCGCGCCTCGCGCAGCGGCAGGGCCATGATGTCGGCGCCGGAATCGACGTTCAGCAGCGCCGGCGCGTTGGACCCGATCTCCGGCGGCAGCATCTCCGCGCGGATCGGGTCGGCCGGCGTGCCCGGCGCCATGATCAGCAGCCAGTCCATCAGGTTGCGCAGCTGGCGCACGTTGCCGGGCCAGTCATAGGCCTGCAGCGCGGTCGCCGCGTCGGTCGAGAGCTCGCGCACCGGCATACCGGAGGTCTCGGCGGAGCGGTGCAGGAAGTGGCGCGACAGCAGCGGCACGTCCTCGCGCCGCTCCTTGAGGCTCGGCACCTTCAGCGGCACCACCGCGAGGCGGTAATAGAAATCCTCGCGGAAACGGCCGGCGTTGATTTCGGCGTGCAGGTCCTTGTTGGTCGTGGCGATCACCCGGACGTCCACCTTCACGCGCGCCGAGCCGCCGATGCGCTCAAAAGTCTGGTCCTGTAGCGCGCGCACGATCTTGCCCTGCGTCTCCAGCGGCATGTCGGAGACCTCGTCGAGCAGCAGGGTGCCGCCATGCGCGCGCTCGAGCACGCCGGCGCGGCGCGGATGCGACGCGGGGTCGCTGCCGGCCTCGACGCCGAACAGCTCCTCCTCGAAGCGGGCGGGGTTGAGGGTCGCGCAGTTCAGCGCGACGAACGGACCCTCGGCGCGGCGGGAGCGGGCGTGGATCATCCGCGCCGCCACTTCCTTGCCCGATCCCGCGGGGCCGCTGATCAGCACGCGCGAGCCGGTCGGCGCGACCTTCTCGACCGCGTTGCGCAACGCGGTGACCGGCTGGCTGTCGCCGAGCAGGTCGGTCTCCGGGCCGGCGCGCAGCCGCAGTTCGGCATTCTCGCGCGCGAGGTAGGCCGCCTCCAGCGCGCGCCGCACGACCAGCAGCAGGCGATCGGACTTGAAGGGCTTCTCGACGAAATCGTAGGCGCCGTGCTGGATGGCGGTGACCGCCATCTCGATGTTGCCGTGGCCGGAGATCATGACGACGGGGACGTGCGGCTCCTCGCCGTGCAGGGTCTGCAGGATGCCGAGCCCGTCCTGCCGCGAACCTTGCAGCCAAACGTCGAGCACGACGAGCGAGGGGCGGCGGGCGCGGAAGGCGGCGACCGCCGCCTCGGAATCCGCGGCCTGGCGGGTCTCATAGCCTTCGTCGCGCAGGATGGCATCGATCAGCAGCCGGATGTCCGGCTCGTCGTCGACGATCAGGATCTCGTGCGCCATCCCCCCCAAACCCTCAGGTAGCAGCCGGCCGCAGCGGCAAGACCAGCGCGGCGACCGCCCCGTTCCCGTCCGGGCGGTCGTCCAACGTCACGCGACCGCCGTGGTCCTCCATGATCTTCTTCACGATCGCTAGACCGAGCCCGGTCCCCTTGGGCTTGTGCGTGACATACGGCTCGGTCAGCCGGAAGCGGTCCTGCTCGGGCAGGCCGATGCCGTCGTCGGTCACCGCGATTCGCACCTCGTCGGCGTCTTCCTCGAGCGAGAGCGCGATCGATCCGGCGCTGCCGTCCGGCCGGTCGCGGCGCATGGCGACCGCGTCGGCGGCATTCTGCAGCAGGTTGGTGAGCGCCTGGCCGATCAGCCGGCGGTCGCAGGGCGCCACCGGTCCGCGTTCGGGCATGGACGTGCTCCAGCCGATCTCCGGCCGCGCGCTCCGCTGCAAGACGAGCGCCTCGCGCGCGACCTGGCCGATGTCGGCGGGACGGATCACCGGCTGGGGCATGCGCGCGAATGCGGAGAACTCGTCCACCATGCGGCCGATGTCGCCGACATGGCGGACGATGGTGTCGGCGCATTGCGCGAAGGTCTGCGGATCGGAGGTGATCTCGCGCGCGAAGCGGCGCTTCAGCCGCTCGGCGGAGAGCTGGATCGGCGTCAGCGGATTCTTGATCTCGTGGGCGATGCGGCGCGCGACGTCGGCCCAGGCCGCCTTGCGCTGGGCGGATTGCAGCTCGGTGATGTCATCGAAGGTGACGACGAAGCCAGACAGCCGCCCGCCGGTGCGGTCCGCGCCGATCCGCGCGAGCAGGGTGCGGCGGCGTGCCGCCGGGCCGATCTGAACCTCCGCGGTGCGCGGCCGCTCCGGGGCGGCCTGCGCCGCCTCGACCAGCGCCCCGAGCTCCGGCACGACCTGCGCGAGCGGTGCGCCGATCGCCGCCATCAGGTCCTGGCCGACCAGCTCGCTCGCGGCGCGGTTCGGCAGCTCGATCAGGCCCTGCGCGTCCACGCCGATGACCCCGGCGGAGACGCCGGACAGCACCGTCTCGGTGAAGCGGCGGCGCTCATCGATCTGGCGGTAGGCGTCCATCAGTTCGGAGCGCTGTGCGGCAAGCTGGCCGGTCATGCGGTTGAACGCGCGCGACAGGCCGGCCACCTCGTCGCCGGTCGCCGCCTCCGGCACGCGCACCGCGAGGTCGCCGCTGCGCACGCGCTCGGCCGCCAGGATCAGCCGGCCGATCGGGCGGACGATCTGGTTGGCCATCACGAGGCCGATCAGCACCGCCGCCGAGAGCACCAGCAGTGCCACGAGGGCGAAGATCAGCGCGAAAGTGATCTGCAGGCCGGAGCGGTTCTGGTCGAGCCGCTGATACTCCGTCACCGCCTGCTCGGTACGCACCATGTGGTCGAGGATGGCGGGGTCGACCGGGCGGCCGATCATCAGCATCAGCGCCGGCGTGGTGTTGAGCTGCACGACCGCGCTGACCCGCGTGCCGTTGGGCGAGTTCAGCACCGCGACGTCGCCGCTGCGCGCGAGATCGGTCGCCGAGGCAGGCGGCGTCTCGGCGCCCATGCCGGCCATCATGCCGGCCGAGGCGATGACCTGGCCGGTGACGGGCTCGTAGATCACCGCCTCGGTGAGGCCGCGCAGCGCCGTCTGCTCGCCGAGCACCTGCGCGAAGGCGTCGGGATTGTCGGACAGCAGGCGCCCGGCGCGCTCGAGGTCGTTGGCCATGCCGAGCGCGTCGGCGCGGATGTTGTTGCGGTGCTCGTCGAGATAGCCGCGCGCCACCTGCAGGCTCTCGTCGAGTGCGGTGCGCACCCGGTCGTTGAACCAGGACTGGATGCCGAGGTCGAAGAAGGCGGAGGCGAACACCGCGACGACGATCGCCGGCACCACGGCCACACCGCTGAACAGCAGCACCAGCCGCACGTGCAGGCGCGAGCCGGCGGAGCCGCGCCGACGCTCCACCCAGACGCGCGTGACGCGCCCGGCCAGCACCGCACCGAGCAGCAGCAGCACGACGAGGTTGGCGAGCACGGCGACGAAGACCACGTTCGGCCCGACGCCGAGCGGCACGCCGCCGGCCAGCAGCACGAAGGTGGCAATGCCGAGCGCCAGCGCGCCGGCCGCCAGCACGAGGGTGACGACCTTGCCGAGCAGGATGTCGCCGAGCCGGCGCAGCCGCCCGGCGTTGCGGCCTTCGCGCACGCGCTGCTCGGGCGCCGGAAGCAGCGCACTGGCGGGTGGCGAGACGTTCACGCGCGCGGACCTGTCACCTGGACCCCAGGAAATGTTCGAGGATGCGCCGCGGGCGTGCCGCGGCCGTTCGGGCCGGGCGCACCGCAAGCGCAGGAAGCCGCATCGGATGGCCGTCGTCGTCGCATTGTCGCACGGCTCTCAGGCGATGCCCCGCACGACCGGGATCTCCAGGTCGCGTATCTTCTTGCGCAATGTGTTGCGATTGAGGCCGAGCATCGCCGCCGCCTTGATCTGGTTGCCGCGGGTGGCGGCGAGTGTCATCTGGATCAGCGGGCGTTCCACCTCGGCGAGTACGCGGTCGTAGATGTCGGACGGCGCCATGCCGTCGCGATGCGCGGCGAGGAACTGGCGGATGTGGCGCTCGACGGCGCGCGCCAGCGGCTCCGGGCCGTTCGCCGGCGCCTGCGGCGCCGCCGCGGCGGCGGCCTCGGCCAGCTCGGCGGCGATGATGTCGGCGCTGATCGTCTCCTGCGGATAAAGGGCCGCCAGGCGCCGCATCAGGTTCTCGAGTTCGCGCACGTTGCCGGGCCAGGAGTGGGCGCGCAGCGCCTCCATCGACCCCTGGTCGAGCACCTTCGCCGGCAGCCCGGCTTCGCGCGCGCGATCGAGGAAGTGGCGCGCGAGCGGCGGGATGTCCTCGCTGCGCTCGCGCAGCGGCGGCAGCCGGATCGGCACCACGTTGAGCCGATAGAACAGGTCCTCGCGGAACTGGCCCTGGCGGATCGCTTGGCGCAGGTCGCGATGCGTTGCCGCGACGATGCGCACGTTCGCGCGAATCGGCTGGCGGCCGCCGACCGTGGTGAACTCGCCCTCCTGCAGCACGCGCAACAGCCGGGTCTGCGCCTCCGGCGGCATGTCACCGATCTCGTCGAGAAACAGCGTGCCGCCGTTCGCCTGCTCGAAGCGGCCGAGGCCGCGGCCGACCGCGCCGGTGAAGGCGCCGCGCTCGTGGCCGAACAGCTCGGCCTCGATCAGCTCGCGCGGGATCGCCGCCATGTTGATCGCGACGAACGGCCCGGCCCGACGCTTGCCGTAGTCGTGCAGCGCGCGGGCGACCAGCTCCTTGCCGGTGCCGGACTCGCCGCTGACCATCACCGTCAGGTCGGCGGTGGTGAGGCGGGCGATCGTCCGGTAGATTTCCTGCATGGCCTGGCTGCGGCCGATCAGCGGCAGCCGCTCGTCGGCGTCGCGCGGCTCGGCCGGGGCGTCCGGCTCGCTCGGCGGTGCCGCGAGCGCGCGGCCGACCACCGACAGAAGCTCCTGCAGGTCGAACGGCTTGGGCAGGTATTCGAAGGCGCCGCGCTGGGCCGCCTTCACCGCGGTCAGCAGCGTGGATTGCGCGCTCATCACGACCACGCGCAAATCCGGCCGCACGCGCTTGATGCGCGGGATGAGGTCGAGCCCGTTCTCGTCGGGCATGATGACGTCGGTGATCACCAGGTCGCCCTCGCCGTCTTCCACCCAGCGCCAGAGGGTCGCGGCGTTCGACGTGCTGCGCACCTGATAGCCGGAGCGGCCGAGCGCCTGCGTCAGCACCGTGCGGATCGAGCGGTCGTCGTCGGCGATGAGGACGGTTGGCGGGGTCATGGCGGCGGGGTCATGGGGCGCGGGGTCACGCCGGGCGGTCCGCGTTCATGAAAGCTCCTCCTCCGGCAGTATCGGCAGATGCAGGCGGAATTCGGTCCGGCCGGGCCGGCTGTCCACCTCGATCAGCCCGCCGTGGTCGCCGAGGATCTTCGCCACCAGTGCGAGGCCGAGCCCGCTGCCGGTCGGCTTGGAGCTGACGAACGGCTCGAACAGATGGCGCCTGATGTCCTCGGGAATGCCCGGCCCGTTGTCGCGCACCGCGACCACGAGCGGCAGGTCGAGACGGGAGGCCAGCCCGGGGATCGCGACGCGCATGCCATGCTGGAAGGCGGTGGTCAGCGTGATCTCGCCGTTGGCGACATCCGCGCCGGTGATCGCCTCGGCGGCGTTCTTGACCAGGTTGAGCAGCACCTGGACGAGCTGGTCGCGGTTGCCCCAGACCGAGGGCAGCGACGGGTCATATGCCTCGTGGAAGCGGATATGCGCGGCGAAGCCGGTCTGCGCCAGCCGGCGCACGCGCTCGAGCACGCGATGGATGTTGACCGCGCCGCGTTCGATCGGCTTCTCGCCGAACACCTCCATGCGCTCGACCAGCGCGCGGATGCGGTCGGCCTCCTCGCGGATCAGCACGGTCAGCTCGCGGTCGCTCTCGGCGACGCTGGATTCGAGCAGCTGGGCGGCGGCGCGGATGCCGGAGAGCGGGTTCTTCACCTCATGCGCGAGGATCGCCGCCATGCCGGTGACGCTGCGCGCGGCGCTGCGGAAGGTGAGCTGGCGGTCGAGCGCGCGAGCGGCCGAGGCGTCCTGCAACACCAGCAGCACCGCGCCGGGCTCCTCCGGCAGTGGCGTCGCCTGCACGGTGATGCCGTGCTTGTTCAGGCGCGGGCCTTCCAGGCTCAGCTCGTGCTCGGCGATCGTCACCTCGCCGCGCCGGACCTGGGCGATGAGGTCGAAGACCGGATTGTCCAGAGGCAGCAGGTCGGCCAGCCGGTGCTGGGCGAGCTGGGCGGCGGAGACGCCGAGGAACTGCTCGGCCGCCTGGTTGGCATGGCGGAAGCGGTTCTCGGCGTCGAGCAGCACGACGGCGAGCGGCAGGGCGCCGAGCAGCGTCGCCGCGTCCGGCTTCGCCTCGGCCTGGCGCAGCGCCGCGCGACCGACGACGGAGAGCACGCCGCGGGCGACCATGCTCTTCATGCTGCGGCCTGCTCGGGCGAGGATGGGCTGTCGCGCACGACGCCGGCGGCGAACAGCCGGCCGTAGAAGTGCTGCACCAGGCGCTCGACGGCGCTCGCTTCGGCCAGGCGGTTGACCTCGGCGCGGAACTCCGCCGAGCCCGGCAGGCCGCGCGTGTACCAGCCGACGTGCTTGCGGGCGAGCCGCACCCCGGCGTCGATGCCGAAATGCCCGAGCATCGCGTGGAAGTGGCCGAGCAGGATGGACTTCTGCCGGGCCAGCGGCGGCGGCGGCAGCCGCGCGCCGGTGCGCAGGAAGTGCGCCACCTGGGCGGGGAACCAGGGCCGGCCGTAGCAGCCGCGGCCGACCATCACCCCGTCCGCACCGGAGCGCGCCAGCGCCGTGGCAGCGTCGTCCTCGCTCGTGATGTCGCCGTTGACGAGCACGGGGATGCGCACCGCCTGCTTGACGCGGGCGACAAAATCCCAGTCGGCGTTGCCGGTGTAGAATTGCTGGCGGGTGCGGCCGTGCACGGTGACCATGCGGATGCCGCACTGCTCGGCGATGCGCGCCAGCGCCGGCGCGTTCAGGCTGGCGTGGTCCCAGCCCATGCGCATCTTCAAGGTGACCGGGCGATCGACCGCCCGCACCGTCGCCTCGAGCAGGCGGGCGGCGGCGGCCTCGTCGCGCATCAGCGCCGAGCCGGCCTGCTGGCCGAGCGCCACCTTCTTCACCGGACAGCCGAAATTGATGTCGATCAGGTCGGCACCGCAGCCCACGGCGATGCGCGCCGCCTCGGCCATCGCGGCCGGTTCGCAGCCGGCGAGCTGGATGGCGTTGGGCCCCTCCCCCGCCACCTCGGCCATGCGCAGCGTCGTGCGGTTCTCGCGGATCATCGCCCAGGAGGCGATCATCTCGGAGACGACGAGGCCGGCGCCGAGGTCGCGCACCAGCCGGCGGAACGGCAGGTCGGTGACTCCGGACATCGGCGCGAGCACGACCGGCGTCTCCAGCCGGATGGAACCGACGCTGATCGGCGCCAGGCGCGCGGGAGCCGGCCGCTCAGTTTCGTTTGGATTGCACATGATTTGGGCAAAACTACGCCTGGCTTGCTTGACGCGCAACGGGGCGCCCGCCTAGTTGCACGGATGCGCGTCGCCGCCCTGCTTGTTGCCGCCGGATCGGGCCGCCGTTTCGGGGGGGAGACGCCCAAGCAGTTCCTCACCCTGGCGGGGCGGCCGGTGATCCGGTGGGCGGCGGAGGCGCTGGCGCCGGCGGACTTGTTGCAGCCGGTCGGGCCGGCGGAGCCGATTTTTTCCGCGCTCGCGGGACTGGACCATCTGCCGGTCGTGCCGGGCGGCGCGGAGCGGCAGGACAGCGTGCGCCTCGGCCTGGAAGCGCTCGCGCCGCACGCGCCGGACGTCGTTCTCGTGCACGACGCCGCCCGTCCGGTGGTGCCGGCCGGCACGATCGCGGCGCTGCTGCGGGCGCTCGGCGACGCGCCGGGGGCAATTCCGGCGCTGCCGGTGGGCGACACGCTGAAGCGGGCGGAGGGCGGGCGGATCGTCGGCACGGTGGATCGCGCCGGGCTGTTTCGGGCGCAGACGCCGCAGGCCTTCAGGTTTTCCCTGCTGCTCGATCTGCACCGGCGGGCGGCGGGGCGGGCGGCGACGGACGACGCGATGCTGCTGGAGGCGGCCGGGCGTGCCGTGCGGCTGGTCGCGGGGTCGGAGGCGAACGTCAAGGTGACCACGCCCGAGGACCTGGCGCGGCTCGAGCAGGCGCTGCTCGGGCCGCTGCTGCCGCGGGTCGGCACGGGGTTCGACGTGCATGCCTTTGCGCCGGGCCGCCGCCTTCTCCTATGCGGGATAGAAATTCCGTATGACCAGGGGCTTGCCGGGCATTCCGACGCCGACGTTGGCATCCACGCGCTGTGCGACGCGGTCTACGGCGCGCTGGCCGAGGGCGATATCGGCCGGCATTTTCCCCCCAGCGAAGCCGCCTGGAAGGACGCCGACAGCGCGCGCTTTCTGATCCATGCCGCGGGCCGGGTCGCGGCGCGCGGCGGGGTGCTCGCCAATGTCGACGTCACGCTGATCTGTGAGCGGCCGAAGATCGCCCCCTACGCGCCGGCGATGATCGCGCGGCTGGCGGGGCTGCTGGGCGTGGCGGAGTCCCGCGTCTCGGTGAAGGCGACGACGACCGAGCGCCTGGGCTTTGCCGGGCGCGGCGAGGGGATCGCCGCCCAAGCCGCAGTGTCCGTGCTGCTGCCCGCCTGACCCCGGCTACCGCTGGCCGAAGCTCGCGGCTTCGAACAGCTCCTTGTGTTCCCGCGGCTGCGAGCGCCAGTACTGCTTTGGCGCGGTGACCCGGGCGCCGAGCTTCGCGGCGGCGTGCCAGGGCCAGCGCGGATCGTAGAGCATGGCACGGGCGAGGGAGACCGCGTCGGCCTCGCCCTTGGCGATGATCGCCTCGGCCTGCTCGGGCTCCGTGATCAGGCCGACCGCAATGGTCGGCAGGCCGACCTCCGCCTTTACCCGCTGCGCGTAGGGCACCTGGTAGCCCGGCCCGAGCTTTATCGCCTGCTCCGGCGAGACCCCGCCGGTGGTCACGTGGATCGCCGCACAGCCGCGCGCCTTCAAGGCCTGGGACAAGGCGAGGGTGCCCTCGATGTCCCAGCCGTCCGGCACCCAGTCGGTCGCCGAGATGCGCATCCAGACCGGCCGCTCCGGCGGGAATGTGGCGCGCACCGCGTCGAACACTTCCAGCGGGAAACGCATGCGGTTCTCGAGCCTGCCGCCGTACTCGTCCTCGCGCTTGTTGGCGATCGGCGACAGGAACTGGTGCAGCAGGTAGCCATGCGCGCCGTGCAATTCGATGCCATCGAGGCCGAGTCGTGCCGCGCGCCGGGCAGCGCGGACGAAGTCCTCGCGTACCCGTTCCATGCCGGCGCGGTCGAGGGCGCGCGGCGGATGCTCCTCGGGCGAATGCGCCACCGGCGAGGGTGCCTCGGTCTGCCAGCCCGCCGGGTCTTCGGCCGGGATCTGCGCCCCGCCCTCCCAGGGCGGCCGGCTCGAGCCTTTGCGGCCGGCATGGCCGAGCTGGATGGCGACGCGGATCGGCGAATAGGCCCGGATCGCCCGGAGCACCCGATCCAGCGCCGCCTCGTCGTCGTCCGAATAGAGGCCGAGATCCGCGGGCGAGATGCGCCCCTCCGGCGACACGGCGGTCGCCTCCAGGATCAGCAGGCCGGCGCCCGACAGCGCGAGGTGGCCGAGATGGACCATGTGCCAGTCGGTGGCCGCGCCGTCGCGGGCCGAGTACTGGCACATCGGCGCGATGACGATGCGGTTGGCGAGATCGAGGCCGCCGATCGCCAGCGGCTCGAACAGGCGGCTCATCAGGTACCGCTCCAGGCCGGCGCGCGCTTCTCCAGGAAGGCGTCGATTCCCTCGGCGGCGTCACGCGCCAGCATGTTGCGGGTCATCGCCTCGGCGGCATAGGCATAGGCGTCGGGCAGCTCCATCTCCGCCTGGCGGTAGAACGCCGCCTTGCCGATCGCCAGGGTGAGCTGGCTTTTTGCGGCGATCTGGCCGGCGAGTGCGGCGGTGGCGGTGCCGAGCTCGGCGTCCGGCACGACGCGATTGACCAGGCCGATGGCGCGGGCCTGCGCCGCGTCGACCAGGTCGCCGGTGAGCAGCATCTCCATCGCCGCCTTGCGGCCGACCGCGCGCGACAGGGCGACCATCGGCGTCGAGCAGAACAGGCCGATATTCACTCCGGGGGTGGCGAAGCGCGCGCTCGCAGCGGCCACCGCGAGGTCACAGCTCGCCGCCAGCTGGCAGCCCGCGGCGGTGGCGACGCCGTGCACGGCGGCGATCACCGGCTTGGGCAAGCGGACGATCGCCAGCATCAGGCGCGAGCAGTGGGCGAACACCGCCTCGTAGGCCGCACGCTCCGGGCGGGCGCGCAGTTCCCTGAGGTCGTGGCCGGCGCAGAACGCGGGGCCGGCGCCGCCGATCACCACGACGCGCACGGCGGGATCGCCGGCGAGCGAGGCGAGCTCGGTCTCCAGCCCCGTCATCAGGCCGACCGAGAGGGCGTTGCGCGCCTGCGGACGGTTGAGCGTGAGCCAGGCGACCCCGTCCGCGTCGCGCCGCAGCAGCACCGGCACCTCGCTCTGCACCGCAGCGTCCATCGGCCGATCTCCCTTTCCGCCCACATTATGTGAGGCGGCTCACATCGCAAGGCCGGCATGCCTGCCTAGCTTCGGTGCTTCCTTAGCCTCGGCGGGCATGTCTATGCTGGCCGCGAGAAGGCGCCGGACGGGTCAGGAGGCTCCGATATGGCAATGCAGGTTGTGAACACCGCGCAGTTGCAGTGCACCTTCGGCATGGCGCCATCCAACCTCGTCGTGCTGCCGATCAATCGGGTGATGTGCGGCAACCAGCCGGCGGCGAACATCATGGACCACGTGCCGCTGATGAACATCATGCCGTTCGGCATGTGCCAGAGCATCGCCAATCCGATGGTCGCCGCGGCCACCGCCGCGGCGCTGGGCGTGC
>JAFAYA010000008.1 GCA_019240635.1 Acidisphaera sp. | reverse complement strand
AGCCGGCCGTCCAAATCCCGCGTCACCACCCAGGCGATCGGCCGCGGCACCACCGTCGCCACCAGCAGCTTGTAGCGGTTCTCGGGAGCCAGCACCTCGAAGTCGAACAGCATCGGAAACCCCGGGAAAGCGGAAGGCCCACAGTTGCGCAGCGCTGGCCCGGCGTCCAGCGAGGGATCGATGAGCTCGATTGTTGGCACCCCGTTGCGCCCGCACATCGCGGCTCATACCCTGCCGCCCTGAACGAGAACGGGAGGGGCGCCATGCCCGTCGGTTTCGCAATCTTCCGGCGCTCCCGAAAAATCTCCCCCGAACTGATCGCCCGCTTCCGCGCGCTCCCGGCCGCCAACGTCAGCGATTCCATGTCCCGACTCTTCGCCGGCGGCCCCACCCTGCGCCCGATGCACGCCGGCGGCGTGATGGCCGGCCCCGCCTTCACCGTGAAAACCCGCCCCGGCGACAACCTGCTGGTCCACAAGGCGCTCGACATCGCCGAACCCGGCGACATCGTCGTCGTCGACGCCGGAGGGGATCTCACCAACGCCATCATCGGCGAGATCATGACCGCCTACGCGGAGTTGCGCGGCGTCGGCGGCATCGTCATCAACGGCGCCATCCGCGACAGCGAGTCCCTGCGCGCGCGGCATTTCCCGGTCTACGCTGCCGGCGTCACGCATCGCGGCCCGTACAAGGACGGCCCCGGCGAAATCAACGTCCCGGTCGCCATCGGCGGCATGGTCGTCGCCCCCGGCGACCTCGTGCTCGGCGACGCCGACGGCCTCGTCGCCGTCCCCCTCGACGAAGCGGAAAAGATCGCCGCCGCCGCGGAAGCCAAGCACGCCGCCGAAGACAAGACGTTGGCCGACATACGCGCCGGCCGCGCCCCCGACCGTGCCTGGGTGGACGCTACGTTGCAACGGCTGGGCTGCAACACCGAACCTCGCTGAGAGACCGTCCGACAATGCTATTGCGGCGGTCATCTGACGCGGCTTTCTGCGCTTCCGGTGCTCACGGCCGCAAACGGCCGCTCCGCTCCTGTTCTCGAAGGCGACGCCAGCTGACTCGCCGATGCGCATTCTCAGACGGTCTCTGAACGACCGGCAAGCGGGAGGCCAAAATGGCCGACACCATCGACCGCGCCTCGCTCGAGCACACCACCATGCGCCGTGTCTATTGGCGCCTGGTGCCGCTGATGTTCTGCGCGATGTTCTTCAACTATCTCGACCGCATCAATATCGGCTTCGCCGGCCTGCGCATGAACCACGACATCGGCCTGACCCCGGCCGAGTTCGGCTTCGGCGCCAGCGTGTTCTTTCTCGGCTACATGGTGCTCGAAGTCCCCAGCAATCTGATGCTGCACCGTTTCGGCGCGCGCGTCTGGATCGCCCGCATCCTGATCAGCTGGGGTCTGGTGGCCGCGCTGATGGCCTTCGTCTGGAACGCCACCAGCTTCTACACGCTGCGCTTCCTGCTCGGCGTCGCGGAGGCCGGGTTCCTGCCCGGCCTCGCGGTCTACGTCACCTATTGGTTCCCGTCGGACTACCGGGCGCGCGCGGTCGGCGGCTACATCATCGCCGGCCAGGTCGCCGCGGTGCTCGGCGGCCCGGTCTCGACGACGCTGATGACCTACTGCAACGGCCTGGGCGGCCTGCAGGGTTGGCAGTGGATGTTCCTGCTGGAAGGCGTGCCGACGATGATCCTCGGCCTGGTCTTCCTCGCGGCACTCACTGAGCGCCCGGCGAAGGCGCACTGGCTCGCCCCCGAGCAGCGCGAGTGGCTGGAAGCCCGGCTCGCCCGCGAACGCACCGCGCTGGAAGATGCGCATTCCCACAAATGGTGGGCCGGCGCGTCGGACGGCCGCGCCTGGGCGCTGGCGATTCTGTTCGGCTGCGCGCTGGTCGGCGTCTACGGCCTGCTCATCTGGCTGCCGCTGATCATCAAGTCGCTCGGCAACCTGACGGACATCGAAATCGGCCTGCTGTCGGCGCTGCCGCCCCTGCTCGGCGTCATCGGCACGCTGATCGTCAGTTGGAGCTCCGATCGCACCGGCGACCGCAAGAAGCATCTGGCGGGCGTCTACATCCTGGCCGGCGTTGCGATCGGCATCAGCGGCGTCGCCGCGACCCCGACGCTCGCCTATCTGATGCTCTGCCTCACCGGGCTCGGCATCAACTCCGGCAACTCGCTGTTCTGGAGCATCAACGCCTCGCTGATGACCGGCGTCGCCGCGGCCGCCTCCATCGCCTTCGTCAACACGGTGGCGCAGTTCGGCGGCCTGATCGGTCCGTGGATGATTGGTTGGGTGAAGAACACCACCGGCAGCTTCACCGCGGCGCTGCTGACGATCTCCGCGTTCCTGTTCGTCGCCGCGATCATCGCGCTCGCCCTGCGCGTCGCCCCACGGCGCAGCGCCGCGATCCCTGCTGCCGGCGAATAAGGACCTCGCTCGCGGCATGGCCAGTGTGGTCCTGTGCGATCGCCGCCCTCAACGCCTCGCGCTGCGCGCGACCCGCAAGCGGGCTACGGGCCTTGACCGCGTCGCTCGCACAGGACCAGAGCTTGGGGTGCCGTTCGACGGAGAGAAGGAGGCCGTCATGTCGCTGCCCACTGCGCCATTCAACGGCACCATTGCCGCTTGCTTGACCGGCCGGGGCGCGGTCAACCCCCCCTTGCCCGCCAGGGTCGCGCGTAGCGCGAGGGGTTGAGCGCGCCCCGGCCCGTCAAGCACACTCGGAGTGCCGTTCGGCAGCAACATCCCCCACAGGAACCGCCGCGCCATGATCATCGACTGTCACGGCCACTACACCACCTCGCCGCGCGAGCACGAGGCCTGGCGCGCCGAGCAGGTCGCGGCCAAGGGCAACACCGCCCAGCTCCCGCCGCGCCCGAACATTAGCGACGACGCGATCCGCGAGTCCGTCCTCAACGGCCAGATAAAAATCCAGCGCGAGCGCGGCACCGACCTCACCATCTTTTCTCCCCGCGCCGCCGGCATGGCGCATCACGACGGCGACGCCGCGATGAACGCCGTCTGGTCGGACATGTGCAACACGCTGATCCACCGCGTCTGCACGCTGTTCCCGAAAAATTTCATCGGCGTCTGCCAGCTCCCGCAGGCACCCGGCGCGTCCCCCGCTGACTGCATCCCTGAACTCGAGCGCTGCGTGCGCGAATACGGCTTCGTTGGCTGCAACCTCAACCCCGACCCCTCCGGCGGCTACTGGAAAGACCCGCCGCTGACCGACCGCTGGTGGTACCCGCTCTACGAAAAAATGGTCGAGCTCGACGTACCGGCGATGGTGCATGTCAGCTCGTCCTGTAATCCTAACTTCCACGCCACCGGCGCGCATTACATCAACGGCGACACCACCGCCTTCATGCAGTTCCTGACGTCGGACCTGTTCGGCAACTTCCCGACCCTGAAATTCATCATTCCGCACGGCGGCGGCGCCGTGCCCTACCACTGGGGCCGCTACCGCGGCCTCGCGCAGGACATGAAGCGACCGCCGCTGCGCGAGCACCTGCTGAAAAACGTCTTCTTCGACACCTGCGTCTATCACCTCCCCGGCTGCGAACTGCTGGCGAAAGTCATCCCGGTGGATAACATCCTGTTCGCGTCGGAGATGATCGGCGCGGTCCGCGGCATCGACCCCGAAACCGGCCACAATTACGATGACACGAAGCGCTACATCGACGCGCTGCCGATCAGCGACGCGGACCGCCGGAAAATTTTCGAGGGCAACGCCCGCCGCGTCTATGGCCGCCTATCGGCCCAGATCGACCGCCAGTCCGCCGCCGCCTGATCCATGCCCAGCTACACCGTGCCGCCCGACGCCGACGATATCGCC
>JAFAYA010000067.1 GCA_019240635.1 Acidisphaera sp. | reverse complement strand
CCCCCTCCCCCGCCCACGGATCCAGCAAATCCGGCTGCGCCGGCCGCACCGGCGCCACCGCCTCGGCGGCGAGTGTCACGACCTCGATGCCGAAGCCGGGATCGACGGTCTCCAGCCGCTCGGCCAGCAGCTTGCCGAGATAGCCGGGGTCGTGCACCGGCAGGGCGGTGGCGACCCCGATCGTCGGCACCGCGCTGTCCACGCGAAAGAAGCGGGCGAGGAACCGCCGGCCGCCCAGGCGCTTGGCCGCCAGCGCCCGGCAGAGCCGGCCGGCCAGCCAGGCGAGCGCCCGGGAGAGGTCCTCGGGCGTGGCGATCGGCTCGGCGAAGGCGCGCCGCTCTTCCCAGGGCACCGGCGGGCGCGGCCAGGCGATCGCCTCCTCCGCCGTCCCCCGCGCCTGGTCGAGCCGCAGCAGCAGCGCCCCGCCGAAGCGCGCCGCCAGCTCCGCCCGCGGCACGCGCAGCACCTCCCCGACCGTCTTCAGCCCCATCCGGCCGAGCCCCGCGGCCAGGCGCGGCTCGATCCGCAGCGCGGCGACGGAGAGCGCCGCCAGTGCCGCCGCCTCCTCCCCCGTCGCCAGCACGACCGGGCCGGGCGCGCGGTTCAGCACCGAGCGGGCCAGCGCCCAGGCCGCGCCGGCGGTGCCGGCCACCGCCATGCGCGCTGGCATGCCCTCGCGCGCCAGCCGTGCCGCGAGTGCCGCGGCCAGGGCCGCCTCGCCGTGCCCGTCATCCGCGTCGCCGAACAGATGCGCGCAGCCCGCGATATCCAGCCACAGCCCGTCCGGCGGGTCGGCGGCGGCGAGCGGCGTGAACCGCTCGCACCATCGGGCGAGTGCGGCGAGCGCCGCCTGGTCGGCCGCCGGGTCGGCCTCGGCCACCGCCAGTCCCGGACAGACGGCGCGCGCCTGGGCGAGCGTCTGGCCGGGTGTCAGCCCGAGCGCCTCCGCCCGCTCACAGACCGCAGCCAGCCGCCGCACGCCGCGCACCGTCTCGACGGTCGCAAGCGGGCTGGAGCATGTTCGTAAGGAACGAACCTGCTTCAGCTCATGTTTCGCGAGCAATTTCATCGGCTTGGAATCGCCGAGCGATTCCAGGGGAGCCGATATTGCTCTATCCGGCGGCGCGCAGCCGGGGTCCTGCCGGCGCAGCCGGATCGTCGGCCAGTGCGGCAACCACACGGAGAGGATGCGCCTGGCCCTCGGGGCCTCGCTGTCCGGCATTCCCTGCCTCCATGATCCAGGCCCCCGGCCGGCCGCCGCGCGCGTGCAGCAGTTCCACCCGCCAGCGCGGCGGCCCAGGGTCCAGGTGCGGGTCCAGCGGATCGGCGTCGCTCGGCGCGGGCGCCAGGCGCCAGCGCGTGGCGGCGGCGTTGCCCTCGGCCGGCATGGGCTTGCGCCCGTGCGGCCAGCGCCGCAGCACGAAGCCGGTGACGCCGCCGCCAAGGCAGGCGTGCTGCAGCCGCCGCGCCGGCATGCGGCCGAGCCGCCCCGCCTCGGCCAGCACGGCGCCGGCGCCGCCTTCGCGCAGCGCCGCCTCCATCACCTGCAAGGTCTGCTCGTCCCCCTGCGTGCGCACCAGCACCAGGCGGCCGGGATCGAGCCCGTAGGCCAGCAGCCCCGGCGGATGCAGGTCGCAGCAGGGCGCGATCCACAAGATCGTGCCGGGCAGGCGCGCCAGCAGCGCGGCGGCGAACCCCCCGGCGGCGGCCCCGGTCTGCGCCTCCATTGCCGCGGCGCCGACCTCGTGCAACTGGCCGACCGCCAGCCCGCCGCCCGGCAGGTGCGCATCGACGCGCGGATCGCCGAACGCCAGGACGCCGGCGGCGGGGAGGCGCCGCTGCTGCAGGCGGCAGCGCAGGGCGTGCAGGATTTCGGCGGGGGAAGCGGGAGCGGTCATCGGGAGCGAACGGTTGTTGTTCGCTATTTGTTCTCAACGGCTCTCGGGAGTCAACGCCGTGCGAATCGGTATTCCGGTCGGTATTCCGGAAGATCCGTCAAGAACGTGGTTGCTCGATTTTCTTAAAGTTGCTTCTCAGAAATCCAGTCAGCCCCGCCAGAGCGGGCCCAGCGCCGCGACGATGCGGTCCACGTCGTCCTCGCCGTTGTAGCCGTGGAAGCTGAAGCGCAGCCGGCCGTGGCCGTTCCAGACATACACGCCGCGCCGCACGAGCTCCTCCGCCAGCGCCTGGGCATGCGGCGTGTCGATGCAGACGCTGGCACCGTGCCGCGCCGGGTCACGCGGCGTGGTGCAGGCAATGCCGGCCGCGCCCAGCCGGTCCATCAGGCCGGTGGTCAGGCGCTGCACGTGCGCCGTGATCGCCGGCGCCTCGAAGCCCGACAGAAACTCCAGCGCCCCCGCCAGCACATACAGCGCCGCGTGCGGCGGATTGCCGCGGGTGAAGCGCACGCCGCCGGCGCGCAGGCCGAGCGCCGCCGTCCAGTCCGGCCGGTCCGGCAGCGCGATGGAATGCCAGCCGCCGGTGGTCGGCGCCCAGCCCGGCTGACGCGCCCGGTTCCAGTACGCCAGCGCCACGCCGGTCGTGCCGAGCAGCCACTTGTAGCAGGAGGAGAACGCGAAATCGGCGATCCCCGCCTCGATCGGCAGGTAGCCGGCGGCCTGGGTGAAATCCACCACCAGCAGCGCGCCCATCGCATCCGCGGCGGCCCGCAGCGTCGCCAGATCGAGCCGCTCGCCCGTCAGGTATGACACGCAGCTCGCCGCGATCACGCGCGTGCGCGCATCGACCGCGCGGGCGAAGCGGCCGGGATCGCTTCCTTCGGTGAAGCGCAGCGCCACCGGCGGACGGCGCTGCAGCGCGAATGGCCCGACCACCGACGGATACTCGGCGGGATCGACGCAGACCGTGTCGCCCGGCCGCCAGTCCAGGCTCTCCGCCACCAGCGAGACGCCCTCGGCGACGCTGCCGACGAAACCCAGCGCGTCCGGATCGGCGTTCCACGACCGCGCGGCGCGGTGGCGCGCGGCGTCAACCTGCGCCTGCATGGCGGCGCGCCCATCCGGCCCGGCGCTCTTGTCGAGCGCGTATTGCCGCAGCGCCGCCTCGTGGCGCCGCAGGAACGGCGTCTCCCCGCCGGCGCAGACATGCGCGATATCAGGCGGCAGATGGAACGCCGCACGATCGAACAGTGGGGCGAGGGTCATGCGGCCAGCTCCCAAGCTGCGAAGCGAGCGGCATCCAACACCATAATGCAGCCGCGGGCGACCCCGCGCGTTGCTGGAAGCGACGAGGGCGCTTCCGGGTGCCGTCCTTGACAGCCGCACGCCCGAGCTGTTCGGCTTTCTGTTCCTATCTCTGCATCTTCGCGGGCACGGGCCTGACATGAACACGCGGACGGACACGACGATGCTCATCGGCCGCGTGCTGATCAGCGTCATCTTCATCCTGGGCGGCTGGGGCAAGCTGATCGCTCCGGCCGCGACACAGGCCGCGTTCGCCCGGGAAGGCGCGCCGCTGGTCGCGCTGGCCTATCCCGTCGCCGTCGCGATCGAGCTCGGGGGCGGGCTCGCGCTGCTGCTCGGCCTGTTCACCCGGCCGGTTGGCGCGGCGCTCGGCCTCTGGTGCATCGCGACGGCGCTGGTCGCGCACACGAATTTTTCCGACCGCAACATGGAAATCCATTTCCTGAAAAACCTGGCGATGGCCGGCGGCCTCGCCTACGTCGCCGCGTTCGGCGCCGGGGCGATCAGCCTGGACGCCGCGCTCCGCCGGCGACGGATCGCGGCGCGCTGACCTTCAGGACCCTTGCGAGCGCCGGTCCAGCACCTCGTAGTGTGTCGCCCGCTCCTCAAATCTTTTCAGCACCGCCCGCGCCTCCGCCGGCACGTGGCTGACCTGAAAATCCTCGCCGACGAAGCGCTTCACGTCCTCCAGGCTGTCGAACCACATGATCGTCAGGAATTCGACCTCCGGGCCGGTCCGGCGCATCAGGTCGATGTGCCGGAAGCCGCGGATGCGCATCGCCTCGATCCCCGGGATCACTTTTCCCCGCACGACCCGCTCATAGGCGTCGGCGTTCTCCGGCGTCGTCCAGCCCCGCCAGGTCCGGCAGATCATCGTTTCCTCCCTATCCCGGCCCGAACACCAGGTTCGGCAGCCACAAGGTCAGCACCGGCACGTAGGTGATGATGCCCAGCACGATCAGCAGAAGAATGAGAAACGGCAGGATGCCGCGGATCACCTCGCCGACCGGCGCGGCGGAGATGCTCGACAGCACGAACAGGTTCAGGCCGACCGGCGGGTGCACCAGTCCGATCTCCATGTTGTGCGTGAAGATGATCGCGAAGTGCACGGGATCGACGCCGAGCGGTTTCAGCGCCGGCGCCAGGATCGGCAGCACCAGCAGCAGCGTCGCCGTCACTTCGAGGAAGCAGCCGAGGATCAGCAGCAGCACGTTGATCGCCAGCAGGAACTGCCAGGTCTTGAAGCCGTGCGCCACGGTGAACTGCACGAGCTGCGCGGGGATGCCGGACAGCGTCATCCAGTGGCCGAAGGCGAGCGCGCTGGCGACGATCAGCATGATCGTGCCGGCGCTGCGGATGCCGTCGGCGATCACCGCCAGGGTCTGCGCGGGGCGGAACCCGCGATAGAACAGCAGGCTGACGAACAGCGACACGACCGCGGCGATCGCCGCCGCCTCGGTCACCGTGACCAGCCCGCCGTAGATGCCGACCAGCACGACGGCCGGCACGGCGAGCGCCGGCAGCGCCCGCCAGGTGACGGCGAGTTTGTGGCGGAACGGCGTCGCCGGCTCGCGCGGAAAGCCGCGCCGCCGCGCATCGAAGAATACCCAGGTGAAGAACGCCGCCGCCTGCAGCAGCCCGGGCAGGATGCCCGCCAGGAACAGGCGGGGGACCGACTGCTCGGCGATGATGCCGTAGAGAATGAGCGCGAGACTCGGCGGGATGACGATGCCGATCGTGCCGGAGGCACCGATGACGCCGAGCGCAAAACTGCGGGGATAGCCGCGCTCCAGCATCGAGGGCAGCAGGATCGTGCCCATCGCCAGCGCGGTCGCGACCGAGGAGCCGCAGATCGCCGCGAACAGCGTGCAGGACACCACGGTGACCAGCCCGAGCGCGCCGCGGATGCCGCCGAGCCAGGCCGCGGCCAGATCGACCAGCGCGCGCGCGACCCCGCCCCGGCGCATGAAGGCGGCCGCCATGACGAACAGCGGCAACGCCATCAGCGGCTGCGAGTTCAGCTGGTCGATGATCAGCTGGGCGACGCCGATCAGCGGCTGGCCGGACACCGCGAACAGGATCGCCGCACAGGTGCCGAGCACCAGGAAGATCGGCATCCCTGCTGCCAGCAGGCCGAAGAACAGCAGCAGGAACAGCACCGCCCACATTGGCGTCGGCGCCGCTCAGACCGGCGGGATGTCGGCGGGGAGTTCCAGGTTCGCCGGCGCTTCGTGCGCGATGGCCTGGCCGTGGCCGATCGTCATCGTCCCGGGATCGTAGGCGAACGCGAGGCGCAGCAGGCGCATGACGTAGCGCAGGAACATCAGCGCCCCACCCACCGGCAGGGCGGTGTCATAGATCCACATCGGGAATTGCAGGTCGGTGGAGCTGCGCTCGTCCAGCAGCAGCGCGGTCTGCACGATCTGCCAGCCGTACCACACGAGCCCCGCACAGAAGACCAGCGCCACCACGCAGTTGAAGATCTCCGCCACCCGCTGACCCTGCGGCGGCAGCAGGCGCAGCACGAGGTCGGGGCGCACATGGCCGTCGGTGCGCACGAGCTGGGAGGCCATGATCATCACCGCCCAGATGATCAGATAGACGATCACCTCCTCCGCCCAGCCGATGGCGTTGGCGGGGTCGAGGTAGCGGCCGATCACCTGCACCGCGCCGGCGAGCATCGCGCAGGCGCCGAGCAGGCCGACGATCGTCAGCTCGCAGGCCGTCCAGGCGCGCAGCAGGCGCCCGCGTTCAGCTTGCGGCGCCAGCATCGGCGACGACGAGCTTCAGCACCTCCGGCGCGATCTTCAGCTCCTTCGCCACCTGCTCCTGGTCGGCGACCATGCCCTTGCGCCAGTCGGCGATCTGCGCCGGCGTCGGGTCCACGTATTTCACGCCGTGGCTCTCCATGGTCTGGCGCGCCTTGGTCTGCGCCGCGCCCATGTTGGCGCGATAGGTGCCGATGTTCTGCGCCCACAGATCGGTCATCATCTTCTGATCGCCGGCGCTGAGCTTGTTCCAGAACGTCAGGCTGACCATCGGCACGTACTCGCCAAAATACTGGTGATCCTCCAGGCAATATTTCACTCCGGCCTCCCAGAGCTTGGCGCTGGCAGAACTTTCGTTCGTGGTGACCAGCCCGTCGAACGTGCCCTGGGAGAGCGCCAAAGGCACGTTCGGCCAGGCGGTGGTGTTCGGAATGGCGCCGACATAGCGCGCCCGCCAAGCCTGCCCGGCGCCACCGGAATTGCGGATCTTCATCCCCTTCAGGTCGGCGAGCGTGCTGATCGGCTTGGCGGTCGTGTACCAGTTGCTGTAGCCGAGATCGAGCCAGGGCCCGACCACGTGGCTGCGCAGCCGCTGCTGGATCGAATTCGCCACCGCCTGTCCGGCGGGACCGTCGATGATCTTGTGCACTATCTCGGCCGGCTGGCCGTACAGCGACGGAAGCTGGAACAGATCGGCGTCCGGGATGAAGCCGGTCAGCGTCCAGGACCCCGGGCAGGCCATCTCCACCTGACCCTGCACCAGTGCCTTCCCGACATCGAGATCGGCGAACAACTGGCCGCTGGCGAACAATTCGGTCTTGATCCGCCCGTTCGACGCCGCTTCCACCTTCTTGAGGTAGTCGCCGAGCGAGATGTTGCGTCCGTGCGAAGGGGCCGTATCGAGCGAGCAACGCAGCTGCAGCGGCTCGTCAGCCCGGACGCTGCGCGCACTGCCGTATGCCACTCCGGCTAGCGCGGCCGAGCCAAACTGTCGGCGGGTAAGGCCGTGGCGCATGGAAATCTCCTCCGCAGCGTCGTCGTTCTTGCCGGTCAGTGTCCGGCCGCTCAGGGCCGAGTCAAGCGATTCATCCGGGCGTGGCCGGCGACGCGCCGAAATAGGCTTTCTCCAGCCGCGCCGGCAGATCGGCGGTGGGCGTCTCTTCCAGAACGATGCGACCGCGTGCCAGCGCGTAGACGCGATCGGCGAAGGCGAGCGCCTTCTCGATCAGTTGTTCGACCAGCAGCACCGCGGTGCCGCCCTGCCGCAAGGTGGCGCACACCGCCAGCACGCGATCGACCAGCACCGGCGACAGGCCGCCGGAGGGTTCGTCCAGCATCAGCAGGCGCGGCCGGCGCACCAGGCCCTGCGCCACCGCGAGCATCTGCTGCTGGCCGCCGCTCAGCGCGCCGGCGCGGTCGCGCCGCTTCGCGGCGATCTCCGGGAAGTGGGCGAGCGCTTCCTCGACGCGCGCGCTGCGCTCGCCGCGCGGCAGGTCGAAGCCGGCCAGCAAGACGTTGTCGAGTACGGAAAGCTGGGTGAACACGCGATGGCCCTCGATGACGTGCGCGAGCCCGGCCTGCACGGTGCCGCGCGGACCGAGTCCCGCCAGGTCGCGACCGGCGAATTTTTGCGTGCCGCGCGCCGGCAGCAGGCCGGAGATCGCGCGCAGCAGCGTGGTCTTTCCGGCGCCGTTCGGGCCGAGCAGGGCGACCGCCTCGCCCGCGCCGATCGTCAGGTCGATGCCGTGCAGCACTTCAACGCGCCCGTAGCCGGCGTGCAGGTCGCGCAGTTCGAGCAGCGGGTCAGGCGCCGAGATAGACACTGACGACCTCCTGGTGGGCGCGGATTTCCGCCGGGGTGCCGGCGGCGAGTTCGCGGCCGAGATTGAGCACGGTGACCCGGTCGCAGATGTCGAAGATCAGGTCGGCGTGGTGTTCCACCAGCAGCACGCCGGTACCGCGCCGGCTGATCTCGCGGATCAGCGCGCCGAGCCGACGGATCTCTTCGGCCGACAGCCCGGCCGCCGGTTCGTCGAGCAGCAGGAAGGCGGGGTGCAGCAGCAAGGCGCGGGCGATTTCCAGGAAACGCAGCTCGCTGTGCTGCAGCCGGTCGGCGCGCACCTCCGCCAGCGTGTCCAACCCGACGATGCGCAGCGCGAGCAGCGCGCGTGCCCGCAGGCCCGCCTCCTCGCGCCGGCAGCGCGGGAGCGCGAAGGCGCATTCCAGAAAGCTCGCGCGGCCATCGATCGCCCCGCCCGTCATGACGTTGTCCAGCACCGACGCCTCGCCGATAATGCGCGGCGTCTGGAACGTGCGGGCGACGCCGCGTCCGGCGCGGCTGCGCGGTTTTCCTGGCGCGAGCGGCGCGGCGCCGATGGCAACCGCGCCTTCCTGCGGGCTCGCAAAGCCACTGATGACGTTCAGCGTGGTGGTCTTGCCGCTGCCGTTCGGGCCGATCAAGCCATGCACCGTGCCGGGCGCGATGTCGAGATCGAGGCCGTCGATCGCGTGCACGCCGCCGAAGTGCAGGCGTATGCCGCGCAATTCGAGCCGCGCCGGCGCCTCGGTATGGTCGAACATGTTTTCCAGGAATTGCGGACGCGGCCTGATGGCGCGGTCGGCGGGCAGTGCGCGGCGCGCGGAAAAATCCAGCAGCTCGGCAATGCCGCCGGGCAGCAGCAGCACGATGGCTAGCAACAGCACGGCGTACAGAAAAGTTGACCAGGCGACCAGCGGGGCGGCGAATTCCGGCAGCACGGTCAGCATGATCGTGCCGAGCAGCGGCCCGAGCACGGAGCCGCGTCCGCCGACAAGAATGGCGATGAAGAACAGCACCGAGAGGTCGAAGGTGAAGGCGTCCGGCGTGATGTAGGACTGCAGCGCCGCGAACAGCCCGCCGGCGATCCCGGCCAACGCGCCACTGAACAGGAACACGGTGACGAACAGGCGGGGCTTGGCGATGCCCAGTGCCTCCGCCGCCACCTCCACATCGCGCAGCGCGATCAGCGAGCGGCCGAACCGGCTGGCCGCTATGTTGCAGCACATCCAGGTGCAGAATGCGGCGAGGGCCAGGCAGAACAGGTAAAAACCCCAGGGGCCGTCGAACGGGTGCGGCAGCACCGGCCCCGGCAGGCCGATGCCGCCGCCGGTCACGCCGCTCCAGGCCAATGCCACTTGCGTCACGATGGTGGCGAAGCCGAGCGTGGTCATCGCGAAGTAGAAGGTGCGCAGCCGCAGCGCTGGCAGCCCGACCAGCACACCGAACGCCGCCCCCAGCACGCCGGCCGCCGCGAGCCCGGCGAAGGCGCCGAGATCGGTGCGCGCGCAGACCACGCTCGTCGTGTAGGCGCCGAGCGCCAGCAGGCCGACATAGCCGATGGCCAGCTGCCCGGCGAAGCCGACGACCAGGTCGAGACCGGAGACCAGGATCCAGTAGATCGCCGCGCGGGTGCCGATCACGCCCCAGTAGCCGTTGCCGGTCAGCGGCAGCGCGACGGTGAGGGCACCCAGTACGAGGAACGGAGAAGCTCGGCGAAGTGTGGACGTCATGGTCAAACCGGCCGCTTGCCTTTGATCGGCGGATGGTTCCAGCGGCGGGTCCATTCCCATTGACGGCTCGCTTCCCAAACCACAGATTGGAGCGTTCCGAGTAGTGAGGCCATGGTGAAAGCGACGGCCCCCGCCAAACCAGGCGCGAAACAGCTGCCGACGCTCCCGCTGCCGTCCAAGGGAAGCTAACCCGAAAACATTGCCTGGACGCAGTAGGCGAACAATCCCACTGCGGGTGCAGCGGCGAAGAATGCGCGCAGCGATAATTCGAGGCGGCGAAGTGCGACCGCGTTGCGTGCCGCAGCCTGGGCGTAGCCGCCTCCCATCGCTTCAAGCGTCTCCAACTCCGATGGGAACGGGATCGACGCGACCCATCGCGGCTCGTGGCCGGGCGCATGCCATCGCCCCGGCCAGAGAACAAAAACGCATACAACCGCCGCGACGAAGGAGCTGATCGCCGTCAGCATCACCGGGACAAAGAACCGACCCGCAAGCCCGGCATCCCGGGCCGAAGATGCCGGAACGTGCAGCGCCGCCAGCGCCGCTCCGAGCGCCAGAACAATGGTGACGCTCCATCCGAGGATCGAGCTTGCACGTGCCATAAGGCTGTTCATCTCGGCGATCTGGGAGGCAAGGAGCAGCTCGCCCTGGCGTACCGTTTCCTTGGCGATCCAATAGCGGATACTGCCGTCCTGATCGGACGCTCCGACCTCGATGAGACCGGTCTGTACACGCGCACCGGCTTGTCCGGCGGAGAGTGCATTCCGAAGGCGAAAAGCCGCTTCGGCAAAGGCCAGAGCAGCGATTGCCGCAATGCCGGCCAGTGCGAAAGACAGCGTCTCGGCCCATGGCGAGCGGACGAATCGAACCGTCCTGCCGTCTCCCCCTGGTATTGCGTTTCGGCGCTCCTCACGCGCGGTCCTCATACCCGCCGCGCGGCTTGCGTTCCGAACAGCCCTTGCGGGGCGGCCAGCAGCACGGCGATGAAGACGACGAAAGTCGCGATGGACACAAAAATGCCGCCCAGCCAGAAATTCGCCGCCTGCTGGAACACGCCGAGCGCCAGGCCGCCGATGATCGCGCCGCGATTGTTCCCCAGGCCGCCCAGGGCCACCGGCACGAACCCGTAGAACGACCACAGCGCGCCGTTGGCGACGTAGGACAGCATCAGCTCGCCGCCGGCGAACCCCGCGAGCCCGCCGACCGCCCCGGCGATCGCGAAGCTCGCCATGCGCAGCCGCTTTTCCGGCAGGCCGAGCGCGCGGGCGGCGTAGCTGTCCTCCGCAATCGCCAGGAAAGCGTGGCCGAACAGCGTGCGGCGCTGCACGTGTTCGAGAATGCCGATCGCCGCCGCGCCGGCGACGATCGGCAGCCAGAATTTTTCGTCCAGCACGCCGGCGCCGAGGCCGAGCAGGCGCGGAAACGGCTGCGGCTCCGTGCTGAATTTTATCGCCACCAGCTGCTGGATCAGCAGCGCGGCGGCCAACGTCGAGAGCACGTAGAGGTGCTTGTCCAGGTTCGCCAGCACCGGCCGTACCGCGACGATCTCCGTCACCACGCCGACCCCCGCGCAGGCCAGCAGGGTCAGCACAAAAGCCGCCAGTACCGGCAGATGCAGCCACAACGCGAACACGGTGCCGAACACGCCGCCGAGCATGCCGAGCTGGCCGGAGGTGAAGCTCATCACCCGCGAGGCCGAGAACATCACGTTGTAGGTGATGCCGATCAGCGCGTAGACCGCCCCCGTCGCCAGCCCGGTGGCGAGGATGGCGGCGAGCATCAGCCGTAGCCCGGGGCGAGCGCGAAGGCGCCGTCGCGGAACGAATTGGCCGCCGACAGCACGATCTCGTCGGTCGGGTAGCCGTTGTGCTGCTGCGCCGTGTAAGTGTAGTCGCCGTAGATGCCCGGGTATTTCGTCAGCCCGTTCCATGCCTTGATGATGTCGTCCGCACTCGCCCCGCCGCTCTCGGCCACCGCTTTCGCAATCAGGTTGGCGACGTCGTAGCCGCAGGCCACCCACCACAGGGAGGTGTCCGCAAGGTTGATTTTACCGCTGATCCGCTGCACGAAATTCTGCGTGCGCTGCGGCAGTTTCCCGCCTTCGTCGAAGCTGCAGCTGCGGAAGCCCATCAGATAGACCTTCTCCCAGTTCGCCGGCTTCGCCAGCAGCGCCTTCACCTCGCCCGAGCCGAGTGCCGGGTGGCCGACCACCGGCACGTCCCAGCCGAGCTCGGCCCGCGCATTCAGCAGGCGGGCGAGCAGGCCGCCGTTGACGCTCCACGGCATGATGACTTTTGCGCCGGCGTCGCGCATCCGTATGACGTCAGCCGACAGGTCGGCCTGCGACGCCTCGATCAGCGCCTGGTAGACGATGTTGCCGCCCATCTGCTTGATGGTCGGCGCGTAGGCCTGCACGGTGGAGGTGCCGTAGCCGGTGGTGTCGCCGATGATCGCGATCTCCCGCACCTTCATGATCTCCAGCACGTATTTGCTGGAGGCCTCGCCGAGCTGCTGGTTGGAGCAGGCGATGCGATAGGCGTTCGGATATTTCGTGGTGTCGATCAGCGTATCGACGAAGCACGGATGGATCTGCGGCACATGGGCGCGCGCCAGGATCGGCGTGCAGGCGAGCGCCTCGCCGGAGTTGCAGGGACCCCAGACCGCATCGACCTTCAGGCGCTGGGCCATTTCGACGGAGGCGTTGACGCATTTCGTCGGGTCGCCCTGGGTGTCGCGCGTCACCAGCTCGATCTTTCGGCCTTTCGCGCCGCCGGCGGCGTTGATTTCGTTGACCGCAAAATTCACGCCGCGATCGAAGCCGATGCCGGCCGACGAGCCCGGTCCGGTCAGCGCCGCCAGCCAGCCGAGCCGGATCGGCGCGCTCTGTGCAAGCGCGGGACGGGCGAGTGCGGCGGCCCCGGCCAGCCCACCCCCGAGCAACATGTCGCGGCGCGTGATCGGCATCGGCGTCTCCCTCCTCGGCTTTGGCGAACCATAGGCAACGGGCCGTACCCGGCCAAGGTCCTGGTCAGATCACGCCGAGCAGCAGCGCCGATCCGAGGGCCAGTGTCACCGCCGTCATCGCCCAGGTCATCGCGTGCGCATACGCCTCCGGGCCGGTGGCGCTGCCGAGCACGACGAAGAACAGGCTGCCGATCGCCGCAACGCTGACGGCTGCGCCGATCTGCAGCATGGAGTTCAGCACGCCCGCCGCCAGCCCCGCCTGGTGCGGCGAGACGTCGCCGAGCACCAGGCTGATCAGCCGCGGCATCGCGATCCCCTGGCCGAAGCCGCCGATGAACAGGGACGCAATCAGCAGCCCGCCGTCGATCAGCGAGCCCGTGCAGAGCGTGACGCCCGTGTAGCCCGACACCTGGATGCCCATGCCGATGCCGAACAGCGCGCGCCGCGAATGGCGGGTCAGCGGCGCGCTGGCAAGCGGCCCGGTGAACAGCCCGACGCCGTACGGCACGATCGCGAGCCCCGTGTGCAGCGCATCCAGCCCCAGCCCGGCCTGCTCGAAAATCGCGAACAGCAGGTAGAAGGGCGAGGTGAAGAAGAACAGCATGGCCACCAGCACGCCGCGCCGGAAGGTCGGGATGCGCAGCAGGCCAAGATCGAGCAGCGGCATGCCGCCGCGCGCGCCGACCCGGTCCTCGAACCACAGGAAGCCGACGAGCAGGAACGGGAAGGCGGCCAGCATCGCGATTGACCAGGCCGGCCAGCCCCGCGCGGGTCCTTCGGACAGCGGCAGCACCAGGCAGAGCAGGCCTACGGAGGCCAGCGCGACGCCGCCGAGATCGAGCCGCGGCCGCGTGCTGGCGCTGGTCTCCGGCACCAGGGCGGTCCCTGCGGCGACCGCGACAATGCCGATCGGCAGGTTCACCAAGAACACCACGCGCCAGCCCAGCCCAAAAATGTCCGCCGCGGTCAGCGCGCCGCCGAGGAACTGGCCGGTCGCCGCCGACAGCCCGATCATCGCGCTGTAAAAACTGAGCGCCTTCGCCAGCGCCTCGCCGGCGAACAGCGCGCGCACCGATCCCAGCACCTGCGGCGTGAGGAAGGCGGCGCAGAGTCCCTCCAGCACCCGGCCGATCACCAGCAGGTCCGGGCTGGTTGCAAAACCGCACAGTGCGGAGGTCGCGGTGAAGCCGGCCATGCTCAGCACGAACAGGCGTTTTCGCCCGAACAGGTCGCCGATGCGCCCGCCGGTGATCAGGAATGCCGCGAACGCCGCCGCATAGCCGGAAATCACCAGCTGCACCTGCGGCGGTGTCGCGCCGAGCGTCGTGCGGATCGACGGCAGCGCCACGTTGACGATGAAGAAGTCGATCGGCGGCAGGAAGCCGCCGGCCAGCAGCACGGCGAACGCGAGCCAGCGCCGCGCCGGCGTCAGTGCCGCGTTCGCCGTGCGCGTCATGCCGGGTCCAACGGCGAAGCTTCTCGGCGACGGCGTCGTGCCGGCCTTTGCCGCACGGCGGACAGGGCCCGAGACTGGTGCAACGTCCGGATCTCAGAGGCCACCGCACACGGTGTCCCGATATGTCCGCGCATGCTGACGGTTGCGGCGGTGGTCCTCGCCGGCGCGTTCGCCGGCGGCTTCGTATCCGGTCTCGCCGGCTTCGGCACGGGCCTCGTCGCACTCGGCATCTGGCTTCACGTCCTCGAGCCGCCCATTGCCGCCTTGCTGGTGATGGTGTGTTCGGTGGTCGCGCAGGTGCAGACCATTCCGGCAATCTGGCACGCCGTCGATCGTTCGCGTCTCCTGCCTTTCATCGCGGCCGGCCTGCTGGGCGTACCCTTCGGCATGATGCTCGTGGCCCGTCTCGACCCGCACGTCTTCCGGCTGATCGTCGGGGTCCTTCTGCTCGCTTTCTCGAGCTTCATGCATTTTGCGAAGATCCAGGCACGCATCGCGTGGGGCGGTCGGGCGGCCGATGGCGCGATCGGCTTCGCCGGCGGCGTTCTCGGCGGACTGGCGGGCCTCTCCGGGCCGCTGCCGACGGCATGGGCGACCTTGCGCGGCTGGGGCAAGGACGAGCGTCGCAGCGTGTTCCAGGCGTTCAACCTGGTCATTCTCGCCGCGGCCCTGGCGGCCCACGCCGCGGCCGGCCGGCTGACCGGCGAATTTTTCCGCCTTGCGCTGGTCGCGCTGCCCGGAACGTTTCTGGGCGCCTGGCTCGGCGCGCGGGCATACCGCCGGCTCAGCGATCGGCGGTTCAACGACGTCGTGCTGCTGCTGCTCGGATTGTCCGGGCTGACGCTCGTTTGGACCAGCCTGTAGGCAGGGAGAAGGCCAGGGGGCTCTGCCCTCTGGACCCCCGCTGGGGCAATGCCCCAGGCCCCATCATTTAGAGAAGCGCAAAGCGCAGCGCCGAGGCGGCGGCGATCAGCCACATCGCGCCGCTCACCTGCCGCCCGCGCCCGGCCACCGTCTTCATCACCGCATAGACGATGAAGCCGAGCCCGATCCCCGTCGCGATCGAGAAGGCAAACGGCGTCGCGATCGCGATGACCACCGCCGGCACGCACTCGCTCGGCTCGTCCCACGCGACGTCACGCAGCGCGCTCGCCATCAGGCAGGCGACGAACACCAGCGCCGGCGCTGTCGCAAAGGCGGGGACCGCCATCGCGACGGGAGCGGCGAACAGCGTCAGCAGGAACAGCACCGCCACCACGACCGCGGTCAGCCCGGTGCGCCCGCCCGCCTGAATCCCCGCGGCACTCTCGATGTAGCTGGTCGTCGTGCTCGTGCCGAGCAGCGCGCCGACGATCGCCCCGCCGCTGTCGGCGAGCAGCGCCTCGCGCAGCCGCGGCACCGTGCCGTCTGGCCGCATCAGCCCGGCACGGTAGGTGGTGGCGATCAGGGTGCCGGCGTTGTCCAGCACGTCGACGAGGAAAAACGTAAAAACCACCGTCGGAATGCCGAGCGCCAGCGCGGCGGAAAGATCCATCTGCAGGAAGGTGGGCGCCAGCGAGGGCGGCGCGGCGACCAGCCCGTGCATCGCCGTCAGCCCGACCGGGATGCCGAGAGCGGCGGTGATCAGGATGCCGAACAGCACCGCCCCGGCCACCCGTCGCGCCGCCAACGCGGCGATCAGCAGAAAGCCGAAACAGGAAAGCAGGGTCGCCGGCTTGGCGAGCGCGCCCATCGTCACGAGCGTCGCTGGGCTCGCCACCACCAGCCCCATATCCTGCAACCCGATCAGGCCGAGGAACAGCCCGATCCCCGCGCCGATCCCGAGTTTCAGCGACAGCGGAATGGCATTGATCAGCCACTCCCGCACCCGCAGCACGCTGACCAGCAGGAACAGCAGGCCGGAGAGGAACACCGCCCCCAGCGCGGTCTGCCAGGGCACGCCCATGCCCTTGCACACCGTGTAGGTGAAATAGGCGTTCAGCCCCATGCCCGGTGCCAGCGCGATCGGATAATTCGCCAGCAGGCCCATCGCCGCCGAGCCAAGCGCCGCGGCGAGGCAGGTGGCGGTGAAGGCGGCGCCGTGGTCGATGCCGGCGCCGGCCAGGATCGCCGGGTTGACCACGACGATGTACGCCATCGTCAGCCACGTCGTCAGCCCGGCAAGGATTTCGGTGCGCAGGCTGGTGCCGTGCGCGCTCAGCCCGAACAGGCGTTCGATGGATGCGACTCCGGATGCGTGCGCGCGAGCATACAAGAGGCACCCCGCGCGCCAAGCCGCTCAGCGATGCGCCGTCGCCGACCCCCCGACCGCGGTGCGCCCGCCGTCGACCACGAAGTGCGCGCCGGTGACGCTGCCAGCCAGATCGGAGCAGAGGAACAGCACGGTGTTGGCGATCTCCTCGACGGTGGCGTAGCGGCCGATCGGCAGCGATGCCTGGTAGCGCTGGGAAATGCGCTCGGGGTCGGACGGGTCGATCATCGCCTCCAGCGAATGGATCATGCGCGTATCGACCGGCCCCGGACAGACCGCGTTGATCCGCACGCCCTGCCGCGCCACCTCGCCGGCGGCGGACTTCGTCAGGCCGAGCACCGCGTGCTTGGAGGCGACGTACGCCGAAAGCCCGGGCGTGCCGGTCAGCCCGGCGACCGATGCGGTGTTGACGATCGCGCCGCCGCCCTGCTCCAGCATCACCGGCAGCACGTGGCGCAGGCCGAGGAACACGCCCTTCACGTTCACCGCGATCACCTGGTCGAACACCGCCTCGTCGTAGTCCTGCGTCGGCGCGACGGCGCCCTCGATCCCGGCGTTGTTGAAGAAACAGTCGATGGAGCCCAGTCGGCTCACCGTCGCGTGGACATAGGCTTTCACATCCGCCGAGCGGGTTACGTCGCCGGGGAAGAAACTCGCCTCACCGCCGCGC
>JAFAYA010000092.1 GCA_019240635.1 Acidisphaera sp. | reverse complement strand
GCTCCGTATCGCGGGCCCGAACATCGGCCGGTGCGCCATCTGCATCGTGAATCGCACCACCAGAGAGTCTGCGTGTGGGCCGATTCACGCTGCAGTCGAACCGACTGCAGCGATCGGACCACTAGCCTGGTTGTCTAACCTCCGGCGGGGCGGGTTTGCCGCTCCGCCGGGCCGCCGCTATGGTCCGCCGCCCCTCGCGACCAGTGTGGGCGAGCCAATCGGGAGAATTGCGTGGCCGACATCTTCGACGAAGTCGAGGAAGACCTGCGTGCCGAACGGGCGCGGCAGTTTGCCCGCCGCTATGCCGGCGTCGGCGTGGCCGCGCTGCTGCTGGTGCTGGGCGCGATCGCCGGCTGGCAGGGCTGGCAGGCCTGGCAGGCGCGGCGCGATCGCGCCGTCGCCGCCGTCTACCTCGACGCCATGCGCCAGGCGGAGAGCGCCGGCGGCGCCGCCCGGACGCCGACCTATGAGGGTGCGATCAGCGGCTTCGCGAAAGTCGCGGCCGAGGCGCCGCCCGGCTATCGGGCGCTCGCCCGGCTGCAGGAGGCGGCGCTGAGGGCCGGGGCCGGCGATGCGGCCGGGGCGGCGGCGCTGTGGAACGCGGTCGCCGCCGATGACGCCGTCGATCCGCTGCTGCGCGACGCCGCGACCCTGCTCTGGGCCGAGCACCAGGTCGACGCCGGCGACGCCGCCGCCGTGCGGGCGCGCCTCGCTCCGCTGACCGGGCCCGCCAATCCCTGGCACGGCTTGGCGCAGGAGACGGGAGCGCTGCTCGATCTGCGCGAGGGCCACGACGCGGAAGCCCGGCAGGCGCTGCAGGGCCTCGCGCGCGACATCACCGCGCCGCAGGGCGTGCGCAGCCGCGCCGACGGCCTGCTCGCCCGGCTCGGCGGCTGATGGCGCGCCCGGCCTCGCGCGGCGGCGCGCTAACCCGCCGCGCCGCGCTGCTGCTGCCGCTGGCCGCACTCGGCGGATGCGGCCTGTTCGACAATCTGTTCGGCAGCAACAAGCGGCCGCTCCCCGGCAAGCGCGAAGACGTGATGCCGGCGCACGCCGGCCTGACGGTGCCGTCCGGAGCGGCGCACATCGTGCTGCCGCCGGCGGTCGCCAACGCCGACTGGCCGCAGCCCGGCGGCAACCCGGCGCACGTCATGGGCCACCTCGCGTCCGGTGACCGGCTAGCGCAGGCCTGGCAGGCCGATATCGGCGAGGGTGGCGGCTATCGGCGCAAGATCACCGCCCAGCCGGTCGTCGCCGGCGGCCGCGTCTACGCGATGGACAGCAGCGCGGTGGTGACCGCGTTCGATGCCCGCAACGGCGCCAGCGTCTGGCGCTTCAACACGCGCGCCCGGCACGACCGCAGCACCAACGTGGGCGGCGGCGTCGCCTTCGACGGCGGCGTGCTCTACGTGTCGACCGGCCGTGGCGAGGCGCTGGCGCTGGACGCGGCCACCGGCGCGCTGAAATGGCGCCAGCCGCTCGGTGCGCCCGGACGCTCCAGCCCCACCGTCGCCGGCGGCCGGCTCTATCTGACGACGATCGAGGGGAAGCTGCTGGCACTCGCGGTCGGCGACGGCAAGCGGCTGTGGTCGTTCCAGGCGGCGCACGCCGAAACCACCGTGCTCGGCGAGCCGGCGCCCGCCTTCGCCGACGGCCTGGTGGTCGCCGGCTTCGGCTCGGGCGATCTTGCCGCCCTGCGGGCGGATACCGGCGCGGTCGCCTGGACCGACAGCGTCGCTGCGGCCGAGGGCCGCTCCAGCCTCGCCGATCTCTCGGCGATCACCGGCATGCCCGTCATCGACAACGGGCGCGTCTATGTGCTCGGCCTCGGCGGCCTGCTGGTCTCGCTCGATCTGCATGCCGGCCGCCGGCTATGGGAGCGCGAGGTGGCCGGCGGCCAGACGCCATATGTCGCCGGAGACTGGCTGTTCCTGGTCACCACCGACCAGCAGATCGCCGCCGTCGACGTGCGTGACGGCCAGGCCGCCTGGCTCGCCGACCTGCCGCGCTACCAGAACCCGAAGCGCCAGAGCGGCCCGCTCGAATGGTTCGGTCCCGTGCTGGTCGGCGACCGGCTGGTGGTGGCCGGGACCAACCGAAGCGCGCTCGCCGTCAGCCCCTACACCGGCCAGGTGCTCGGCGAGCAGCGCTTGCCCGCGCCCGCCGCGGTGGCGCCCGTGGCGGCGGGGGGAACCGTCTATCTCGTGACCAACGATGGGTCGCTGCTGGCGCTGCGCTGAACCCATGCTGCCGGTCCCATGCTTCCGGTAGTGGCGATCGCCGGCCGGCCGAATGTCGGCAAGTCGACGCTGTTCAACCGGCTGGCCGGGCGCCGCACGGCGCTCGTCTCCGACACGCCCGGCCTCACCCGCGATCGCAAGGACGCCGAGGCGCTGCTGCGCGGCCGCCGTGTCCGCCTCCTGGACACTGCGGGGCTCGAGGAGGCGCCGCCGGAGAGCCTGCCTGGGCGCATGCGGAACGCCGCGGCGGCCGGCATCGCCGAGGCGGCCCTGGTGCTGTTCGTGATCGACGCGCGCGCCGGCATCCTGCCGGCCGACGCGCATTTCGCCGCCTGGCTGCGCCGGCAGGGCCGGCCCGTGCTGCTGGTCGCCAACAAGACGGAGGGCCGCCTCGCCGCCTCGGAGGCGATGGACGCCTGGCGCCTCGGCCTCGGCGAGCCGCTCGCCGTCTCCGCGGAGCACGGCGAGGGCATCGCCGGCCTGATGGCCGAGATCGCCGAGCGCCTGCCGCCGCCGGCCGGCGAGGCGGAGCAGCCGACGCCTCCGCTGCGCCTGGCGATCGTCGGACGGCCGAACGCCGGCAAGTCCACCCTGCTGAACCGGCTGCTCGGCGAGGAGCGGATGATCACCGGCCCGGAACCCGGCCTGACGCGCGACGCCGTCGCGGTGCGCCTCGCCGATCCCGCCGGGGCGATCGAGATCGTCGATACCGCCGGCCTGCGCCGCCGCGCCAACGTCGAGCCGGGGCTCGAGAAGATGTCCGTCGGCGCGGCGCTCGAGGCGCTCAGGATGGCCGAGGTGGTCGTGCTGACGATCGACGCCGAGGTCGGGCTGCACGACCAGGACTTGCAGATCGGCCGGCTGATCGAGCGCGAGGGCCGCGCCTGCGTCATCGCGCTGAACAAGTGCGACGCGCTGCCGGATCCGGGTGCCGCGTTGCACGCCGTGCAGCGGCGGCTGGAGACGAGCCTCGCGCAGCTTCGCGGCGTCGCCGTCGTGGCGCTCTCCGCCCTCACCGGGGACGGGCTCGCCGCCCTGCTGCCCGCGGTGCGCGCGGCGCACGCGGTGTGGAACCGCCGGGTGCCGACCGGCGAGCTGAACCGCTGGTTCGAATCCGCCCTCGACCGCCACCCGCCGCCGCTGGTGGACGGACGGCGCCTGCGGCTGCGCTACATCACGGAGGTGAAGGCGCGTCCGCCCACCTTCATCCTGTTCGGCACGCGCGCGGAGCAGCTGCCCGAGGACTATCGCCGCTACCTCATCAACGGACTGCGCGAGACGTTCGACCTTCCCGGCACGCCGATCCGGCTGCAGACGCGCGGCACGCGCAATCCGTTCGCCGGCGATTGATCTGCGGCGTGTTGCGCCGCGCGCCGCCAGCCATCCGCGGCGAGGGTCGTATTTGGCGGCGGGGCGGCTTCGTGCAACCCTGCCGCGCGCGCCGGCCTGGCCGGTCCGCCGCGGTGCACCAGTGGGGAAGACGGGGCAGGATTGGGCACGGTACGCGTGGCACTGGTCGGGGTCGGCAACTGCGCCTCCTCGCTCGTCCAGGGGATCGGCTTCTACCGGGACGCGCCCGAGCAGGAGGCGGTGCCGGGCCTGATGCACGTCGCGCTCGGCGGCTATCACGTGCGCGACATCGAGGTTTGTGCGGCTTTCGACATCGCCGCCAACAAGGTCGGCCGCGATCTGGCGCACGCCATCCTCGCCGAGCCGAACAACACCGCGCGGTTCGCCGCACCGGAGCAATCCGGCGTCATCGTCCGGCGCGGGCCGACGCTCGACGGGCTTGGCCGCTACCTGCGCGGCGTGATCACCGAGTCCGACGCACCGGTCGCGGACGTGGCGGCGATCCTGCGCGAGGCGCGCACCGAGGTCGTCGTGTGCTTCCTGCCGGTCGGCTCGGAGGCGGCGACGCGCTGGTACGCCGAGCAGGCACTCGCCGCGCGCTGCGCCTTCGTCAACTGCATTCCCGTCTTCATCGCCTCCGACCCGGCCTGGCGCGGCCGGTTCGAGGCGAGGGGCCTGCCGCTGCTCGGCGACGACGTGAAGTCGCAGGTCGGTGCCACGATCGTCCACCGCGTGCTCGCCAACCTGTTCCGCGAGCGCGGCGTGCGGCTCGACCGCACCTACCAGCTCAACTTCGGCGGCAACACCGATTTTCTGAACATGCTCGAGCGCGACCGGCTGGAATCGAAGAAGCTGTCGAAAACCCGCGCCGTCACCAGCCAACTCGACGTCGCCCTCCCTGAATCGGACGTGCATGTCGGCCCGAGCGACTACGTGCCCTGGCTCGAGGACCGCAAGTTCTGCCATATCCGGATGGAGGGCACGGCCTTTGGTAACGTGCCGATCACCTGCGAGCTGAAGCTGGAAGTCTGGGATTCCCCCAATTCCGCCGGCGTCGTCATCGACGCCATCCGCTGCGCCAGGCTGGCGCTCGATCGCGGCATCGGCGGCGCGCTGACCGGTCCGTCCAGCTATCTGATGAAGAGCCCGCCCGAGCAGTTCACCGACCATGAGGCGCGGGCGCGCACGGAGGCCTTCATCCGCGGCGAGGCGCCCCGCTGACCGCGCCCACCACGTTCCACCTGATCCGTCACGCCACCTACGGCCTGATCGGACACACGCTCGCCGGTCGCACGCCCGGCCATGCGCTGAACGAGGCGGGTCGTGCCCAGGCGGCTGCACTGGCCGCCTCGCTCGCCGGACGGCCGATCGCGGCGGTGGTCTCGAGCCCGCTCGAACGGGCGCGCGAGACCGCGGCGCCGATCGCGGCCGGGCATGGCCTGGCGGTGAGCGTGGATGGCGATTTCAACGAAATCGACTTCGGCGAGTGGACCGGGCTGGCATTCGACACTCTGCACG
>JAFAYA010000068.1 GCA_019240635.1 Acidisphaera sp. | reverse complement strand
ACGGCGGATGACGCTGCGCTGATCCGCCCTACGACGGGTGCGGGTCGGCGCAGGCGGCGCACACGCCCTCCGCCTCGATCGTGGCGCCGCGGATGGTGAACCCAGTCCGCCCCGCCGCCTGGGCGAGCGCCGCCTCGACCGCGTGGTCCTCGATCTCCGTCACCTGACCGCAGCTTCCGCAGATCAGGAACTGCGCATGGTGCTCGTGCTCCTCGTCGCCGAAACAGCTCACAAACGCGGCGAGACGCTCGACCCGGTGGATCAGCCCCTGCGCGAGCAGGAAGTCGAGCGCCCGATAGACCGTGGGCGGCGCGGCGCCACGCCGCATCGTGCGCAGCCGGTCCAGCAGGTCGTAGGCGCCGATCGGCGCCTGGGCCTCCAGGATCAGGCCCAGCACCTGCCGGCGCAGATCGGTCAACTGCACGCCGCGGCGGGCGCAGATCGCTTCGGCGCGCTGCAGGGCTGAAGGCTGGGGTTGAGCGCCCATAGCCATTATCTCTGACGGGATGACCCCCGATGCAAGGCTTGCCATGAGTCCCGCAATCCTCGACGCGATCCGCTTTGACCCGGCCGGACTGGTCCCGGCGGTCACCCAGCAGCACGATACCGGCGAGGTCCTGATGCTCGCCTACATGAACCGCGAGGCGGTGGCCGAGACGCTGCGCACCGGCCGGGTCTGCTATTTCAGCCGCAGCCGCGGCGCGCTGTGGCGCAAGGGCGAGACGTCCGGCCAGACCCAGCGCCTGGTGGAGATGCGGCTGGACTGCGACGGGGACGCGCTGCTGCTGCTGGTCGAGCAGCACGGGGTCGCTTGCCACACGGGACGGCGAAGCTGCTTCTATCGGGCGCAGCGCGGCGAGGCGCTGGTGGAGATCGCCGCGCCGGAGGTTTCCGCGGAGACGCTGTACGGCGTCAAAACAGCCTGACGACCCGGCGCGCGTCGTCCATCATCTCCTTCTTGATCAGGCGCTTGCGGTCAAGGATGCGCCCATGCGAGCGCGCGAGCGCCTCGGTGCGCGCCGCCAGGATCATCAGCAGCCGGGCGAGCTCGTCCGGCTCGGGCGTGTGCACGAGCGGGCCGCCGCGATACGGCACCGGGTCCTCCACAAGGCCGTCGGGTTCGGCCATTGCCTGGGCGAGCCAGGCCCGCGGATCGCGCTTCAGCGCGTCCACGGCCGGGGCGCAGTGCTGGCTGGCGTCGTCTCCGATCGCCTGGCCGGAGGCAATCGCGCGCATCCGGGCGAGGATCGCGCGCCGGGCGATCTGCAGCGGATCGCGGTCCGGCACGTGCGCGAGGAACAGCCGGTCCTGCGAGAGGCCCGCATCGTAGGCGCCGTCCACATAGGCGCCGTGGTTGCCGGCGTAGATGGTGATGCGCGCGGGTTCGAGCCGCCTTGCGGCGATCTTGGGCATCTGCGGCCGCGCCTCGCGGCGCACCAGCCCAGTGATCGGCGGCATGTAGCGGTACGCCAGCAGCCGCAGGCACGGCACCCCTGGCGGCGCGATCGCGAGCACCTCGGCCGGACGGTCGGCGCCGCGCACTGCCAGGAATTCATCGGTGTCGAGGAAGATCACCCAATCCGCGCCCTCCTTGAGGGCGAGACGGTACAGGCCGGTGTTGAGCAGCGACTCCACGAAGACCGGGGTCTGCGTCTGATAGACTTGGACCGCCAGGCCCTCGGCCCGCAGCGCCCGCAGGATGTCCAGCGTGGCGTCGGTGCTGCCGCCGTCGAGCAGGATGTGCAGGTCGAGCAGGGTCGCGTGGTGGCGGACGAACGCCTCCACGATGTCGGCCTCGTCCTGGATCCGGGTCACGCCGACGACGCGCATCAGGGTGCGGGCGAGACGGCCTGGACGGCGCTGGGCGGCAGCTCGCCGTAGAGGTGCGGAAACGGCGGCATGCCGGGCTCGCTCGTCTCCCAGCGCACGTCGAGCCCCGCCGGTTCGATCCGCAGCACGACCAGCCCGGAGCGGCCCGCGAAGTGCCGCCGGAGTACGAAGGCAAGCTGCTCAACGGTGCAAAGATGAATGAACCCGGCCGGCGGGCACGGGATCGCGCGCCCCTCCCACCCCTCGGTCACGTGCAGCAGCTGCAAGATTGCCTCCC
>JAFAYA010000087.1 GCA_019240635.1 Acidisphaera sp. | reverse complement strand
CGATCTTAATCTGCCGGGGCAAATCCACGCGGTCATGGTGCGCAGCGGCATGGCGCACGGCACGCTGCGTGGCATCGACAAGGATGCCGCGGCAGCGATGCCGGGCGTGCTCGGCGTCTATACCGGGGCCGACCTCGCGGCGGCCGGGTTGCGCGCCATGCCGCCGGGTGTCGTGCAGAAGAACCGCGACGGCAGCGCGATGAAGATCCCGCCGCAGCCGCCGCTGACCACCGACAAGGTGCGCTATGTCGGCGACCCGCTCGCGATCGTCGTCGCCGAGACCGTCAGGCAGGCGCGCGACGCGGCCGAGGCGGTGATGCCCGACATCGACCCGCTGCCGGCGGTGACGACGGCGCGCGCCGCGGCGGCCGAGGGCGCGCCGCTGGTGCACGACGACGCGCCGGGCAACCTCGTGCTCGACTTCCACTACGGCCAGACCGAACAAGTCGCGGCGGCGTTCCGCGGCGCCGCGCACGTCACGAAGCTTGATCTGCGCAACAGCCGCATCGTCGTCTCGGCGATGGAGCCGCGCTCGGCCATCGGCGAGCATGACGCGGCCGCCGATCACTGGACGCTGCATGTCGGCTGCCAGGGCGTGTTCGGCCTGCGCGGCTTGCTGAAGAGCGTGCTGGGCGTGCCCACCGAAAAGGTGCGCGTGCTGACCGGCAATGTCGGCGGCTCGTTCGGCATGAAGGCGTCGGCGTATCCCGAGTACATCGCGCTGCTGCACGCCGCGCGCGTGCTCGGCCGGCCGGTGAAGTGGACCGACGACCGCTCCGAGAGTTTTCTCTCCGACAGCCACGGCCGCGACCACGAGATGACGGCGGAGCTGGCGCTGGATGCGCAGGGAAGATTTTTGGCCGTGCGGGTGACCGGCTACGGTAATCTCGGCGCCTATCTGTCCAATGCGACGACCATTCCCCCGACGATCAACGCGCAGAAGAACATCATCGATGTGTACGCGACGCCGCTGGTGGACGTGTCAACGAAGTGCGTGTTCTCCAACACCACTCCCGTCGGGCCGTATCGCGGCGCCGGGCGGCCGGAGGGCAACTACTACATGGAGCGGCTGATTGACACCGCCGCGGCCGAGCTCGGCATCGACCCGGTGGAGCTGCGCCGGCGCAACCACATCCGGCCGGAGCAGATGCCCTACAAGGCGCCGAACGGCTCGCTGTACGACAGCGGCGACTTCCCGGCCGTGCTCGATGACGCGCTGGCGCTGGCCGACTGGGACGGATTTCCTGCCCGCCGTGCCGCGAGCCGGGCGAGCGGCCAGCTGCGTGGGCGCGGCCTCGGACAGTATCTGGAAGTGACGGCGCCGCCACAGAACGAGATGGGCGGCATCCGCTTCGAGGATGACGGCACGGTGACGATCATCACCGGAACACTCGACTACGGCCAGGGCCACGCTTCGCCGTTCGCGCAGGTGCTGGTGGACCGGCTCGGCATCCCGTTCGAGCGCATCCGCCTGCTGCAGGGCGACAGCGACGAGCTGATCGCCGGCGGCGGTACCGGCGGCTCGAAGTCGATGATGGCGAGCGGTGCGGCGATCGTCGAGGCGAGCCAGAAGGTGGTCGAGCAGGGCAAGCGCAGCGCCGCGCATGTGCTGGAAGCGGCCGTCGTGGACATCGAGTTTTCCGTGGGACCGGCCGGCGGGCGTTTTTCGATCGCCGGCACCGACCGCGCGATCGGCATCATGGAGCTGGCGGAAGCGCTGCGGACGGCAAAAAACCTGCCCGGCGACGTGCCGCACACGCTCGACGTGAAGCATATCCATGAGTCCGCACCATCGGCCTATCCGAATGGCTGCCACATCGCGGAGGTGGAGGTGGACATGGAGACCGGGGTCGCGCGTGTGGTTAAGTACACGATGGTCAACGACTTCGGCACCGTCATCAATCCGCTGCTGGTGGAAGGCCAGGCGCATGGCGGCGTGGTCCAGGGCATTGGCCAGGCGCTGCATGAGTCCGTGGCGTACGACGCGGACGGGCAGCTGCTCAGCGGCAGCTACATGGACTACGCGCTGCCGCATGCCTACGACTCGCCCTCGTTCAACATGGCGATGCATCCGGTGCCCGCCACCAGCAACATCCTGGGCGTGAAAGGCTGCGGCGAGGCCGGCTGCGCGGGCTCGATCGCCTCGGTGATGAACGCGCTGGTCGATGCGCTTGCCGAGTACGGCGTGCGGCATATCGACATGCCAGCGACGCCCGAGCGGATCTGGGCTCTGATACAGAGGGGCATGCCGGAGGCGACCTCGCGCCCCGTCCAGCCGCTCGCCGGCAATCGATAGGAGCGGGATGCGTTCGCCACCGCTCACGTATCCTGCTCCGTTCTTTCGTTTGGACGCGTGATTCACCACCTCGGCCGGTTCCGATCCTGGCGATCACGCCCAAAACCGCGCTTCGCCGCCGACCTGTTGGCTGGCGCCTTCATCGGCTGCATCGGGCCGATCTTCGCGCTCTCCTACGCGGCACTCATTTTCGCCGGGACGCCGCCTGCCGTGCAGGGCGCCGGTCTCGTCGTGGTGCTCACCGGCTCGGTGTTGATTGGCACGGTCACCGCCCTGCTGAGTTCGCTGCCGTTTGCCGTTGCCGCGGCGGACGGCAACAGCGTCGCCGTGCTGGCGAGCATGGCGGCGGCAATCGGCACGGCCATGGGACCGGCCGCGAGCCCGGCGGCGCTGGCCGCGACCCTTTTCACCGGGATCAGCTTCGCCTCTCTTGCGGTTGGAGTCCTGCTGTTCTGCCTCGGTGTCGCGCGCATCGGCCGGATGGTCCGGTTCGTGCCTTTTCCGGTGATCGCCGGATTTCTTGCCGCGACGGGCTGGGCGCTGTGCCGCGGCGGCGCCGCGCTGGGCACCGGCGGACCGCTGGTGCCCAGCTTGCTCGCCGATCCCGGTGGTCTGGTGCGCCTTGGCCTGAGCCTGGCCCTCGCCGGCGTCTTCGTGCCGCTGCTGGTTCGGCTACCCCACCCGGCGACGCTGCCGATGTTGCTGCTCGTGACCCTCGCCGGGTTCCATCTCGTCGCCGCGGCGCTGGGATTCAACATGCCGGCACTGCGCGCCCGCGGCTGGCTGCTCGAAATTCCGCGGCAGCTGAGCCTCGCCTCGCCCTGGCGAGCGGATGCGCTCGCGCTGATCGATTGGCCCGCCCTTGCCGCCCGGCTGCCCGGCCTGGTGGCGGTGGCGATGGTAACCTTGGTCACCGTGCTGATGAACGTCAGCGGCCTCGAGACGAGCACCGGGCGCGATCTTGACTTCGACCGTGAGCTGCGGGCGGGGGGCCTTGCGGCTCTGCTCTCGGGCCTGTTCGGCGGCATTCCCGGAAACATCATGGTGAGCCGCAGCCTGCTGTTGCGCCAGGCCGGCGGGGTGGGGCGGACCGCCGGAGTGGCGGCAAGCCTCATCTGCGGCCTCCTACCGCTGCTGGTACCCGGCCTGGTGACGATGGTGCCCCGACCGGTGATGGCGGCGCTGCTGCTCGCCACCGGGATGCAGCTGTTGCTGCGCTGGGTGGTGGGGTCGCGAAAGCTGCTGTCCCGCTCGGAGTGGTGGACGGTGCTCGCCGTGCTCGCCGTCGCGGTGCGCTTCGGCGTTGTCGCGGCCGTTTTCGCCGGCCTGCTGCTCGGCTGCGCCAGCTTCGTCGTCATCTACAGCCGGCTGCCGCCGCTGCGCGCGTGCTGCCGCGGCGACGTCGCGCGCAGCAACGTGGCACGTCCGGAGGCGGAGCGGGCGGCGCTGCTCGCCCGGGCGGATGCGTTGCTGGTGCTGTATCTGCAGGGCTTCATTTTCTTCGGCACGGCGAGCCGCCTGCTGCAGGAAATCCGCCGCGAGATCAATGCGACCCCCGGCCGCCTGCGCTTCCTGGTGCTCGACTTCGCGGCGGTGGACGGGCTCGACGGCTCCGCCATCGCCGGCTTCACGCGGCTGCAGGGGCTCGCGCAGGCGGAGCATATCGCCCTCGTGCTGACCGGCATGGCGCCCGCGATCGCCGCCAGGCTGACCTTGTCGGTCGGCGACGCGCGGCTCTCCGAGAGCCTGGATGCCGGGCTCGAATGGTGCGAGGCGGCGCTGCTGGCGGAGCTGCCGCCCGGCGCGGCTCCCGATCTTGCCGCGCAGCTCAGTCGCGAACTCGGGCCAGACCAGGCGGCAGCCTTGGGCGCGATGCTGGAGGCCGAGGAGCTGCCGCAGGGGGCGGTGCTGCTGCGCCAGGGCGAGAGCTCGCGCGACCTGCTGTTTCTCGAGCGCGGTCACGCCAGCGTCAGCGCGCGCTTCGAGGGCGGCCGACCGATACGGGTGCGCCGCTACGGTCCCGGCACGATGCTCGGCGAGATCGGCTTCTGCCTGGAGGCACCGCGCAGCGCGACGGTGCGCGCCGACGAACCCTGCCGCGTGCTGCGGCTGACTCGGGAGGCGCTCCACCGGCTGGAGCGCGACCACCCCGCAGCGGCGCTCGCCTTCCACCGGGCGATGCAGCGCGGACTGGCGGAGCGGCTGCTCGACCGCGACGAGCTCCTCGCCTCGCTGATGCGCGGCAGCGCCCGCCCCGACTGAGCATCAGGCATCAGATCATCGGGGTTTGGCGGCCGGCGCTGCGGGCCGGCGGCGTCGCGGGGCGGCGGACAGCTGGACCCAGGCCGGGGCGTGGTCGCTCGCCCCGGGCTCGCCGCGGATTTCTTTGTCGACGCCGGCATCCGCCAAGCGTGCGGCGAGGGCCGGGCTGAGCAGGATGTGGTCTAGGCGCAGGCCGGCGTCGCGGGCCCAGCGGTCGCGCTTGTAGTCCCAAAACGTATAGAGCGGGCCGGTGGGATGGCGCGTGCGCAGCGCGTCCGTCCAGCCCTGGTCGAGCAACCGGCGGAACGCGGCGCGGCTCTGCGGCTGCAGCAGCGCGTCCTTCGCCCAGGATTTTGACGGGTAGATGTCGGCGTCGGTCGGCACGACGTTGTAGTCGCCTGCCAGTACAACCGGCAGGTCCGTCGCGTGCAGCTCCGCCGCATGCGCGATCAGCCGCTCGAACCACGCCAGCTTGTAGTCGAATTTGGGACCGGGCTGCGGATTGCCGTTGGGCAGATAGAGCGAGGCGACGAGGACGCCGTTCACCGCGGCCTCGATATAGCGGCTCTGTTCGTCGCTCGGCTCGCCGGGCAGGCGTCGGCGCGTCAGGACGGGCTCGGCGTTTTTGGCGAGGATGGCGACGCCGTTCCAGCTCGCCTGGCCCTGCCAGACCGCGCCGTACCCGGCCTGGCGGAGCGCGGCAGCGGGAAACGCGGCGTCGATCGCCTTCAGTTCCTGCAGGCAGACGATGTCGGGTTGCGCCTGACCGAGCCAGGCGAGCAGGTTGCCCAGCCGGCGGACGACATTGTTGATGTTGAAGGTGGCGATCTTCAATGCCGGCCGCGCCGCATCCGGGCAAGCCCGCCTATCCGAACTTTCCGGACTTCGGAAATCCGTTGGGCGGCAGGCGGCCGGCCTGGGCGCGCTCGCCCAGCCAGTCGCGCAGATCGACCTCGGTGCGGGTCTTTTCGCCGAGCCGCCAGGTCAGGCCATCAGCCAGATGGAACACGCGCGCATCGCGCAATCCGCCCTCGCGGTAGCGCTGCAGAATGACGCCGGCGCCCCGCGCCAGTTCCGGCACCTGGTCGAGCGGAAACACCAGCAGCTTGCGGTTCTCGCCGACGACCGCGACGTGATCGCCGGAGGCCGGGACGCACACCGCCGCTTCCTCGTCGGCGCGCAGGTTCAGCACCTGCTTGCCGGTGCGCTTTTCGGCAGAAATGTCCTCGGCGCGGACCAGAAAACCCCGGCCGCCGGAGGAGGCGACCAGATACCGCGTGCCCTCGCGCCAGACGAACAGCGCCGTCACGTCGTCCTCGTTGGAGAGGTCGGCGAGCAGGCGGACCGGCTGGCCGTCGCCGCGGCCGCGCGGCAGGTCGGCCGCTTTCAGCGTGTAGGCGCGGCCGTTGGTGGCGAACAGGCAGAGCCGGTCGGTGGTCTCGCAGGGCAGCAGCAGGCGGAGCCGGTCGCCTTCCTTGAATTTCAGCTCCGCGGTCTCCTCCACGTGTCCGCGCACCGCACGGATCCACCCTTTTTCCGACAGGACCGCGGTGATCGGCTCGCGCTCGACATAGCTTTCTGCCGGTGCGGCATCGGCCGCCGGCGCCCCGGCGAATGTGGTGCGCCGCGTGCCCAGCGTGCCGCCGCCGAATTTTTGGCGGGTCTCCTCCAGTTCCGTCCCGATCCGCTCCCAGCGCCGCGTTTCGCTTTTCAGCAACGCCTGCACATCGCGCCCCTCGCGCGTGAGCGCCTTGTGCTCCCGGCGGATCTCCATCTCCTCGAGCCGCCGCAGCGAGCGCAGGCGCATGTTGAGGATCGCCTCGGCCTGCGCGTCCGTCAGCGAAAAGCGAGCGACCAGCGCAGGCTTCGGCTCCTTGGCCTCGCGGATGATGCGGATCACTTCGTCGAGGTTGAGGTAGACGGCGAGGTAGCCCTCCAGCACTTCCAGCCGCCGCTCGATCGCCGCCAGGCGATGGCGGGAGCGGCGGATCAGCACCTCCTGCCGATGGTCAAGCCAGGCGCGCAGCACGTCGCGCAGGCCCATCACCACCGGCGTGCGGGTCGCATCCAGCACGTTCATGTTGAGCGGAAAGCGGCTTTCCAGCGCGGTCACGCGGAACATCGATTCCATCATCGCGTCGGGCTCGATGCCCCGCGCGCGCGGCTCCAGCACCAGGCGCACGACGTCGGTGCTCTCATCGCGGACGTCGCCGAGCAACGGCAGCTTGCGGGCCTCCAGCAGCTCGGCGATCTGCTCGATCAGCCTGGCCTTGCCGACCTGATAGGGAATTTCCGTGACGACCACCTGCCAGGTGCCGTGCTTGCCCTTCTCCACCCCCCAACGCGCGCGCACGCGAAAGCCGCCGCGGCCGATCTCGTAGGCGGCGGCGATCGTCGCCGCATCCTCGACGATGATGCCGCCGGTCGGAAAATCCGGGCCGGGCATGTGGCGCAGCAGGTCGGCGGTATCCGCGTCGGGGTCGCGCACGAGCGCCAGCGCCGCGGCGCAAATCTCGCCGGCGTTGTGCGGCGGAATGCTGGTCGCCATGCCGACGGCGATGCCGGCCGCACCGTTGGCGAGCAGGTTCGGAAAGGCGCCGGGCAGCACCACCGGCTCCTGCTCCTCGCCGTCATAGGTCGGCCGGAAATCGACGGCGTCGTCCTCGATGCCGGCGAGCAGCGCGCGGGCGACCTCGGTCAGCCGCGCTTCGGTGTAGCGCATCGCCGCGGCGTTATCGCCGTCGATGTTGCCAAAATTCCCTTGGCCCTCGACCAGCGGGTAGCGGGCGGCGAAATCCTGGGCGAGCCGCACCAGCGCCTCGTACACGGCGGCGTCGCCGTGCGGATGGAATTTTCCGATCACGTCGCCGACGACGCGGGCGCATTTCTTGAAGCCCGCGGTCGGATCAAGCCGGAGCTGGTGCATCGCAAAGATCAGCCGCCGGTGCACCGGCTTCAGCCCGTCGCGCACGTCGGGCAGCGAACGCGACATGATGGTGGAGAGGGCGTAGGCGAGATAGCGCTCGCTCAGCGCATCGGCGAGAGGCGTGTCCTGGATATTGAGGGAATCGTCGGTCATGTCTCGTCCGCTCGCGCGAGGTCCGCGACGCGGTCATAGAGAAGCAGCCGCGCCGGGGGAAGCGGCCGGTGCTGGTGGCCGAATGCGTCGCGCGCCAGGAAATGGCCGGTGAGACGCAGGCCGTCGCGCCAGTCGGCCGGGCCGGCTGGTGCCTCGCCGGCCAGGAAGTGCGGCAGGCGCAGCAGCCGCGGTTTCCAGTCGCCGGCGGCCTGCTCCGAGACGGCGCGGCCGGTCTTCGGCGACACAAAAGCAAGATTTTCGGTGCGGCCGGTGACGGCGCAGCGCGACAGATCGAGGCCGTAGCCGAGTTCGGCGAGCAGTCCCACTTCCCAGCGCACCAGGGTTTTTGGTGCATCCGGCGTCTCCAGGACGGCGATGAGCTGCATCAGGCCGACGAAGACGCGCGGGTGCGGCTCGCGCTCGGGCAGCGCGCCAACGGTGACGGCGCAAGCGGCGGCGAGCAGCGAGAGGCGGAGCGGGTCGTCCATCACGAGGGCCGCCGCGGGATGCAGCAATTCGGCCGAAAAGCTGCCGAGTTGCTCGGCGAGCCGCCCGACCCAGCGCACATTTGCGACATTGCCGGCCTGCCAGACGGCCGCGTGCCGCCGCGACGCGCCGCCGCGCGCCAGGCCGCGATGCCGGCCGTGTTCCTCGGTCAGCACCGAGGCCAGCGCATCGCCTTCGCCGTAGGCGGCTGCTTCGAGGATGATGGCGGGAGCGTTCCAGTCCATGGCGGTCAGCCCGATCCGGGCGGCAACGGATCGGGCGACTCCCCGCAAAAAGTTCGCACCTGCTCAAGGCACAGGCAATCGTGCTCAACACTTCGGGGCCAACTGCACCATGCTGGACGCGAATTCGGGGAGAACGAGCCCGAACCGCAAATCGTGGAAACGCTTGAAAATCTCAAAGAAGTGCCTGAAACAGGTCCGAAGAGCCTACATTTCCCTTGAGTGTCACGTTTTGGAACTGATCCAATTTCATAATTGGCGCGCGACCGTTGGCAATCGCTCCCTGCTGCCCCAGTTGTGACTGCTAGCCGATGGCCGAGTGCAGTGGCGCGAATGCAAGCGAACCAATCGGGGCACGCGAATTCTATCGAAATCGGCAGCACGACATCGTAACTGCGTTGCCGAGCCGCACGCCGCAATTTTGGTGGGTTGACACGGCGGGCTTCCTGGATGCTCCCTGATGAGAAGCCGTTTGAGCATGCATCCATGGTCGTGCCGCTTTCGCTGTGAGCGTAAAGGCAGGCTTTTACGTCCTTCCAAACTGAAAAGTCGGCGGCTGGCACCGAAACTTTTTGTCCGGATCACTTGGCTACTCGCTCACCGCCGACCCGATTGGAGCACTGATGAGCAAAAGCCCCTTGGCAATCGTGACGATGGCCTACAACGAACCCGACTTCCTGCCTATTTGGCTCAAATATTACGCCGGACAGGTGGGGCTGGAACAGTGCTACATCGTCGACCATGGATCTGATGACCGCAGCACGTTCGGGCTTGCGCCAGCCAATATCATACGAATTCCCCGATCGCCGCTCGATGAATATGCCCGCGCCAATTTCATATCCGCGTTCTGTGGGTCGCTTCTGACATGGTATGAGCATGTCGCCTACACCGATGTCGATGAGATCTTGGTTGCGGACCCGCGGCACCACGAAAGCCTGATTGCATTTTGCGCCGAAGCCAAACACGACATCACGACCGCATTCGGGATGCACGTTGCCCACTCCGTGCCTGACGAGCCGGAACTCGCGCCAATGGGAAAGATACTGCGACAGCGGAAATGGGCGCTTGGCGTGGGAAGCATGTCCAAGCCGACGCTGATCCGCCGACCGGTTCAATGGACCGCCGGCTTTCACTATTCCCGGGAACCCTCCCGCTTCGATGACCTCTTCCTGTTCCATATCGCCTATTGTGACCTCGACATCGTGCGGCGGCGGCAACGCAAGAGGCGCGCGACATCACGCGTGGAAGAGACCGGCGGGGGACATCATGACGCCGAGGAGGATGCTTTTCTTACGCATCTGAAGTCGTGGTCGGACATGCCGCGATTCGACGGCGTCGATCTCGGTCGAGACTGCCCGGTGCGCGCAGCGCATCTTGCGAAGATGTTCCGGACGCAGGCGGCCGGGAACTCCGAAAACGAAATCGATGTCATGGTCTCGGGAGACGGGTTATGGCGCATCCCCGAGCGGTTCGCCGACAGCGTCTGATCGCCCGAACCGAATCGCGCCCCCGTGCCGACCTTGGACGCTCCTGCACGTTCAGGATCGGACGTGCGCGCCGTTCCCGCCGCGGGTGGGGTACCCGAATCAGGTGACAGGGGCCCGAGGACGAAAGTATTTAGCCCACATCGTCCAGCCCGATCGCCCGCAACCGGGCGGCCTCCTCATCCCAGCCCGGACGCTCCTTCACGTTCAGAAGCAGATGCACCGGCCGGTCGAGCAGTCCGGCCAGAGCCGCGCGGGCGCGGGCGCCGATGTCGCGGATGCGCCGTCCGCCCTCGCCGATCAGGATCGGCTTGTGGCCGGCGCGCGCGACGTAGATCGTCGCCTCGATGCGCAGCGAGCCGTCCGGGCGTTCGGCGTAGTTCTCCGTCTCCACCGTCGCGCCATACGGCACTTCTTCATGCGTCTGGAGGAAGACCTGCTCGCGCACCAGCTCGGCCGCGAGCAGGCGGTCCGGCAGGTCGGTCAGCTCGTCGTCGGGATAGAGATGCGGACCCTCCGGCATCGCCGCCGCGAGCGCGTCCAGCATGTCCTCCACCCCGTCGCCGGTCGCGGCGCTGATCATGTATGTGGCCTCGAACGACGCCCAGGCACCAATTTCTTCCGCCAGC
>JAFAYA010000084.1 GCA_019240635.1 Acidisphaera sp. | reverse complement strand
GCAGCGCTTGCGCGGCGACCAGCAGCCGGTCCGGCCGCGGCGCGGAGAGTGCCGCGCGGAACGCGTCCTGCCCGCCGTCCCCGGGCGCTTCGACGGGATCGAGGCCAAAAAGCCCGGTTTCGGTGCTGCGAAAGCCTTTTTGCAGCGCCTCGGCAAAACTGCGGCCGATCGCCATCGCCTCGCCGACCGACTTCATGCTGGTGGTCAGCAGCGCCGGCGTGCCCGGGAATTTTTCGAACGTGAAGCGCGGAATCTTCACCACGACATAGTCGATGGTCGGTTCGAAGCTCGCCGGGGTCACGCGCGTGATGTCATTGGCCAGCTCGTCGAGCGTGTAGCCGACCGCCAGCTTTGCCGCGATCTTCGCAATCGGAAACCCGGTTGCCTTGGACGCCAAGGCCGAAGAACGCGACACGCGCGGGTTCATCTCGATGATGACCATCCGCCCGTCGGCCGGATTGATGGCGAACTGCACGTTCGACCCGCCGGTATCGACGCCGATCGCCCGCAGGCAGGCGATGGAGGCGTCACGCATCCGCTGATATTCGCGGTCGGTGAGCGTCAGCGCCGGGGCCACGGTGACGGAATCGCCGGTGTGCACGCCCATCGGATCGACGTTCTCGATCGAGCAGACGATGATGCAGTTGTCCGCGCGATCGCGGACCACCTCCATCTCGTACTCCTTCCAGCCGAGCACGCTCTCCTCGATCAGCACTTCTTCGGTGGGCGAGGCGGCGAGTCCGCCGGTGACGATCTGCTCGAATTCTTCGCGGTTGTAGGCGATCCCGCCGCCGGTGCCGCCGAGCGTGAAGCTCGGGCGGATCACCGCCGGCAGTCCGACCTCGGCCAGTGCGGCACGCGCTTCGGCCAGCGAATGGGCGATGGCGCTATGGGGGCTCTCGATGCCGATCGCCGCCATCGCCTCGCGGAATTTCAGCCGGTCTTCCGCCCGGTCGATCACCTCGGCCTTGGCGCCGATCAGCTCCACCCCGTGCTTCTCGAGAGTGCCGGCGGCGGCCAGCCGCATCGCCGTATTCAGCGCGGTCTGCCCGCCCATGGTCGGCAGCAGCGCGTCCGGCTTTTCCCGGATGATGATCTTCTCGACGATTTCCGGCGTGATCGGCTCGATGTACGTCGCGTCCGCCAGGCCGGGATCGGTCATGATGGTGGCGGGGTTGGAGTTCACCAGCACCACCCGATAGCCTTCGGCGCGCAATGCCTTGCAGGCCTGGGCGCCGGAATAGTCGAATTCGCATGCCTGCCCGATGACGATCGGACCGGCGCCGATGATCAGGATGGATTTAATGTCAGTGCGCTTGGGCATCCCGGACGCTCAGGACCTGGCGCGGCGCAATTGCCAGGCCGGCATGATGCGCCGCAGGAATTTGTCGAACAGCGGCACGGTGAACGCCGTATCGCCGTGGGCGGGGCTGTAGATCATGCCCTTCCCGATCAGCCCGCTGCGCAACGGGCCGGCACTCTGGACCGTCATGGCGAGCTCATCGGCGATGTCGCCGGATCGATGCGGGCCCGCACCGAGCTCGGCCATGGCGCGGAGATAATCCCTCTCCCGCAGCGTGAGCGAGTTATACCGAAAATGCAAGCTAACTGGATAACTTCTGTCAATCTGCCTGCGCCCGGACATCGAGCAGGCCAACGAATCTCTCGAACAGATAGTGGCTGTCGCTCGGCCCCGGGCTTGCCTCCGGGTGGTACTGGACGGAGAACGCCGGACGGTCGTCGCAGGCGATCCCCTCGTTGCTGCCGTCGAACAGGCTGGTGTGGGTGATGCGCACGCCCTCGGGCAGCGACCCGTCGTCCACCGCAAAACCGTGATTCTGGCTGGTGATCTCGACCCTGCCGGTCGCCAGGTCTTTGACCGGCTGGTTGGCGCCGCGATGCCCGCGGTCGAGCTTGTAGGTCTTCGCGCCCAGCGCCAGCGCCAGCAGCTGATGCCCGAGGCAGATGCCGAACAGCGGCACCCCGGATTGCAGAACGCCGCGGATCGCCGGGACGGCGTACTCGGCGGTGGCCGCGGGATCGCCGGGGCCGTTGGAGAGGAACACGCCGTCCGGCCGATGACGCAGAATGTCCTCGGCGCTGGCGGTCGCCGGCACCACCGTCACCCGGCAGCCGGCGGAGGCGAGGCAGCGCAGGATGTTGCGCTTGGCGCCGTAGTCGACGGCGACGACGTGGTGTTTTGGCGCCGGCTGCCGGGAAAAACCCTCCGGCCAAGCCCATTCCATCTCATCCCACTCATAGGTCTGTGTGCAGGAGACGCTCTTCGCGAGGTCCATGTCCTCGAGTCCCGGCCAGGCGCGCGCCTGATTCTGCAATGCCGCGAGATCGAAGCGGCCATCGGCGGGATAGGCCAGCACGCCGTTCGGTGCGCCGCCGTCGCGGATGCGCAAGGTCAGCGCCCGCGTGTCGACCCCGGCCACCCCCGGCACCCCCTGCGCGCGCAGCCAGGCGTCGAGCCGCTGCGCCGCACGCCAGTTCGAGGCCTCCGTCACGTCCTGCTTCAGCACCAGGCCGCGCGCGGCGATGGTCTGCGCCTCCAGGTCCTGCGGGTTGGCGCCGACATTGCCGATATGGGGGAAGGTGAAGGTGATGATCTGGCCGGCATAGGAGGGATCCGTCAGCGTCTCCTGATAGCCGGTCATGCCGGTGTTGAAGCAGATCTCGGCGACCGGCGCCTCGGCGGTCGGGGCTCCGAGGCCGCGGCCCCAGAACACGCTCCCGTCGGCCAGCACCAGTGCGGCGGTGGCGCCTTGCGGCCGGTCGGAAGCGGCGGCCTCGACGCCCGGGGCGCCCGGAAGCTCGGCGAGCGTCAGGCCGGTGGCGGCCAGCAGCGCCGGCCAGTGCCGGGCGGGGAAGGTACGGGAATGGCGCCATTTTCGAACCGCCTCGGTGCCGACGCCCAGCGCCCGTGCCGCCGCCTCAGCGCCGCCCAGGCGGTCGATAATCTCGTCCACGGTCATCCCGCCATCCTATGGGAAACAATTTCCCATCTCAAGGGCTTCTCGCTCAGGCCGGAAATTGTCTCCCTCATGCGCGCTCCCCTATAGTAGAGGGACATTTTCGACGGGGGTCGGGCGGATGGGCCTGCGCGAGTCGTTCACTGAGCAGATGCACGCCTCGATGAAGGCCGGGGACGCCCCGCGCACCTCGACACTGCGCATGATCATCGCGCGGCTGAAGGACGTGGACATCGCCGCCCGGCCGAAGGGCGTGGACGGTGTGCCGGAGGCGGAGGTCCTGGCCATGCTGCGCGGCATGGTGAAGTCCCGCCGCGAGTCGGTGGATCTCTACCGCCAGGGCAAACGCCCCGACCTGGTCGCCAAGGAGGAGGCCGAGATCGCGGTCATCGAGAGCTTCTTGCCGCGCGCGATGGACGAGCCGGCGATGCACGCTGCGGTCGCCGAGGCGATCGCCGCGACCGGCGCCGGCGGGGTGCGCGACATGGGCAAGGTCATGGCGGCGCTGAAGGCCAGGCATGGCGCGGTGCTCGACATGGCGCGCGCCGGAGCGCTGGTGCGGGCCGCACTCGCCGACGCGGCGCAGGGGGGCTGATGCCGCTTCCCGCCGGCTTCCTCGACGAGCTGCGGGTTCGCACGCCGCTGGCGACCCTGGTCGGCCGGCGGGCCCGCCTCGCCCGCTCCGGGCGCAATTGGCGGGGCTGCTGCCCGTTCCACGAGGAGAAGAGCGCCTCCTTCTACGTCTATGACGACCATTTCCACTGCTACGGCTGCGGCGCCCACGGCGATGCCGTCAGCTTCGTCATGCAGAGCCAGGGTGCGGGCTTCATGGAGGCCGTGGAGCAGCTCGCCGCCGAGGCGGGGCTCGAGGTACCGAAGCCGACGCCGGAGGCCGAGGCCGCCGAGCGCCGCCGGCTTGACGTGCTCGGTGTGCTCGAACAGGCCGCCGCCGGGTTTCAGCGCCGCCTGCTGCTGCCGGAGGGACGCCGGGCGCTGGCCTATCTGCGCGAGCGCGGCCTGTCGGAGGCGACGATCCGGGGCTTCGGCCTGGGCTGGTCGGGCGAGGGTCGCGGCGCGCTGGCCGCCGAATTCGCCCACCACGGGATCGGCGCCGAGCGGCTGGTCGAAGCCGGTTTGATGACCGAAGGGGCAAACGGCCCGCGCGAGCTGTTCTTCGAGCGCGTGATCTTCCCGATCCGCGACCGCCGCGGCCGGGTAATCAGCTTCGGCGGCCGCACGCTCGGCGACGGCCAGCCGAAATACCTCAACGGCCCGGAGACCGCGGTATTCGCCAAGCGCCGCAGCCTCTACGCGATCGACCGGGCGCGCGAGGCGGCGCGGCGCGGCGCGACGGTGGTGCTGGTCGAGGGCTACATGGACGTGATCGCGTTGCATCAGGCCGGATTCGACGCCGCCGTCGCCCCGCTCGGCACGGCGGTGACCGAGGGGCAGCTCGAGGGATTGTGGCGGCTCTCGCCGGCGCCGGTCATCTGCTTCGATGGGGATGCCGCCGGCCGGCGGGCGAGCTTGCGGGCCGCCGACCTCGCGCTGCCCTTGCTCGGGCCCGAGCGCACGCTCCAGGTCGCGCTCTTGCCGGAGGGGGAGGATCCCGACACGCTGGTTCGCGGCAGGGGAGCCGCGCGGTTCCAGCAATGCCTGGCCGAGGCTCGCCCGCTGGCCGAGGTTCTGTTCGATCTGCTGCACGAGGCGACGCCGGGCAGCGCTCCCGAACAGCGCGCGGCGTTCCGCGCACGCCTGGAGGCGGCGGCGGCGCGGATCGGCGACCGTAGGCTGGCGAGCGAATACCGGAGTGCTCTGCTGGAGCGGTTTTTTGCCGCCCGCCGTGGCCGGCCGACGCCGGCCGGCCCGAAGCCGTCGCGCACGCCGATGCACGTGGCCGCCGAACGGGCGCGGATCCTGACCGCCATCCTGCTGCGCCATCCGCACCTGCTGCGCGACGTCGAGGAGGCCTATTGCGATCTCGATCTGCCGCCGGCGCTGGACCGGCTGCGCGCGGCCATGCACGCGGCCGCGGAGGCGGATCACGCGCTTGACTCGGCGGGGCTCATGAACCACCTGACCGAGGCTGGTTTGGCGGCGGAAGCCGTGCAGGCCCTTTCGGCGGTTCCGGTGCCGCTGCCCGCCTGCGCCTCGCCTGAGGCGATGCCGGCGGAAGCGGAAGAAGGGTGGTGGCACATTTTCGGCTTCCTGCGCCTCGATCGGCTGGAACAGGAAGTGGCCTCGGCCGAGGATGAGTGCCGGCGACAGCTCGACGAACGGACGCAAGCCCGTCTGTTGGTTCTCGTCAGTGCGCTCAGCAGGGTCCGCAGCGGCGAACCCGACAGCGTTGGCCAGGCGGCCTGAGTGGGCCATGCCCCGCCCCGGCAGACCTCGATAGGAGTCCGACGAGCGATGGCGACGAAGCAAGCCGTTTCCAGCGAGGCCGTGGCCTCGGACCAGGACGTCGATACCACGCTGCTGGACACCCAGTCGGCCGCGGTGAAGCGCCTGATCGCCCGCGGCAAGGAGCGCGGCTACATCACCTTCGATGAGCTGAACGCGGTACTGCCGCCCGACCAGAACAGCTCCGAGCAGATCGAGGACGTCATGGCGATGCTGAGCGAGATCGGCATCCAGGTCGTCGAGGGCGAAGAAAGCGAGGAGGCCGAGCCCGCCGCCCCGAAGGTCGAGAAGGCCGAGGAGGAGGCCGAGGAGCCCACCGGCAACGTCGACGAGGAGAGCCTCGGGCGCACCGACGACCCGGTGCGCATGTACCTGCGCGAGATGGGCAGCGTCGAGCTGCTGTCGCGCGAGGGCGAGATCGCGATCGCCAAGCGCATCGAGGCCGGCCGCGACATGATGATCGGCGGCCTCTGCGAGAGCCCGCTGACCTTCCGCGCCATCATCGCCTGGCATGACGCGCTGAAGGCCGGGCGCATGCTGCTGCGCGACATCGTGGACCTGGAGGCGACCCAGGGCGGGCCGCCGGCCGCGCCGCCGAACGGCGGGGCCGCGCCGAACGGCGGGGCTGCGCCGAGCGGCAGTGCCGCGCCGAACGGCAGCGCCGCACCGAACGGCAGCGCCGCGCCGAACGGCAGCGTCGCACCGAACGGCAGCGCCGCATCCCCCGCCGAGGTGGCCTTCGAGCCGGCCGAGGATGGCGAGGAGATCGAGGAGGGCGAGGGCGCCGGCCTGTCGCTCTCGGCACTCGAGGAAAAGCTCAAGCCGGAGGTGCTGGCGACCTTCGAGGAGATCGAGGCGCTCTACAAGAAGCTGCACAAGGTGCAGGCGCGCCGGCTCGAGACCATCACCTCGGGCGAGGAGATCACCGCGCGCTCGGAGAAGACCTACGAGAAGCAGCGCGAGGAGCTGGTCGGCAAGGTTCACCAGGTGCGGCTGCACAACAACCGTATCGAGGAGCTGGTGACCCAGCTCAAGCAGCTCAACCAGCGGCTCACCGGCCTGGAGGGCCAGCTGCTGCGGCTTGCGGAGTCCTCGAAGATCAGCCGCGACGATTTCCTGCAGACCTATCGCGGCCACGAGCTCGACCCGAACTGGCTGGAGCGCGTCGGCAAGCTGCCCGGCAAGGGCTGGAAGGCGCTGATCACCCGGCACGGCGAGACCATTCCGCCGGTGCGTGCGCAGATCGGCACGGTCGCCAACGACGCCGGCCTGCCGATCGGCGAGTTCCGCCGCGTCTATGCGACGGTCAGCCGCGGCGAGCGGGACTCCGCGCGCGCCAAGAAGGAGATGATCGAGGCGAACCTGCGGCTGGTGATCTCGATCGCCAAGAAATACACCAACCGCGGGCTGCAGTTCCTGGACCTGATCCAGGAGGGCAACATCGGGTTGATGAAGGCGGTGGACAAGTTCGAGTACCGCCGCGGCTACAAGTTCAGCACCTACGCGACCTGGTGGATTCGCCAGGCGATCACCCGCAGCATCGCCGATCAGGCGCGCACCATCCGCATTCCCGTGCACATGATCGAGACGATCAACAAGCTGGTGCGCACCAGCCGGCAGATGCTGCACGAGATCGGCCGCGAGCCGGCCCCCGAAGAGCTCGCCGAAAAGCTTGGGATGCCGCTCGAAAAAGTCCGGAAAGTGCTGAAGATCGCCAAGGAGCCGATCAGCCTGGAGACGCCGATCGGCGACGAGGAGGACAGCCATCTCGGCGACTTCATCGAGGACAAGGCGGCGGTCATCCCGCTCGACGCGGCGATCCAGGCCAATCTGCGCGAGGCGACCACGCGGGTGCTGTCCTCGCTGACGCCGCGCGAGGAGCGGGTGCTGCGCATGCGCTTCGGCATCGGCATGAACACCGATCACACGCTGGAAGAAGTCGGCCAGCAGTTCAACGTGACGCGCGAGCGTATCCGCCAGATCGAGGCGAAGGCGCTGCGCAAGCTCAAGCACCCCAGCCGCAGCCGCAAGCTGCGGAGCTTCCTCGACGACTGAGCGGCGCGGGGGCGCGCCCGATGGAGCCGGTGGTCCGCGTCGGGGTGACCGTGACGTTCCTGCGCATGGACCGCCCGCCCGAGCCGGGCTCGCCGCCGCTGCCGGCCGGCACGCAGGCGGTGCGGCTGGCGGCACCCTCGGTCGCCTTCTACCGCTACCTCTACGACACCGTCGGCGCGCCGCACGTCTGGTGGCTGCGCCGCGCGACGCCGGACGAGGAGTTGGCGGCGCTGCTGCGCACCCCGGGGGTGTCGATCACCGTGCTCTATTCGGGCGGCGAGCCGGCCGGGTTCTATGAGCTGGATGCGCGCTACTGGCCGGACGTCAATCTCAGCTATTTCGGCCTGATGCCGCCGCGGGTCGGGCAGGGACTTGGCTATCCGTTCCTGCGCCATGCCATCGACGTGGTCTGGCAGAACGGCGCGCGCGGCATGACGGTGAACACCTGCACGGCCGACCATCCGCGCGCGATGCCCACCTATCTGCGCGCCGGCTTCCGCCCGGTTCGCCAGGTGCGCGAGACCTGGGACGTGCCGCTGCGGCTCGGCCTGACGATCCCGCCGGCGCTGCGGCTGGAGTAGCGGCGCGTCACGCCGGCCATCCCTCTGGCCATCCCTCCGGCACGTCGAGGCATACCTCCGGCGGGCCGTCGGCCTGCTCGATCCGGCCGATCGGCAGCGCCGTCTCGCCATGCTCGGCCAGCAGCGCGGTCGCGCGCGCGAGGTCGCTGACCACCAGTGCCATGCCAATGCCGCAGTTGAACACCCGCAGCATCTCGGCCGCCGGCACGCGGCCGCGGCGGGCCAGCCAGGCGAAGACCGGCGGGATCGGCCAGTCGGCGCGCAGCATCGCCCGCGTGCCGGCCGGCAGGACGCGCGGCAGGTTGCCGGGCAGGCCGCCGCCGGTGATGTGCGCGGCGGCGCGCAGCAGGCCGGCGCGGTGCAGCGCCAGCACCGGGCGTACATAGAGCCGCGTCGGCGCCATCAGCGCCTGCGCCAGACTGGCGGCGGCCGCGAACGGGGCCGGCGCGTCCCAGGCCAGACCGGCATCGCCGACGATCCGCCGCACCAGCGAGAAGCCGTTGGAGTGCACACCGACGCTCGCCAGCCCGAGCACCGCGTCGCCGGCCGCCACACCCTGCGGCAACAGCCGGCCGCGCTCGGCCGCACCCACGGCGAAGCCCGCCAAGTCGTACTCGTCAGGCGCGTACATGCCCGGCATCTCCGCGGTCTCGCCGCCGACCAGCGCGCAGCCGGACTCGCGACACGCGTCGGCGATGCCGGCGATTACCTGCCGCGCCGCCGCGACCGACAACCGGCCGCTCGCGTAGTAGTCAAGGAAGAACAGCGGCTCGGCGCCCTGCACGACGAGGTCGTTGACGCACATCGCCACGAGATCGGTGCCGACCCCCGCGTGCAGCCCGGTCTCGACAGCGACGCGCAGCTTGGTACCGACGCCGTCGGTGGTGGCGACCAGCACGGGGTCGGCGTAGCCGGCGGCACGTAGGTCGAACAATGCGCCGAAGCCGCCGAGCCGGCCCATCACGCCCGGCCGCGCGGTGGCGCGCGCGAGCGGCGCGATCGCCTCGACCAGCGCCTCGCCGGCGGCGATGTCCACGCCTGCATCCCGGTAGGTCAGGCTGGTCATGACGGCCCCCGATACGGTAAGGCCTTGGCCGCGGCGGGAGTTTGGAGTGATGCCCAGCGAGGGGCGGGCGGCAAGGCGGTCAACCCGCCGGCGACACAACCATAGCGGGGCGACCGGCGCAACGCCGGTCGCGGCGGATGCCTGACGGCACGCACCTCACCGAGGGCGCGCCGGCGCGGCCGGCGGATGCCGGCCTGCTCACGCTGCCGAACGCCATCACCCTCGCCCGGCTCTGCGTCGTGCCGGTGGCGGTATGGCTGGTGCTGCGCCACGACCTGGCGATCGCTTTCTGGCTGTTCGTGGCGGCTGGCGCGTCCGATGCGGTCGACGGCTGGCTGGCGCGGCGCGGCCATTCCAGCGCGGTCGGCGCGGTGCTCGACCCGATGGCCGACAAGGCGCTGCTGGTCAGCATGTACGTGACACTCGCGACCGTGCACGTGCTGGCGGACTGGCTGGCGATCCTGGTGGTGTTCCGCGACGTGGTGATCGTCGGCGGCGTGCTCGTCCTCGCCGTGCTCGGCCAGCCGGTGGCGATCCGCCCGCTCTATGTCTCGAAGCTGAACACCGCCCTGCAGATCATGCTGGTGGCGACGGCGCTGCTGGTCGCCGGCTTCTGCCCGGCTGAATATGCGCTGCCGCCGCACTGGCTGGCGCCGAGCCTGCTCGGCGCGCTGACCTGGCTGGTTGCGGCCAGCACGCTCGCCTCGGGCGCCGCCTACGTCGTGCACGCCGCCCGGCGGGGATAGGCGTGCGCATGATCGAGGAGGAGACCGCCTCCCTCCCCTCCGCCGGCCATTCCACCGGCTCCGCCGGTGGAACCTTCGCCGGCTCCGCCCGCCCGCCGCCGCCGCCGGAGGCGCGGCCGGACCCGGCGCCGCACGCCACGCGGGCCCAGCGCATCGCCCTGCTCGTCGGGCTGGCGGTGGTGGGGTGGCTCGGGCTCGAGCTGTTCGCCTCGATCCTGCTGCCCTTCGTCGCCGCCTCGGGGATCGCCTACTTCCTGGACCCGCCTGCGACGCGCTTGGCGCGCGCCGGCGTGCCGCGCGGAGCGGCCTCGCTGCTGCTGATCGTCAGCCTGATCGCCGCGGTGCTGCTGTTCGCGCTGCTGCTGTATCCGCTGATCCTCGCCCAGTTCGGCATCCTGCTCGCGCGCATCCCGGCCTATGCGAACATGCTCCGGCAATGGGCCAACGAGGTGATGGCGCATCTGCAGGAGCGGCTCGGGCCGGAGTTCGTGGACGAGCATCTGCGCGACCTCGTCGGCAGCCAAGCGGGAGCGATGCTGGGCTTCGTCGTGTCCGCGCTGAGCCGGATCGTCGGCGGCGGTTTTGCGTTGTTCAACGTGCTGACGCTGGCCGTGGTGACGCCGGTGGTCGCCTTCTACCTGCTGCGCGACTGGCCGCGCATGGTGGCGCGGATCGACAGCTGGCTGCCGCGCCGCTACGCCGGCGTGCTGCGCGCGCAGGCGCGCGAGGTGGACCGCATCCTCTCCGCCTGGGTGCGCGGCCAGGCGCTGTGCTGTGTCGCGCTGGCGCTGTTCTACGCGGTCGGCCTGTCGCTGGTGGGGCTCGATCTCGGCCTGATCGTCGGCCTGACGGCCGGGCTGCTGTCGTTCATTCCGTATGTTGGCACGATCACCGGCGCGGTCACCTCGCTCGCGCTGGCGATGGCGCAGTTCCCGTCCTGGGAGGGCGTGCTGGAGGTCGGTGCGGTGTTCGTGCTCGGCAACCTGTTCGAGGGCTACGTGATCTATCCGCGCTTCCTCGGCGACCGCGTGGAGCTGCACGCCGTGTGGGTGATCTTCGCGCTGTTCGCCGGAGGTGCGGCGTTCGGCTTTCTCGGTGTGCTGCTGGCGGTGCCGATCGCCGCGACGATCGGCGTGCTCGCGCGCTTCTGGCTGCGGCGCTACCTGATCAGCCCGCTCTATCTCGATCCGCCCGGCGCATCCGGGCGGATCGAGCCGCGATCCTGACGACGGCGTTGCGTCCCGAGCGAAGGCCAGGGGCTCTGCCCCTGGACCCCGGCAAAGGCAGAGCCTTTGCAATCCTTCATTTTCGGGATGATCGTCTGGGGGGCCAGGCCCCGGCGCGGTTGCCTTTTCGCCGCATCCTGCTCACGTAGCGATCAGCGGCAGGCATGCAGGGCAATGCGCGGCGGCGGCTGCTGGTCGGCACGATGCTGATCTCCACCTTCATGGCGGCGATGGAGTCGACCGTCATCAGCACGGCGATGCCGACCATCGTCGACCAGCTGGGCGGGTTCGAGCTGTTCAGCTGGGCGTTCGGCGTCTACCTGCTGACCCAGGCCGTGACCACGCCGGTGTACGGAAGACTCGCCGACCTCTACGGCCGCAAGCGCGTCTATATCGGCAGCACGGCGCTGTTCCTGCTCGGCTCGCTGCTGTGCGGGCTGGCCTGGAGCATGCCCTCGCTGATCCTGTTCCGCGCCGTGCAGGGCTTCGGCAGCGGCGGACTGGCGCCGATCGCCACCACCATCATCAGCGACACCGCGGCGCCTGCGGAACGGCCGAAGGCGCTCGGCCAGATCAGCGCCATCTGGGGCATCTCGGCGATCCTCGGGCCGATCATCGGCGCGTTCTGCGTCAGCCACGCGAGCTGGCCGCTGGTGTTCTGGATCAACCTGCCGATCGGCCTGACGACGATCGCGCTGGTCGGCCACTTCCTGCGCGAGCAGCGGGAGACGGTGCGCCATCCGCTCGACCTCGCGGGCTCGGCGCTGCTGATGCTGGCGGCCGGCGCGGTGATGACGGCGCTGGTGCAGCACCAGAGCTTGCCGCCGCTGCTCTCGCTGGCGCTGCTCGGCGTCGGCGTCGGGCTCGGCGTCGTGCTGGTGCGCCACGAGCGGGCGGCGGCGGAGCCGACCTTGCCGCTGCACCTCTGGCGTCAGCCGATCATCCTGATCGGCAATGTCTCGGGCCTGCTGTGCGGCGCCTTCCTGATCGGGCTGACCGGCTTCCTGCCGCTGTACATCCAGGGTGTGCAGGGTCGCAGCCCGCTCGATGCGGGACTGACGCTCGGCACGATGTCGGTGAGCTGGACGATTGCGAGCATGGTCGTCGGACGGCTGCTGGCGCGCGTCTCCTATCGCGCGACCGCGCTGGTCGGAGGGCTTGCGGTGCTGGCGGGCAGCGCCGGCCCGCTGGGCCTGACCCCGCTGCAGCCGCCGGGCTGGATCCTGGCCGCCGCCGCGATCGTCGGGGCGGGGCTTGGGATGCTGAGCATCACCTTCGCGGTGTGCATCCAGTCGAGCGTTGCGTGGCAGGACCGCGGCCGGGCGACCTCGCTGTTCTATTTTTGCCGGCTGGTCGGTCAGGCGTTGGGTGCGGCGGCCTTCGGCGGCGTGCTGAACGCCGGGATGCCGGGCGCGCTGCCGCAAGCGCTGCACCAGGTCTTCGCGCTGGCCGCCGCCCTCGCGGTGGTGATCCTGCTGGTCAGCCTCCTGGTCCCCAGCCGCGTCACGCTCCGCTCCCAGCTGCAGGGTGACTGAGTGAAGGTTTCCAAAGGCTCTGCCTTTGGTGGGGGTCCAGGGGGCAAAGCCCCCTGGCCTTACCTGGACGAAGTGTTCAGGCCGCCATCTCGTCGAGGCTCTCGCGCAGCGCCCGGTCCAGGATGGCGACGGCGCGATCGATCTCGTCGGTCGACACGGTCAGCGGCGGGGCGATCCGCCACACCGAGCCCCGCTCCGGGCGCCGGCGGATATTCATGCTCAAGCCCAGCGCAAAGCATTTCTTCGTCGTCCGCCCGCCGAGCTCGTGGTTCGGCTGGCGCGACTTTCGGTCCCGCACCAGCTCGACACCCAGCAGCAGCCCCTCGCCGCGCACGTCGCCGATTGCCTCGTAGCGCTGCTGCAATTCCTGCAGGCGCCCGCGCAGATAGGCGCCGACGGTCCGCGCCCGTTCGATCAATTTCTCCTCCGCGATCACCCGCAGCACCGCCAGCCCGACCTCGGCGGGCAAGGGATCGGAGACGTGGCTCGTGTAGAAATTGAACCCTTTCCGGTGCACGCTGTCCTCGATCGCCGGGGTGGTGACCGTCCCGGCCAGCGGCAAGCCGCCGCCGAGGGTCTTCGACACGCTCATGATGTCCGGCGTCACGCCGAAGAACGCCGCGCCGGTCTTGTGCCCGATGCGGCCGAACGCGGTCTGCGCCTCGTCGAAGATCAGCAGCATGCCGCGCTCGTCCGCCGCTCGGCGCAGCGCCTGCATGTAGGCTTTTGGCGGCACCAGCACGCCGCCGGCGCTGATGACTGGCTCGATGATGATCGCGGCCGGCCGGCCGGAGGACTGCATGTCGAACATTTTTAGCCCGAGTTCGAGGCAGGCGAGCGCGGACGCCTCCTCCGATCCGGCATCGATATACGGTCGGTAGGCGTTCGGCTCCGGCATCACGAACACCCCCGGCAGGGGTACGCCGTAGCCCCGGCGGTCGCTGGCGAAGGAGACGGCGCTGGTCCCGCCGGTCACGCCGTGCCAGGAGCCGCCGACCGCCAGGACCTCGTATCCGCCGGTGTGCAGCTTTGCCATGCGCAGCGCCGCCTCGTTGCTCTCCGCGCCGGTGTTGACGAACAGCGATTTCGACAGGCCGCGCGGCATCCAGTCCTGGGCCAGAGTTTGCCCCAGCGCGGCCACGACCTGCGGGATCATGCCGCTGAACAGGTGGAACGCTTTCGTGCCGGCGGCGTGGACGGCGGCGACGATCGCCGGATGGTTGTGCCCGATCGTCGCGCACATTTGCCCGGACGTGAAATCGAGGATCTCGCGCCCGGTGTCGTCGCGCACCACGGTTCCCTTGGCGGCGACGAACAGGTTGGGGAAGGCGTCGCCGCCGTAGCGGACCAGGTATTCCTTGGCGGCGTCACGCAGCGCGGGATTCATCGGCGCGCCTTGGTTCAAGGACGCGGATGCGCGCGCCGCCAGACGTCCAGCAGCCGCTCCGCGTCCACCGAGGTGTAGCGCTGCGTCGTCGACAGGCTGGCGTGGCCCAACAATTCCTGAATCGAGCGCAGGTCGGCGCCGCCGGCCAGCAGGTGGGTGGCGAAGGAGTGGCGCAGCGCATGCGGCGTCGCGTGCTCGGGCAGGCCGTGGTGGCGGCGGAAGCCGCGCAGGACGCGCTGGGCGACCGCCGGGTCGAGCCGCCCGCCGCGGGCGCCCAGGAACAGCGGCGCATCCGGCGCGGGGCGCGGGTGGTGACCAAGCCAGTCGGCCAGCGCCGCGCGGACCGCGGGCAGCAGCGGCACGATGCGCTGCTTCGATCCCTTGCCGGTGACGCGCAAGGTCGGCGCGGCGCCCGGCAGGTCGGCGATGTCGAGCGCGAGCGCCTCCCCGATGCGCAGGCCGCAGCCGTACAGCAGCGTGAACAGCGCGACGTCGCGCGCCTGCATCGCCGGCGCTGCCGTGTCGCCGATCCGCTCGGCGACCGCACGGGCCTGCTCGGTGCTGAGCGCGCGCGGCAGCGGCTTGCGGGCGCGCGGCGCGCTCAGCAGGGCGAGCTGCGGGTTGGCGATGCCGTGCCGGCGGGCGAGGAAGCGGAAGAAGCTGCGCAGCGTCGAGACGTGGCGGCTGCGCGTCGCATTGCCCGCGCCTGCCGTGGCTTCCGCCGCCAGCCAGGCGCGGAAATCCGCCGCCCGCAGCCCGGCGAGGTCCTGGCACGCCGGCTCGCGGCCGAAATGGCCGGTGAGGAACGCGAAAAATCCCGCGAGGTCGCGGCCATAGGCGGCGACGGTCAGCGGCGCCGCCCGACGCTCCCGCGCCATCCAGTCCAGGAACTCGGCAGCGGCGGGGTTCACCGCGCCCTGTTTTGCCGCGCGATTCACGCCCTCGGCCGAGTCCGGTTCGGGCGATCACGCTCCAGCGCGGCAGCGACGGCGCGGCCGAGGAAGGCGAGGGCCGCGGTGCCCTGCCCGGGCTCCAGCACCCGCCGGTCGCGCGCGACCAGCGCCAGCAGCGCCGGCTCGCCGGCCAGCGGCACCCGCACGAGCGCGTCGTGGCGCGCCAGCATCGCCGCCTCGGCGTGCAGCAGCGGCGCGTCATCCGGCGTTTCGCGGAACACCACGTCCCGGCCGCCGAGCAGGCAGCCGACGAGCCCGCGCGGCAGCAGGCGGGCGCCTCGGCGGTGTCGCTCGAGGCACAACGACGCGGCGTCCACCGCCAGCAGGCCGGCGAATTCGGCGGCGACGCACTCCTCGGGGTCGTCGGCGCGCATCAGCGCGAGCACCGCCTCCTGCACCCGCGCGGCGAGCCCCGCGGCGGCGCGGCCGGCCGAGACCACCTGGGCGGCGGCCGCGCGCTCGGCACGCAGCATCGCCGCCATGTGATCGGCGAGCCGATCACCGTGCAGCCGGATCGGCGGGGCCAGCATCCGGTAGAGATCGGGGTTGTCGGCGAGCCAGGACGGGTTCGCGCGCAGGAAGGCGGTGACCTCCGCCGGCTCCATCAGGCGCGGGCCGGAACGGCCGGCGCCTTGATCTGCTGCGGCGGGGCGGTATCGGTAGGCGGCATGCGCGGGTCCCGGATCGGTTGGACGGACGATACAGGATGAGGCCAGCCGACCGGAAGCGCGGCCGGCGCGTCCCGGGGGGCGTGTCGGGGCATGTCCCTGGGCGGATCCCGGTGCTGCTGCCCTATCCCTTCGCCGGCCCGTTCGACTACCGGGTGCCGGCGGGCCTCGATCCGCGTCCCGGCGACCTCGTGCTGGTGCCGCTGAACCGGCGCGAGGAGGTCGGCGTCGTGTGGGACGCGCCGGCCGGCGACCCGGTGCCGGAGCGCAAGCTCAAGCCGGTTGCGGCGGTGCTGGAGACCCCGCCGATGCAGCCGGCGATGCGGCGCTTCATCGACTGGGTCGCCGCCTACACGCTGGCGCCGCCAGGCGAGGTGATGGCGATGGCGCTGCGCATCAACGCGCTGCGGCCGGACGCGCCACCGACCGGCTGGCGGCGGGCCGAGACCATGCTGGAGACCCGCCTGACCGAAGCGCGCCGGCGTGTGCTTGCCGCCCTCGGCGAGGCTGAGCCACGCAGCACCGCAGCGCTCGCCCGCGCGGCCGGTGTCGGCGCCGGCGTCATCCGCGGCATGGCCGATGCCGGCCTGCTGGCACCGGCTGCCCTGCCGCTGCCCGGCTTCGCGGCACCCGACCCCGACCAGCCGGGCCCGGCGCTCTCCGCCGAGCAGCGCAACGCGTCCGCCGCACTGCGGGAGGCGGTGGCGGCGCGCGGCTTCTCGGTCACCGTGCTGGACGGGGTGACCGGCTCGGGCAAGACCGAGGTCTATCTGGAGGCCGTGGCCGAGTGCCTGCGCCAGGGCCGGCAGGCGCTGGTGCTGCTGCCGGAGATCGCGCTCTCCTCGCAGTGGCTCGAGCGGTTCGAGCGCCGCTTCGCGGTCGCCCCGGCGGTCTGGCACTCCGACCTGACCTCGCGCACGCGCCGGCTTACCTGGCGCGCTGTGGCGGCCGGGCAGGCGCCCGTGGTGGTCGGCGCGCGCTCGGCGCTGTTCCTGCCATTCCCCGATCCCGGCCTGATCGTCGTCGACGAGGAGCACGAGACCGCCTTCAAGCAGGAGGACGGCGTCGTCTATCACGCCCGCGACATGGCGGTGGTTCGGGCCCGGCTGTGCGAGGCGCCGGCGGTGCTGGTCTCGGCAACCCCGAGCCTGGAGACGGTCGCCAACGTCGAGGCCGGACGCTACCGCCGCCTGACTCTGCCGCACCGGCACGGCGGCGCCCGCCTGCCGGAGATCGCCGCTATCGACCTGCGCGAGCACCCGCCGGAGCGGGGGAAATTCCTGGCGCCGCCGCTGCTCGCGGCGCTCGAAGACACGTTCGCCCGCGGTGAGCAGGCGATGCTGTTCCTCAATCGCCGCGGCTACGCGCCGCTGACGCTGTGCCGCGCCTGCGGCCACCGCATGCAGTGTCCGAACTGCACGGCCTGGCTGGTCGAGCACCGCGCCCGCCGCCAGCTCGCCTGCCACCATTGCGGCCATGTCGAGCCGATCCCGCCGACCTGCCCGGCCTGCGGCGCCGAGCATAGCCTGACGCCGGTCGGCCCGGGCGTGGAGCGCATCACCGAAGAGGCGGCCGAGCGCTTTCCCGCGGCGCGCCGCCTGGTCATGGCGAGCGACACCGTGCCGGGGCCGCAGGCCGCGGCGCAGGCGGCGCACGCGATCGAGGCGCGCGAGGTCGATCTGATCATCGGCACGCAGATCGTCGCCAAGGGCTGGCACTTTCCGCATCTGACGCTGGTCGGCGTGGTCGACGCCGATCTCGGCCTGGCGGGCGGCGATCTGCGCGCGGCCGAGCGGACCGTGCAGCTGCTGCACCAGGTCGCCGGGCGGGCCGGGCGGGCCGAGGCGCCGGGGCGCGTGCTGCTGCAGACGTTTTCCCCCGAGCACCCGGTGATGCGCGCCCTGGTGAGCGGCAGTCTCGACACCTTCATGGCGGAGGAGGCAGAGATGCGCCGGCCCGGCCACTGGCCGCCGTTCGGCCGGCTCGCCGCGCTGATCGTCAGTGCCGACCACGCCGAGGACGCCGACCGCGCCGCCCATGACCTCGGTCGCGCCGCGCCGTCCGCCGAGGGCGTCACGGTGCTGGGCCCGGCGCCGGCGCCGCTTGCCATTCTGCGCGGCCGGCACCGCCGGCGGCTGCTGCTGAAGACCCGCCGCGACATCGCCGTGCAGCCGCTGCTGCGACGCTGGCTCGATGCGGTGGCGGTGCCGCGCGGCGTGCGGGTGGACGTCGACGTCGATCCCGTCTCGTTCCTGTGACTTCCGCCGGGCGAGTGGGAGCGCCGTCGCATCCTGCCCGCTTCGGCGGGTGGAACGGTCAGCCGCCGTGCCGCACCGCCGCCAGGCCGGCGCCGGCGCCGATCAGGATGCCGCCGGTCAGCCGGTTGCGCAGCCGCCCGTGCGCCGCCAGCAGGGCGCGCGCCCGACCCGCCAGCAACGCCCAGGCGCTGTCCCAGATCAGGGCGACGGCCAGGAACGTGGCGGCGAGCAGCGCCATTTGCGGCAGCAGGCCCGCCCTCGCGTCCAAAAATTGCGGAAAAAAGGCGCTGTAGAACAGCAGCGTCTTCGGATTGCTCAACGAAACCAGGAACCCCCGCCAGTAGATCGCCCGCACCGAGCGCGGCTGGGCGCGGACCAGCGTCAGATCGACCGGGCGCTGCCGCCACTGCCGTACGCCGAGCACGATCAGATACGCGGCCCCGACCCAGCGCACCCAGCCGAACCATTGCGCCAGCCCGCCGAGCACCGCGGTCATGCCGAGCGCCGTCAGGCACAGCTGCGGCAGCATAGCGGAGCTGGTGCCGGCGACGGTGAGCAGGCCGTAGCGCGTGCCGTACGCCACGCTGTTGGCGACGATGACGGCGACGTTCGGCCCGGGGATCAGCATGAGCACGCTGCTCGCCAGAACGAAGGCCAGATAGAGCTCGGCAGACATCATGCTGGCATCTCCGGCCGGGGCGCGCGCGGCACCGGCTTACCACGGCGTCGGCCCGATCGCGAGGTGCGGACCGAGCCTCAGCGCCGGGCGAAGTTGTCCACCGTCGCCGCCGCAATCATTGCCATCAGCGGCATCCCGGAGAGCGGCCGCTCTCCGGCGAGGTCGCGGGCTACGAGCGCGAACTCGATCCAGGCCCCGTCCGGCGCGGCGCCCTCCTTGAGGGTCGCCGCCATCCAGGCGCAGCGCTCCGCCCAAAAGCGGCGCCGCTCCGGCAGCAATCGGATCGTCACCGCCTCCAGCCGCTGTCGTCGCGTCCGCAGCGGTCGCAGCAGCGCCTCGACGGCCTCGCCGCCCTCGAACCAGGAGGCGAGCGTCGCGTAGCGGCGTGGCCAGGCAGCCGACGCGCGATGCGCGGCCAGCAGGCACGCCGCGTCGGTCCGCTCCGGCGCCAGCTCCGGCAGCAGCGTCTCGGCCAACGCGTCCGGCGTATGGGTTTCGGGCGCGAGCGGTCCCAGGCCGAGCGCCTCGACGACCTCAAGCAAACCGAACGGCGGCGGCACGTCGCGGGCCACGTTGCCGGCGAGGGCATCGGCCAGCCGCCGCTCGACAAAGCCGAGGCTGACCGGCACCGCCTTGATCTCGGCGACGATGGTTCCGACCATTCCGTCCGCGTCGGCCTTGCGGAGGTCGCGCTGCAACACGACATCGGCGACACCGGTCTCCGATTTCAGCAGCACGGAGGCCAGGATGTAGCGGCGGCCCTTCCTGAGCAGCGCGAACAGGCTCTGCGCTCCGGCGCCGTCGCAAAGCGAGGCCAGCAAGCGGCGGATTTCCGGCCGGCCCGCCGGGAGGGGCGGCTTGGATCGAGCGCGCACCGCGCGGATCGCCGCGTCGATCGGGCCCTGGCGGGCCGGCGACGGCCAAGACCGCAGCCTCACCAGGCGCTCCACCGTGGCACCGGAGACCGGCGCTTCCGCCTGCGCCAGCGCGGCGAGCGCCGCTGCGCCAGTCGCCGGGTCGGCCGCCAGCGCGAAGCCGAGCGCGGCCTCGCGCATCGCTTCGCTGCCCGCCACGGCAAGCGCCCCCGCCATGGCGGCCTGATGCTCCGCCGGAAGCACCGCTCCGCGTGGATCGCGAATGGATCGTTGTCCAGCGCTGCCGCGAGTTCGGCGAACTGCTCGAAGAGCTGCCCGATATCCGGCACCGCCGTCTCGGCGACCTGGGCTTCCACTGCCCCGAGCATCGCCCGCTGCAGCGCTGGTCCAGGCTCGAGATCCGCTCGCGAGAAGGCGCGCGCCACCAGCATGATCGCAGCCGGCCCGACCGGGCTCTCGGTGAGTAACCGTCCGATCGTCGAACGTACCCCGCCGATCGCCCGCCCGGCAGCGACATCGCCGCCGCCGGGCTCGAGCCGCAGCTCGTTGAGCGCCGTCTAGAGCAGGAAGCCGTATGCGGTCACCATGCGATCGTCCGGGCGCTTGCGGCCGGCCTCGGCGAGCAGACAGCGGGCGATCTCGACGGTGAGGCCGGCCCCGGCGAGCCTCGTGCCGACGGCCATTGCGTCATCGCTTGGCCCAGACCCGGATGCGATCTCGCGGGAGATCATCCTGGCGATCTGCGTGATGGCGTCGCGCGGCTTCACCTCGCTCCCTTCCGTTGTGGGCGGGCCAGCTTACGGCTGCGCGGCGTCGAGGCGAAGCCGGTCGGCGGAATGCGAGGTCGGCAAGGCGCTTTTACCCCCGCTCTGGAAGGACTCGGTCGGACTCCGTATGGTCCGGGGATCGCCGGGTGAGGATGACGTCCCGAATGCCGCAACCGCTCCGCGCCCTCGGCGCGCTCGTCCCCGTCCTCCTGCTGCTCGGCCTGAGCGGTTGCGGCGCTGTGCTGACGGAGGGAACGTCCGACGCGGCGGGATTGGCCGGCGCCGGGATCTCGAGCGGGATTACCCGCAATGGCACCGTCACCGCGGCGATCGGGCTCGGCGTGCAGTCCCTCGCATCCACGGGCCTCAGCTATGTCGAGCGGCGCGTCCACCGGGCCGAGCAGGACCAGATCGCCGCGGCGGCCGGGCCGCTGCCGGTCGGCGGCGTCGCCCCCTGGCGAGTCTCACACGACATCCCGATCGAGGCGAACGAGCACGGCGAGGTCGCGGTCAGCCGGGCGATCGGGGGCGCCGAGCTCGAGTGCAAGGAGATCGTCTTCTCGGTCGACCACCCGCGCCGGGCCGGGGTGCAGCGCGCCTTCTACGTCGCCGCGGTCTGCCGGGACGGCGCCGTCTGGCGCTGGGCGACCGCGGAGCCCGCCACATCGCGGTGGGGAACCCTGCAGTGACCGCCGGCGCCGTGGCCGTGCGCCGGGCCATGCCGCTGCTGCTCCTTCTGCCCCTGGCTCTCGGGGCCTGCCGCGCCGTCGGCGCGATCGCCGGGGCCGCGGCCGGGGCGGCCGCCGGAACCGCCACGACCAACCCGGTCGTCGGCTTCGCCATCGCCGTCGGGGTGAACGCCGGCATCGATGAGCTGCAGAACTACATCGCCCGCGTCCGCCAGAACGCCGAGCAGGACGAGATCGCCAAAGCCGTCGGTCAGATGCAGCTCGGCGAGACCCGCTCCTGGCAGATCGTGCACGACATCCCGGAATTCGACAACGAGCACGGACAGATGCAGGTCGTGCGGCTGATCGAGACGCCGCTGACGCAGTGCAAGGAAGTTTTGTTTACGGTTGACGAGGGGCGGCCGGCCCATCTGCGCCGCACGCCCTACGTCACCGACGCGTGCCGCGACACGCGGGGCTGGAAGTGGGCGGAGGCAGAACCGGCGACGGAACGCTGGGGGTATTTCCAGCACATCAGCCGCTGACCGCCACGGGCGCCCGGCTCACGATATTCTGAAGAACGATCGAACGCCGCCTGCGCCGCTCCGAGCGGCGGCGCCCTTCGGACAGGAGGATGCTGTGCGGCCGCTCGCCCGCCGCGCGCATCGGCGGAACGGTCTGCATACATGGGGTTCCACCGGCGGCGGCGAGATAGTAACCTCTGAATCTTCAGACCACTTGGATTGGACACTCGAACCGGTCATGGCCGGCCGTCCAATATAGGACGGCATGACCGACCAAAACGCGGGGGAAAGCGGGCGCTTGTGCCATGTGATCAGGAGGCATCCGAGTTGCCTTTCTGCGCCGCATGACTGGCGGCGTGACTTGCAGAGGACATCCGGGTGCGAAAATCGCCGCTCCGGTCGCGCGGGCCGGTGACGCCGTCGCCAAGCGGGAAACGCACCGCGGAGGATGAGCGGCGGAGCGCGCCTGCGTTCCACGTCCGCGCGGCCCGGCCCGCCGACGATTACGACGTCCTGATGTGCTACCAGGTGTTCCTGGGCCGCAACCCCGAGAACTCCTTCGTCATCGCGGAGGCCAAGACCCAGTCGATCGAGACGATGATCCGCTCGTTCCTGGGCAGTCGGGAGTTCGCGGACGCGGTCGCCCGCCCGCTCGGAGCCGGCGAGACGTTGCGGCATGCCGCGCTGTCGCCGGCGCCGTCCGCGCCCCAACTCGCCTGGCTCGCGGGCCAGCTCGTCCTGGACGAGGCGCAGGAAGCCGTGCTGCAGGGAGTGACGAGCTGGGATGGACTGGTCGGGTTCCTTTCGCAGTTCGGCACCGCCGAGAACGGCGCCGCCGCGCCGGCCGAGGCGGAGGCGGAACTGGAAGACGCGGAACTCGCATCATTCTCGGCGATTTCGGCCGCGGCCACCGCAGCGGCGGCCGATGCACCGGCCGCCGCGCCGGTCGAACTGCACGAGCGGATCGCTCGCATCGAGGGCCTGCTCGAGGAGCTGATTCGCCAGTGGGCGTCGGTGCGCGACGTCGTGCAGCCCTACACCAACGCCGGCGCAGCCGGGCCTTCGGCCCCGCCTGTGCCCAAGGCGCGGGCCCGCTCGGCACGATCCGCCAAGGGGGTCCGGCCGGGGCGGCTGACATGAACGAGATCCGGCCCCTCGCTGGGTCGCCCCCCGGACCGCGCTTGCCGCGCGGTGACTTCATCCTGATGGAAGTGGAGGAGCCGAACGCGGCCGATGCGCCGCGCGGTCCGGTCCTTGGCGGCCGCGGCTGGGTGATCGCCGATGAGGAGATCGCCGAGATCACGGTTCATCTGGATGATGCGTTCCTCTGCTACGCGACCTATGGCCTGCCGCGGCCCGACATCGCGGCGCGTTTCCCGCACTACCCGCACGCCGACCACTCCGGCTTCTCCTTCACGGCCAGGTTCACCGAAGAGGTCGCCGAGGCGCCACGCCGACACCTGCACGTGACGGTCCGCACGCCAGGCGGTGCGTCGACGCGGCGCAGCGTCGCTCTCGCCCCTGCCACCCCCGACGCTGTCTCCGCCGGACAGCCGGCGCCAGCCCGCTCAGCGCCGGAGCTTTGGCCGCTACGCATCACACTCGAGACCGCCCGCGTCGACGCCGGCGGCGTCCTGCGCCTGGCCGGCTGGATCGCCGCCCTCACGCCGCTGCGCGAGGTGGCGCTGTTCCTGGGCCAGGAGCCGCTCGAAGCGCCCGAACTCGGCATCAGCCGGCCGGATGTGGCGGCGAACTATCCGCAGTATCCGAACGCCGGCGTCTCCGGCTTCCGGCTGGCGCAGCACGTCGGCGGCCTGGAAGCGGCGCAATGCGCCGTGCGCGTGAAGGCGGTGTGCGAGGGCGGCGTCACCCGGCAGATCATCCGGCCGCTCGAGGTACCCGTCACCTCGCAGGAGGTCCATGCCGGCGACGGCAGCATCCATGTGTGCTGCGACAGCTTCAGCCTCCGCCCGGACGGCGCGATGGCCGTCGCCGGCTGGGCGGTGTCGGAGTCCGGCATCACCGCGCTCACCGTCGAGCTGGACGGCACGCCGGTGGGCGAAGCGGAGATCGGGCGGAGCCGGCCCGATGTCGGCAACCGGTTTCCGCGTATCCCGAGCGCGCGGCGCGCCGGCTTCCGCTTTTCCCGCTCGGTCGAGCGGCGGCTCGAGGGCGAGCACCGCGTGCTGGTCCGGGTGCAGAACGGTGCGGGCGAGCAGCGTGAGGTGCCGCTCTCGCTGCTGGTGGAGGACCGGAGGCGCGCCGAACCGTCGGTCGAGGACCTGATCCGGGCAGCGGCGGCGGATTTGCGATTCGACATCGACCGGCCGGCGCTGAACGGCGATGAGGCGGCCGAGCCGGTACGCGGCCTGCTGACCATCAGCGGCTGGGCGGTCGCGGCCGAAGGGATCGAGGCGGTCGAGGTCTTCATCGACGAGCGCAGCGCCGGCGTGGCGCATCTCGGCATCCGCCGCGAGGACATCGCCGCGCTGTTCCCGGAAATCCCCGGCGCCCTGCTGTCTGGCTTCGCGCTGACCGTGCCGCAGCGCCTGACCGGCGCGCACGCGGTCCGGGTGGCGGCGCGCGGCCAGTCCGGGCAGGCTGCCGAGCGCAGCTTTCAGGTCGTCGCGGAATCCGCCGAGCAGAGCACCGCGCATCTGACGATCCGCGCCCGGGTGACGCAGGCGGAAGCCGATCTCGGCCTGGCTTTGCTGGAGCGGCTGGGCAGCCGGCCGCAGTTTTCCGTGCTGATCGACCCCGGGCCGGCGGATGCGTCCGGACGCCTGGAAGAGACGCTGGAGACGCTGCGCCGGCAGGCTTATGGCGCGTGGCGGGCCATCCTGCCCGCTGCACCTGAGCGTTCCACATCAGACGATCCCCGCATCGAAATCAGGGCCGCCGCCGAAGCGCTGCCCTGGGCGGCCGGACCGGGCCCGCGCTTCCTGATCCGGCTGTCGGCCGGCGACCGGCTCGGCGCCGATGCGCTGCTCGAACTGGCCATCGAGTCGGCATTCAACCCCGACGCCGATTTCATCTACAGCGACGAGCGCCGCTATGACCCGGTGCTGCAGGCGATGCGGCCGTTTTTCAAGCCGGACTGGTCGCCCGACCTGCTGCTCAGCACCAACTACGTCGGCCGGCTGTGGTGCGCCTCCCGCGACCTTCTGGCGGCGAGCGGCCTCGGCGACGGCGCGTCGCCGGCGGCGGGCGAGTATGATGCGGTGCTGCGGCTGACCGACCGTGCCCGCGCCATTCGCCACGTCCGAAAGATCCTGTGCGAGCGCGCGTCCGACGCCGCCGAGCCGGCGGAGAGCGAGCGGCGGGCGCTCGCCGAGGCGTTCGCGCGGCGCGGCGAGCGCGCGGAAATCCTGCCCGGCGCCGCCGCCGGCGTGTACCGCGCCCGTCGCGTGGTGGGGACGGAGGCGCTGGTCTCCATCATCATCCCCACCTGCGCCTCGCGCGGCCTGGTGGGCGACGCGCTGCGCTCGATCCACGAGCGCACCGCCTACCCGAACGTCGAGATCGTCTGCGTCGACACCATCCCCGAGCCAGACGAGGCCGGATGGAAGCCGTGGCTGCGCGAGAACGCCGACCAGGTGATCGAGCTCTCCGGCCCGTTCAACTGGTCGCGCTTCAACAACGCCGCCGCCTCGGCGGCGCGCGGCGCGTTCCTGCTGTTCCTCAACGACGACGTCGAGGTGCTGAGCCCCGACTGGCTGCACGCTTTGCTCGAGCACGCGGAGCGCCCGGAGGTGGGTGTGGTCGGGCCGCTGCTGCTCTATCCCAACGGCCGGGTGCAGCACGCCGGCATGTTTCTGTCGGGCTCGGTCGGGCGGCATGCCTTCCGCTTCGCGCCGGCCGAGGATCCCGGCCCGTTCGGCCTGGCGCTCGCGCAGCGCAACGCGATCGCCGTCACCGGCGCCTGCATGATGGTGCGGCGCGACGTCTTCGACACGCTGGGCGGCTTCGACGAGGCGCACAGCGTCATCAACAACGACCTCGATTTCTGCCTGCGGGCATGGCGCGCCGGCCGCCGTGTCGTGTTCACGCCCTACGCCGCGCTGACGCATCACGAGCTGGCGAGCCGGGCGGCGATCAGCGACATGCACGACGCGCAGCAGTTCTCCGACGCCTGGCGCCACCTCTTCCTCAAGGGCGACCCGTTCTTCAGCCCCCGCCTTCTCCCGGGCTTCGACGACTACGCGCCGGATACCGAGCCGGTGGAAGTGCTGCACGCCGGCCATCCCATCGTGTCCGCCGAGCGCGTGCGCAGCATCCTGGCGCTGAAGCTCGACCATATCGGGGACTTCGTGCTCGCCTTTCCGGCGCTGCGGCGCCTGAAGCAGCGCTTCCCGGCGGCGCGGCTGTGCGTGCTCGGGGCGAAGGCCTCGAAGACGCTGGCGGCGCTGGAGCCCTGCATCGACGAGTTCATCGAGTTCAACTTCTTCCATGTCCGCTCCGCCCTGGGCGGCCTCGACGTCGGCGAGGCGGAGCTGGCCGATTTGCGGGCGCGGCTGGCGCCTCGCCGGTTCGACATCGCGATTGACCTGCGCGTGCAGCCGGAGACGCGGCACGTCCTGCAATACACGGGCGCCGGACTGCTGGCCGGGTTCGAGCACGGCGGGCGCTTTCCGTGGCTCGACGTCGTGCTGGAGTGGGAGGGCGACACTGCCTTCGCGGCCAAGCGGGCGCATGTCTCGGACCGGCTGCTGCGCCTGGCCGAAACGATGGCGATCGCCTGTGAGCCGGACCGCCCGACGCTGCCGCAGGCAGCGGCCCAGCGCGACCCCGGGCTGCTGCGCCGCCTCGCCGGCCGTGCGCTGCCCCGAGGTTTCCTGCGCAAGCAGCTGGTTTGCGTGCATCCGGGGGTGGGAACGGAGATGCGGCAGTGGCCGCCGGCTTCCTACGCCGCGCTGATCGAGCTGCTGGTCCGCGAGGAGGACGTGCACGTGCTGCTGATCGGGGTCGGCGAGGAGGCGGCGATCGCGGAGGAGGTGATTGCGCATCTCCCCGACCGGTCGCGGGTAGTGTCGCTGGTGGGCCGGGTCGGACTGGCGGAGCTGCCGCAGGTCTTGCGCGCGTGCGCGCTCTATGTCGGCAACAACAGCGGCCCGCAGCACGTGGCGGCGGCAGTCGGTGTGCCGACAGTGGGTGTCCACTCCGGCAACGTGGACGCGACGGAGTGGGCGCCGGTCGGCGATCGGGCGATCGCGGTACGACGCAAGGTGCTGTGCAGCCCCTGCTACATCGCCCGTCCTGAGGACTGCCATCGCGGGCTCGCCTGCCTGCACGGGATTTCACCGGGGGAGGTGTATCGCGCCTGCAGGCGGATGCTGCGGCTTGGCAATGACGCGTCGAACGGAACAGGCGCACACACCGGCTCGTGACGCACGGGATGACAAGTACAGTTGTACGCAGCAAAGATGTCTTGGGAGCCGGACTGGAGGGTACGCCAGCGACATGTCCTATATCGTTCCCTTCAGCACCATTCAGAAGATGATCGGCGGCACGCCGCGGAACGGTGGGCCGCCTCGGGCCGTCAGCGTCGACGCGATCAAGGAGGTAATCCGCCTGCTGCTGCGCTCCGTTCCGGTAGATGAGGCCTGGTACAGGGGCCGCTATGAAGATGTGGCGGCGGCGATCAAGGCGGGGATGTATCGCTCGGCCAAACACCATTTTGTGGAGGAAGGCTATTTCGAAGGCCGCCTTCCGGCGGCGCAGCAGATCGACGAGCGTTGGTATATCCGGCAGAATCAGGATGTCGCGGAAGGCCTGCGCAACGGCGACTTCGCCTCCGCGCAGGAGCATTTCCTGAAGTTCGGGTATCAGGAGGGGCGCGCGCCCGCGGAGATGTGGTAGACACCGGACCTGCCGTGTCGATGCTCTTTCAGCGCGGCGGTGAGGAGCTATCGCGCGGGGATAGGCAATAGGCAGCTTCCGCTGCACTCTGCTTCGCGTACGCCAACAGGAGAGGGCGCGATAACAGTCCTTGAAGCGGGTGAACTGAGTGCCCAAGGTCGCGTCTCTAACCAGCGTGTCGCGCTCATCGGAACTGGTGTTCCCGGCGAGGCATTTGTCGGCTCCCGACATCCTCGCATTTTCGAACGCGCCGTCCGAGCTACGCTCGGCCTGGAGTCCCGCTTATGCAGCCCGAAGTGGATATGCGGAGCCGATATCTCTCGAGCACCTGCCGGCAGGCACGCAGGTGTCAGGATCAGGTTTCGAGGCCATCATAGGCGATGTCCTTATCTCCGAGCAGCTCAACCCGGGTCTCGCCGGCAGTTTGGCCTCACTCCTTGAGGCAGCAAATAGGCAGCCATTTGAGGAGGTCGATGGCGAAGTTTTTCTGGTTGCGCGCTATGGCGAAGGCACGTGGGGCCACTGGCTGGTCGAATTACTGCCGAAGGTCGCGGTCGCCGAACGAACCTGGCCAGGCCGCTTTCGGTTTGCCGTACCCGGATGGGTCTTCGAGGACGGGACACTGCGGCTGCGCCTTAGCGAAGCATTCTCAGCGTACGGAGTCGAAATAGATCGGCTGGTAGCGCTTCACAGCGGACGCACCTACCAGTTTCAGAGCCTCTACGGCCTGACCTCTGTCTTGACGAATTTTTTTTTCCATCCAGATGTTGCCGGGGTGGTCGAAGCTGTTGTTCCCAGATCAAACGAGGGCCCGCGTCGCGTTGCGCTTCTTCGAAGCGACAGCCGCCGAGCGGTTGCAAATGCCGACGAGGTTAACAATTATTTAGTGCAGGAGCGCTTTCGTCTGATTGACGTTGGCCTAAAGCCATTCCTGACTCAACTTCAAATCTTCCGTTCGGCAAGGACGATTTTCTCTGTACTTGGATCTACTCTCTCCGGGCTAATCTATTCTCCCCCAGGAACCCGTGTGATAGCGGCCGCCCCGGAGCAATTCGGTGATCGCTTTTTCTATAATCTTTTCCAAGCCAAACCGGGAGTTGCCTGGGCAGAAGCGCGCGGTCCAGTAGTAGGCGACGAGGCCCAGTTTTACCGTGATTCAGCTTTCTATCTGCCAATTACCGTTATTAGAGCGGCATTGTCGGCATTGGGTGTATAGAGATGGATGTATCAGAGTCGCTAACGTGTCGCGCCAGGCCTCCTAAGGCGAGCTCTACCCTTGTATTCTGCACCGCGTTTGCAGCAGACCAAAATGCTTGGTCCATTCGATATCGCCGTTGGGTCGACGCCGTCGTATCCTCAGGCCTATGGTTCGACCAATTGTTGTTAATAGATGATGGTTCTAAGGTCCTGCCTGACTGGCCAGACGTGACTGTTGTTTCGGAACACGATCATGATTTTGATAGCAAAAGTTCTCTTTGTCACGAGCAGATTGTTATTTATCATTTTTCGGAGAATTTAGGAAGACGATCAGGATTTGACTATCCTGGCTGGTATCGTTCTTTTGCCTTGGCCGCAAATTATGCTGAAAGACACAAATTTGCGAAGATAATCCACATTGAATCTGATGCCTTCCTCATATCTGAACGAGCAATTAATTATTGCAACCAGCGCCAGGACGGCTGGACCGCCCTGTGGTGCCCGCACCACGCAATTCCGGAAAGCGGCATTCAAATTATCGCTGGAAAAGAATTGGAGGCGTTCTTTCGGTTCTGCCGATCGGATTACACTAGAGACGGTTTAAACGGAGTTCCAATTGAGCTAATCCTTCCGTTTACTAATGTGGAAAAGAATATAGTGGGCGACAGATTTGCAGAATATTTTGGATTATGTCCCCCAGGATGCTGATTTTGCTGCCCAGACCGTCGCTCATTACCCTCCAAGGTATTTTTGGTGGTTGCGTACTCCGGGGGAGGAAATGGTGAGCAGGTCTGACCAGGGACGTCTGTATGAGAAAGATGATTATAAGGGGGAAGTGGCGCACGGCGGAATCGACTACAAGGATTTTTTTTCGATTTTGAACGGCCAGCTGTTGCCTCGCACATACCTGGAGATCGGCACAGACGTTGGTGAGTCACTTTCGCGATGGGAATGTGATGCCATATGCGTCGATCCAAATTTCCGTTTTGGACAAGATCCTACCGGGCGGCGCAGACGCACCTTTCTTTTCCAAATGACCTCGAGAGAATTTTTCGCACATTATGACCCGAGGCTGTTATTTCACGGGGGAGTCGACGTAGCTTTTCAAGATGGATTGCATCGTTTTGAGGAATTACTCCATGATTTCATCGGCACCGAACGATGCTGCCATCGAAATTCGCTTATGATATTGCACGACTGCTTGCCATTAAATGAGAGAATGGCCGAAAAAGATTTTCGGATGGATGAAACCGAAGCACCCTGGACAAAATTCCACTGGACGGGCGATGTGTGGCGGATTCTGCCTATCCTGAAGGAACTTCGGCCCGATCTTCGGATTTTCTTGATTGATTGCCCGCCCACGGGACTTGTTCTCTGTTCGAGACTTAACCCGTATTCTACGGCTCTATTGAGGAACTTCGATACAATCGTGTCAAGATACTCTGCTATTAGCCTTTCCTCGTTTGGTCTGAGCTCGCTTTACCAAATGTTTCCGATGCTCGATTCCAGAAAGATCGCTGCGGATCCTCAGTGCCTCGCGAACGTGCTCGATTTGCGGTAGGGCCGGTGCGAGGGCATCGAACGCCTTGCGGGTCGGGCTTTTAGACGCCTCGGGATGGCTGAGCCGAGGTGCCCTAATGGCCAGCGATGCGGCATGGCACGGGATTTTGCGCGTCGGAATGTAACCAGTCGCCTGTGAGGAACGCTGTTCAGCCTGCGTGAGCGTGGTTGGTCGGGCTCGCTGGTGGGTGGAGAGATAGGGTCAGACGGGCACACAAGAGCGCCGCGAGCCAGGCGAGCGGGTGGCGGAAGTTATTGCCGACCACCGCCAGGACAGCTTTGACGGCGTCGTTGGCGCTGCCGATCAGGTGATTGCGGCTCATCCGGTGGTCGTCCTTCAGGTGGCCGATAGCGGGTTCGACCGCCGCTCGACGGTTGAGCGCGCTTGGCCGCAGCGGTGATGCCCCCCTTCTGCTGAGCGGTGTAGACCCTGCGGCCGCGCCCCGGGTGGCGCATTGTGGCCGCAATACCCGGCATCCGCGACGATGCGTGTCCGCGTGCTGCCGTTCTGGCGCTCGACGGCGGGGATGATGCTGGCGTGGGTGGCCGTCATACGGCTGGACGGCAACGAGAGGAATCGCCGCGGCGACCTGGACGGCCCCGCCGGAGGGGCGCGGCCGATCATCACTCCTCCCGCCACCCGCCCATCCGGCAGATGCGGTTCCAGTGCGCCTGCGCGACCGGCATCACCGAGAGCCGGCCCTGGCGCACCAGCAGCATCTCGGCGAAGTGCCGGTCGGCGCGGATTGCAGCGAGGCTCACCGGGTGCGGCATCGGCCCGACCGCGCGCATGTCCACGCACACCCAGCCACCACTCTCGGCCGTCGGGTCGGGATAGGCCTCGCGCACCACCTCGACGACGCCCACCACCTCCTTGCCGGTATTGGAGTGATAGAAAAAGGCGCGATCCCCCCGGCGCATGGCCTTCAGATGGTTCTTCGCGGTGTGGTTGCGCACGCCGGTCCAGGGCTCCACGCCGACGGCAACCTGCTGCTGCCAGCTGAAGGAGTCCGGCTCGGATTTCACGAGCCAGTGGCCGCGCCGCACCGGACTGGGGCTCGGCCCGCTCATCGGCGCACCGGCAAGCCGCGGCAGGGCTGGCCGTCCGGATCGAGCGGCGGGCCGCCCAGTTCGATGCGGCCCCGGCAGGTGCGCGGATCGGCCAGGCGTGCCGGACGCGTGGCCAGGCGCAAATCGAGGCTCGCCGGCCGGTCCGTGCACCAGATCGCGAACACCAAGCCGGCGTCTCCCTCCGCGGCAGCGCGCGCAGTGTGGTCCTGTGCGATCCCGGCGTTCAAGCCGCTCAGGAGCGAGCGCCGGGCCGGACGCGGGGATCCTGTTGAATGGACGGGATCGGCGGGGAATCCTGCCGCCTGGGGTCGGGAGAGGACGGCGATGGCCACGCGGGTGCTGCTGCTGCTGGGAACCAAGAAGGGCGCCTTCATCCTGGAGAGCGACGCGGCACGGCGCGAATGGTCGCTGCGCGGCCCGTTCTGCGAAGCCTGGCCGATGAACCACGTGATCGCCGAGCCGGCGAGCGGCACCATTCTCGCCGGCGGCGGCAACGAGTGGTTCGGCCCCGCCGTGTGGAAGTCGGCCGATTTCGGCGCGAGCTGGACGCATTCCAGCGCCGGCCTCGCCTACGCCGCCGGCGAGGAGCCGGTAAAATCCGTCTGGAGCCTCGCGTCGCGCGACGGCCGGCTCTATGCCGGCGTGCAGCCGGCCGGGCTGTTTTCCAGCGATGACGGCGGCGCGAGCTGGCGGCACGTGGCCGGGCTGCGCGAGCACCCCTCAAGGCCGCACTGGCAGCCCGGCGGCGGCGGGCTGATCCTGCACTCGATCGTGCCGCATCCGCAGGACGCGGGGCAGATCTGGGTCGGCATCTCGGCCGCCGGCGTGTTCCACACCGCGGATGGCGGCGCCACCTGGGCGCCGCGCAACAGCGGCACGCGCTGCGACTTCCTGCCGGAGGGACAGCGCTATCCGGAGTTCGGCCAGTGCGTGCACTGCCTGGTCATCGCGCCGGGCCGCCCCGACCGGCTCTACCAGCAGAACCATTGCGGCATGTACCGCAGCGAGGATGGCGGCAAGCACTGGCAGAGCATCGAGTCCGGGCTGCCCTCGAGCTTCGGCTTCCCCGCCGCCGCGCATCCGCGCGATCCCGCCACCCTGTTCCTGCTGCCGCTGAACGGCGACACCGCCGGCCGCTACGTGCCGGACGGGAAGGCCGCGGTGTGGCGGACGCGCGACGGCGGCGCGCGCTGGGAGGCGCTGCGCGAGGGCCTGCCGCAGCAGAACGTGTTCTTCGGCGTGCTGCGCCAGGCGATGGCGACCGACGCGCTCGAGCCGGCCGGCGTGTATGCCGGCAGCAACACCGGCGCGCTCTACGCCAGCGCGGACGAGGGGGAGCGCTGGACCTGCATCGCCGAGCATCTCCCGCCGATCTATTCGGTGGAGACGCTGATCACCGACGGATAGCCGACATGGAGGGATCCGCCGCCGCCGAGCCCATCGCGTGCGCGGTAACGGTGTCGCTGCCCGCCGCACTCGCGGCGCTGTTCCCGGGATGCGAGCGCGCGCCGAGCGTTCCGGCGAGGACCGTGGGCGAGATGATCGACGCGCTGGATGCGCGATGGCCAGGCATGCGCGACCGGCTCTGCGATGCCGCGCCGCGCATCCGCCGCCATATCAACGTGTTCGTGGACGGCCGACGCGCGACCCTGACCACCCCGCTCGCCCCGGGCGTCGAGGTCTGGGTGATGACGGCGATCAGCGGCGGATAGCGTTCAGTGCCGGCACGCGCGCCCGCGGCGTGTGTCATGCCCGCAAACCCCAGCAAATCCGGCAATCGAGCGACCCCGATTGCTCGCGCACGCAAGCGCGAAAGCTGAGTTCGACCGGGCCGACGCCCGCGCAATAGCCGACATCTGCGCGGATTATCCGGCCTCGTCTGAGGCCGGCGGCGTGCCTTGACGCCCACAGGATGCGCGGCCACGCTCGCCGTGGAAAGCGATGGATTAGCCGAGCAATGGGCGAGTTTGACGGGCAGGTCGCGCTGGTGACCGGCGCCGCCCAGGGGCTCGGGCGAGCCATTGCCACACTGCTCGCGCAGCGCGGCGCGACCGTCTATCTCGCGGACCTCAACGGACCCGGCGTGGAGGCGGCGGCCGCCGCCCTGCGCGCGCAGGGCCTGACCGCCCAGGCGAGCTGCACCGACATGGCCGAAGAGCCGGCGGTGCTCGCGTTGCGCGACCGCATCGCCGCCGAGGCCGGCCGGCTCGACGCGTTGATCAACAACGCCGGCGGCTGGCGCTACGAGACCATCCGCGAGGTGACCGCGGCGAACTGGGACTGGACGTTCCGGGTCAACCTGTCGAGCGCGTTCATCGCCTCGCGGGCCTGCATGGACATGATGATCGCGCGGCGCTACGGGCGCATCGTCAACATCGCGTCCGTCGACGCCTACCAGCCGAAGACGACGCTGCCGGCATACGCCGCGGCGAAGGCGGCGCTGGTCAGCCTGACCCGCACCTTCGCCGAGGAGCTGGCGCCGCACGAGGTCCTGGTGAACGCGGTCAGTCCCGGGGCGATGGCGACCGAGACGGCGAAGTCGCAGGCCTGGCTCGCGCAGCGCATCCTGACCATTCCGGTGCGGCGTGCCGCCGAGCCGGAGGAGATCGCCGAGCTGGTGGCCTTCCTGGCTTCCAGCCGCAACCGCTACGTGGTCGGCGAAAGCGTGCTCGCCAGCGGCGGCGCGCTGATGGCCTGACCGGGGAGGAACGATGGACGGCGCGCTCCTGCAGGGCCGGGTTGCCCTGATCACCGGCTCGGGCCGCGGCATGGGCCGCGCCCACGCGGCACTGCTGGCGCAGCACGGTGCGGACGTGGTCGTGCACGACATCGTGCCCGAGCGCGTGGCGGAGTCCGCGGCGATCGTGCGCCAGCACGGCAGGCGCGTGATGGAAGCGGTCGAGAACGTCGCCGACCCGGCGGCAATGGCAGCGCTGGTCGCGCGGGTGGAAGCGGAGCTCGGCCCGATCGCCATCCTCGTAAACAATGCCGGCATCGGCGCCGACCGCGCCGTCACCGAAGCGATCGACGAGGCGATGTTCGACCGCATGTTCGACGTGCACGTGAAGGGCACGTTCTTCACGACGCGGTCGGTGCTGCCGGGCATGAAGTCGCTCGGCGGCGGGGCGATCGTCAACATCTCGTCGATCTGGGGCATGGTCGGGCATCATTTCGGGTCGACCTACTGCGCGGCGAAGGCGGCCGTTCTCGGCTTCACCAAGTCCTGGGCGAAGGAGCTGGCGCCGCACCGCATCACCGTCAACGCGATCGCCCCCGGCGGCGTCACCAGCCCGATGGCGATCGAGAAGGACGGCATCGACGCGGTGCGCGAGCGCATGGCGCGCGTGCCGCTCGGCCGCTGGGCGGAGCCGGAGGAGATCGCCCACGCCGTGCTCTACCTCGTCTCGCCGCAGGCCGGCTTCATCACCGGGCAGGTGCTCAGCCTGAACGGCGGCGACACCATCGTCGGCATCTGAGCGGGCAAAACCCGATGGCGGGCATCGGGCGAGCGGCGAAACCCTGGACGCTGGGGCGCGGCTACCTGCTGCTGCTGCCGCTTCCCTGCGGCTTCCTCGCGGTGTTCTTCGTCTGGCCGCTGCTGCGGGTCGTGCTGCGCAGCGTGCTGGACCCGCGGCCGAACTTTTCCAACTACGCGAAGGTGCTGGGCGCCGGGCCGTACGCGCACATCCTGCTCTATACGATCGAGATCGCCGCGCTGGTGACCGCCATCTGCCTGCTGCTCGCCTATCCCGTGGCGGCGCTCACCGCGCGCATGCGCGGCGGGGCGCTGCAGGTGATGACGGGGCTGATCGTCGCGTCGCTGTGGACCAGCGCGGTGATCCGCAGCTACGCGTGGCTGATCCTGTTCCAGCGTTATGGCGTGGTGAACCAGGCGCTGATCGCACTGGGGCTGGCCGGGGCGCCGGTGCGCATCCTGCAGACCACGACGGCGGTGGCGATCGGCATGGTGCACGTGCTGCTGCCGTTCATGCTGCTGCCGCTGATCGCGACGATGCGCCGCATCGACCCGACCCTGCTGCGCGCCGGGCGCATCCTCGGCGCCGCACCGGTGCGGCTGTTCCTGCGCGTCTATCTGCCGCTGTCGCTGCCCGGCGTGAATGCCGGCGTCGCCCTGGTGTTCATCACCTCGCTGGGGTTCTTCATCACGCCGTCGCTGCTCGGCGGCGGGCGGACGACCATGGCGGCGATGATCATCGAGGAGGAGGCCGATACCTATCTCGACTGGCCGCTCGCTTCGGCGATCGCCACCATCCTGCTGGCGCTGACCGTGGTGATCTACCTGGCGTACGGAAGGCTGGCGCGCGTCGAGGTCACGCGAAGCCTGCGATGATGGGGCGCGCGGACGCCGTGCTGGGTGTTGCCGGGCGCATCGGCGCGGCGGTGCTGCTGGCCGCCTTCGTGCTGTTCCTGGTCGCCCCGGTCGTGGTGATCGTGCTGATGTCCTTCACCGACCAGCTCTACCTGACGTTTCCGCCGACCCGGTTCGCGCTGCGCTGGTACGCGTCGGCGTGGGAGCAGTCGCGCTGGCTGCGCGCGGCATGGAACAGCATCCAGATCGGCACGGCGACGGCGCTGGCCTCGGTCGCGCTGGGCACGTTGAGCGCGCTCGCGGTGACGCGCGGCGGCCGGCGGTGGCTGCTGCCGTTCGGCTCGCTCGTGGTCGCGCCGATGATGCTGCCGCACGTCATCATCGCGATCGGGCTCTATCCGACGATGCTCGATCTCGGGCTGTCCGGCTCCTACGCGGCGGTGGTGATCGGCCACACCGTGGTGGCGACGCCGCTGGTCTTCACCACCGTCGCGGCGGCGCTGCGCGGCTACGATCATGCGCTCGAACTCGCGGCCAGGACGCTCGGCGCCAATGGCTGGCGGACCTTTCGCTTCGTAACGCTGCCGATGATCGCCGGCGGGCTGCTGATCGGCGGCATCTTCGCCTTCGCCGTGTCGTTCGACGAGCTGATGCTGGCGCTGTTCCTGGCCGGCCCGCGCACCGAGACGCTGCCCCGGCTGCTGTGGGAGCACCTCGCGCAGAGCGTGACGCCGACCATCGCCGCGGTCGCCACGCTGATCCTGGCGTTCACGCTGCTGCTGCTCGTCGCGGCGGAGACGCTGCGGCGGCGCAAGGCCGTGGAGCCGCCGCCATGACGCGCGGCGCGAGCGTGGAATTCGCCGGCGTCAGCAAGCAGTACGGGCTGGTCACCGCGCTGCGCCCGACCAGCCTGGTCATCGCGCAGGGCGAGTTCTTCGCCTTTCTCGGGCCGTCCGGCTCCGGCAAGTCGACCCTGCTCGGCACGGTCGCCGGCTTCATCCCGCCCAGCGAGGGCAGGGTGCTGATCGAGGGCAGCGACGTCACGGCGATGCCGCCGCATCGGCGCAACATCGGCATGGTGTTCCAGAACTACGCGCTGTTCCCGTATCTGACGGTCGCCCAGAACATCGCCTTCCCGCTGCGCATGCGCCGCCTGCCGCGGGGCGAGATCGCGCGACGCGTGGACCGGGCGCTCGAAATGGTGCGGCTCGGCGATTTCGGCGGGCGCATGCCGGCGCAGCTCTCGGGCGGCCAGCAGCAGCGCGTCGCACTCGCCCGCGCCGCCGTCTACGACCCGCCGCTGCTGCTGATGGACGAACCGCTCGGCGCGCTGGACAAGACGCTGCGCGAGGAGATGCAGGAGGAGTTGCGGCAATTCCATCGCGTCGTCGGGGCGACGATCCTCTACGTCACGCACGACCAGCAGGAAGCGGCGGCCATGGCGGATCGCATGGCGATCATGAACCACGGCGCGGTCGAACAGGCCGGGCCGCCCCGCGACCTCTACGCGAGGCCCGAAAACAGCTTCGTCGCGCGTTTTCTCGGGGAGGCAAACGTCTTGCGGGTGGTGGCGGCCGATCCGGTCGCCGCCGGACGGCTACATCTCCGGACGGAGGAAGGACCGGCACTGCTCGCCTGCGGCTCGCCACCCGCGGGGATTGCCTGCATCCGGCCGGAGGATATTGCGATCGCCGAAGCCCCGATCGAGCGCGAGAATTGCTTTCGCGGACGCATCGTCGATATCGTCCATGTCGCCGGCAGCATCCGCTACAGCGTCGCGATCGCCGCGAACTGCACGCTCAGCGTGCGGGTGCGATCGGACCGACGCACGGCGGTGCTGCCGATGGATGCCGCCGTGCATGTCGGCTGGGATGCACAGGACGCTCTGGTGCTGCCGTCGTGAATCCAAAGGTCCGCCGAGGATGCCAACGCAGAAGGATGCCGGACATGACCGAACCGCGCCGTTTTCCCCGCCGTGCCGTGCTCGGCGCCGCCGCCGCCACGCTCGCGGCCCCGGCCATCGTCGGCGCCAAGCCGGCGAGCATCGTCGTCGCCTCCAGCGGCGGCAAGCTCGAGGAGGCGTTCACCGCCGCGTACTACAAGCCGTTCACGGCGAAGACCGGCATCCAGATCATCACCGCCGTCAACACCTACTCCAAGCTGAAGGCCACGGTGGATGCCGGGGCCGTCGAGTGGGATGTCGCGCAGATGGACGCCGCAGCGGCGGCGAACAGCGCGAAGCTCGGGCTGCTGGAGAAGCTGGACTACGCGGTGATCGACCGGACCGACCTGGTCGAGGGCGTGCCGCACGAGGAGTACATTCCATGCGATGTCGCCGCCGCGGTGATGTCGTGGAACACCAGGAACGTGGCGCCGGCGGCGGCGCCGCAAAGCTGGGCCGAGCTGTGGGACACGAAGCGGTTCGGCGGCCAGCGCGGCTTCTGGAAGCAGCCGTTCCAGACCATGGAAATCGCACTGATGGCGGACGGCGTTGCCAAGGACCAGCTCTACCCGATCGACGTCGAGCGCGCGCTGCGCAGCCTCGAGCGGATCAAGCCGCAGATTTTCTGGTGGACCAGCGGCGGCCAGTCCGCGCAAATCCTGATCGACGGCGATATCGCCGCGGGCATGTCGTGGAACGGCCGCGTGTTCGACCCGAAGCAGGGCGGCGCGCCGGTCGATTTCAGCTTCAACCAGGCGCTGTTCGTCGCCGATGCGTGGGTGATCCCGCGCGGCACGAAGAACCGGCAGGCGGCGATGGACTTCATCGCCTTCACCTTGCAATCCGGGCCGCAGGCGGAGTTCGCCAAGGCGATTCCGTACGGCCCCGTCAATCGCAAGGCGCTGCCGCTGATCGACAAGCCGCGCCTCGCCTTCCTGCCGTCCTCGGATGAGAACCTTCCGAAGGGCGTGCTGCAGAATTTCGACTGGTGGGCGCAGAACGGCCAGAAGACGGGCGAGCGGTTCAACAGCTGGATGCTCGGCTGATCCGGACGGAGCCGATATCGCTCTATGGCCCCGGCTCGGTCGGGGCGGAGGGCGGCGTCGCGCGCGGCCCGGTAAGGCGCGGCAGGGCGGCCTCCTCATCCGTCGCCGGGGACCCGCCGGCGAAGCTCGGCCGCAGCACGCGGGTTCCTTGCGGACCGAGCAGCGTCACTTCGCCCGGCGCGATCGAACGCACCAGGAAGCCGGCCACCCGGTCACCTTCGGCGACCACGGTCGGCTTGTTCTGCCCGTCCGCCGCGGCAAAGATCGCGATCCGCTGCGACGGTCCGACCAGCACGCCGGCGACGCGCGGCAAGGCCGACGCCGTCTGGTCGGCCGCGACCGGCGACTCCTGCGCGGGCCGCCGGCTCACGCTGAACAGCGGGCGCGCGAGGATCGTCGCAACCAGCGCGTCCCAGGCCGCTTGTGCCGGGGCAGGGGTCCCCGCAATGGCGGGCGCCGAGGTCGCGAGCACGGCCGGCGTGCCGCCGTGCACCGGCGCGCCACTCCGCAGTTCGACCGTGATCACCCCGGCCAGCGCCGCCGCCACGACCAGGCCGGAGAGCGCAGCGCGGATCACGGCCGGGCCTGCGGCGCGCCCGCCGGGCGGAATGCGGTCACCGTGAACATCGCGTCGAGCCGGAACGCGGCGGGCTGGACCAGCAGGCGAACGCCATTCACGTGCAGGTCGTCCACCAGCATCAATGGGGTGGCGCCCCGGATGGCGGCCAGCAGACGGACGAGATTCGCCCACTGGGCGTTCAGCGAGACGTGCAGCCGGATCGGCCGATAGGCCCCTTCCGGCTGGCTCGGCAGCATTTCGATGCTGGACAGGCTCGCTCCGGCACTCGCCGCGAGCTTCTGGACTGCCTCCTGCAGCGCCGCCCCCGCGATGGCGTCGCTCTCGCCCTCCAGCATCGTCGCCGGGCCCGGCCCGGGCGCCGCCGCGGCACCTGCCTGCGCGCGCAGCGCGGGCAGCGAAGCCGCCAGTTCGGCCATGCGGCGGGCCAGAGCGTGGCGCTGCGCGAGCACGTCCGCCCGCGCCGCATACCAGCCGGCCAACGGGGCGACCGCACCGATCCAGATCACCCCAAGCATGGCGGCGGTCAGCGCGAGCGCCAGCAAGCGACCCGGCACGCCGGTGGGCAGGCCGGGGCTCACGGTCGGCGGTCCACCGGACGGCACGGGGCGCCTCGGCGGGTCACGGCGCGATTTCCGCACTGATGGCGAAGAGATCGCCGTGGCCGATATCGCTGTGCGTCACCGGTGCGCTGAAGGCCGGGTTGCGGATGCTCGGATCGGCCGCGAGGGCGGCGATGAGTCGCGCGGCGGCGGCCGATTGTCCGTTGAGACCGAGCCGGCGTTGGCTGAGGGTCAGTTCGGTGAGATAGGTGTCGTCCGGCAGGATCTCGGTGACCGCGGCCAGCACGGCCAGCGGATCGCCGGTCCGTGCGCTTTCGGCGGCGACGACGTCGGTGTCGGCGGCGCGCGCCGCGATCTGGCGCCGCAGCGCCTCGGCCTGCTGCACCGCCGGCCGCAATGCGGCGATCTCCGCCTCAACCCGCTGTCGCGCCAGCGATTGCAGCAGGAACGGCAGGATCGCCGCGACCACCGCAAGCACGGCGCAGGCGCCGCCGAGCACCATCACGCTCCGGCGCTGCCACTGCTGGCTCCGGGTCGGCGCCCGGTGCAGCCGGATGATCCGCGGCGCACCCTCGGGCGATCGCGCCTCGACCGCGGTTGGCGCCTGCCCGACCTGCTCCAGCAGGGCGATCGCGCCGGCCAGCTCCGCCTTGGGAACCAGCGACAGGCGGAGCTGCAGGCGGTTGCGCACACGGTCGCGCTCGATGATCGACCAGGTCCAGAACACCTGGTCCGCGGCGAACGGCGTGAGCCGGTCCATTTCGTAGCCGAGCACGCGCTCCGGATCGCGCTCCGCCGCCAACGGCAGGGTCACCGCGCGCTCCAGCAGCATCGGGCGGAGCGGCCGCAGCACGCAGGCAGAGGGCCGTCCGCGTCGCGCCAGAACCGTTTTCAGCGCACGCGCGCCGTCCGCGTCCGCCATGAACCGGCCGAGCGGCTCCTCCCGCCGTTTGCCGCGCCAGCGCGCGATGAAGCCGTCCGCATCGGGTTCGAGGATCAGCGTGTTCGGCGCATCCTCGGCGCGACGCAGCAGCCGCCCCGGAACCAGCGCGAGCATCTGGCGAGACCACCAGAGCGGAAGATCCGTCAACATGCGAATGCGCTAGAGCAGGATGCGTTCGCTCGCGCTCACCCCTCCCGCTCCATCCCCTTGTTTGATCGCGTGATCGAACATCCCCGGCGAGTCCACCTCCGGCGATCACGCTTGAGCGGCGCTCCCTTCGGCGCCGACGCTACGGAAATCCGCCGCTGAAGGAAAGACAGCACGATGCGGCGACGCCGAGCAGGGGCGAGCCATGCAGCCAGTCCGCCCACAGCGCGGCCGCCAGGCACGGACCGAACGGGATCGCGGTGGCTGACGAGACGTTGCGCTTCGCGAGCCAGGCGATCAGCGCCACCGCGAGCCCGATCACGGCGGCGAGCAGCACGATCGAAGGCAAGCCGGCGGGCCCGACCCACGCGCCGGCCGCGCCGAGCAGCTTCGCGTCGCCTTCGCCCAGGCCGTCGCGACCGCGCAGCCGGCGATAGAGCACGCCGAGGCCCAGCAGCGCGAGCCAGCCCAGCGCGGCCGCGGCCGCGTGCGCGGTAAGCGCGTCGGGTGTCAGCCAGGCCGTCACCGCCAGTCCGGCCAGCAGCAGCGGCAGGGTCAGTGCGTCCGGCAGCCGCAAATGCTCCCAGTCGATCCAGACGAGCACCAGCAGGGTCCATCCCAGCAGGCATCCCGCCCAGAGCCGCGCGCCATCGTCCCCGGCCAGCGCGGCGCCGAGCGGCACGCCGACCGCCGCCAGTTCGATGCCCCAGTGGAACGGCGCGATCGGCGCCCGGCAGGCACGGCAGCGGCCGCGCAGCGCCAGGTAGCTGCCGAGCGGCACCAGGTCGCGCGCCGCCAGCACGCTGCCGCAGCTTTCGCAGCGCGATCGCGCGAAGGCGGTGGGCAGCCCGCGCGGCAGCCGCCGGATCAGCACGCCGAGGTAGCTCCCGACGAACGGCGCGAGCACCACGGGGGCCAGCACGCCCAGGGTCAGCACGCCCGTGTCATTCCGGCCGTTCCCGCGGCGGTGCGACGATGATCGGCGGCCAGCGCCGCCCGTCGCGCTCGGAGAACGCCAGCCGGATGCGCACGAGCCCGGGCAGCGAGTCGGCCTGCCAGGCGTCGCGCCAGCCGGCCGCCTGGCCGGGCGCGGGCGGCAGCCAATAGGCGATCTGCAGCCGGTCCACACCCTCCAGCAGCACGGTCGTGCTCGGCGCGGCCGCCGGGCCGAGCGGCTGGGCGTGCAGGTGCGGCGTCCAGCGCAGCACCAGGCGGTGCGTGCCGTCCAGGCCGAGCCACACATCGGCGCGCCGCGTGACCAGCGTCCCGGCGGTGAGCGGCAGCTCGGTCGTGAAGCTGACCGCCGAGGCGCTGCCGTCGAGCGGGTGCGCCACGCTCTGGCCGCCGGGGTCCATCTGCACGATCATCCGCCGCAGCGCGAGGTCGACCTCGTCGAGCCCGGCGCGCGCGTTCAGCATCCGCGCCTGCATCCCCCAGGCCAGCAGGCCGACATGCGTGCCCTGCGCCAGGCCGAAGAACAGCAACCCGGCGATCACCAGCACGACCAGGACTTCGAGCAGGGTGAAGCCGCGATCGCCGCGCATCAGCGCCCGCCCGCCGCCGCGGTGCGCTCGGTGTCGAGCTGGACGGAGCGGCTTCCTCCGCGGCTCTGCCAGGAGATCGCGACGCTGACGGCGTAGAGCGCGGGCATCGCAGTGCCGGCGCCGGCCGGGGCCTGCGCCACCTGGAGGATCCGCTCGTGCCAATGATAGCCGCCGCCGTCATCGCCCTGGCGGTCGCCCGTTGCGAGCGGCGAGCCGTCCAGCGCGGCCAGGCGGGAGCGTGCCCGGGCGATCGCCTCCTCGTAGCTCGTCGCCGCCTGCACGCCGGCCAGCCCGCTGACCGCGCTTTGCAGCAGCGCGCCCAGCGCCAGCGCCGCGATGACCAGCGCGATGATCACTTCCAGCAGCGTGAAGCCGCGTTCAGCGCGCATTGGCGATACTGACCCGGCCGGTCAGCCAGTCCACACCGACCTGCATGCGCCGCTCCCGGCCCAGCAGGTCGATGCGCCCGCCAGTGGAGCTGCCGTCCGGCGCGAACGTGATGCCGGCCCGTGCGCCGAGCGCCTGGCCGGCGGTGGTGAGCGCGGTCACCGCGATGCCGGATGGCAGGGCGAGCAGCGGGCGCCGGTCGATCTCGATCTGCCGGCGCGCCGTGTCGATCACCACCATCACCGGCCGGTTCGCGGCGATCGCGTCGGCGCGGGCGAGCCGCAGGCGGTCGGCGACCTGGCCGGCGGCGGCGCGCAGCGTCAGCGTGGGGCTGCGCGCTGGACCGCGCGCCACGACCAGCGAGACCGCGAGTGCCAGCACCACCAGCACGACGATCATCTCGAGCAGGCTGAAGCCGGCCTGCCGCCGTGCCGGCCCGTTCACTGCGCGAGGTCGTTGAGGCTGAGCATGGCGACGACCAGGGAGGAGACGATGAACGCGACCGCCGCGCCCATCGCGATGGTGATCGCCGGCACCAGCAGCGCGACAAGGCGCTGCACCGCGAGCCGCGCCTTCTCCTCGTGAATCTCGGCGGTGCGCAGCGCCATCGGCCCGAGCTGCGCATTCTCCTCGCCGAGCCGCAGCAGGTAGATCGTGCGCAGCGGAAAGACGCCGGCCTCGCCGAGCGGCCGCGCCAGTCCGGCCCCCGCCTTGGCGCTGACCGCCGCCCGTTCCACGGCCTGCATCGCGGCGCGGTTGCCGAGCGCGTCCCTGACCACGTCGAGTGCCGCGATCAGCGGCACCCCGTTGACCATCAACGTGCCGAGCGTGCGGGTGAAGCGCGCCGCCAGGATTTCGCGCATCAGGCCGCCGGCGACCGGCAGCAGCAGCACGGCTCGATCGATGGGCAGCCGGACGCCGGGACGCCGGTACGCCATGCGGGCGGCGAGCGCGGCGAGGGCGAGCGCCAGCACCGCGAACAGGCCGTAGCGGGAGGCGAGGCCGCCGGCGTCGATCAGGAACTGCGTCGAGGTCGGCAGCTTCGCGCCGGCCTGCTCGAACAGCGGCACGAACTGCGGCAGCACGCCGGTGAGCATGAAGACGATCGCGCCGCTAGCCACGAGGATCAGCAGCGCCGGATAGACCATTGCGCTGCGCACCGTCGCCGCCAGGCTGCGCTGGCGCTCGAGCAGCATCGCCATCCGCTCGAGCGTCGGCGCGAGCTGCCCGCCGGCCTCCCCGGCGCGAACCAGGCCGAGATACAGCTGGCCGAAGCTGCGGGGATGGCGCGCCAGCGCGGCCGCCAACGCACTGCCGTCGCGCACCGCGCCGCGGATCTGCTCCAGCACGCCGCGCATGCGCGCATTCGGCGCGGTCTCCCCGAGGAAGCGCAGCGCCCGGTCGAGGTCCTGTCCGGCGCCGAGCATGATCGCCAGCTCGCGCGTGATGTTCGCCACTTCCTGCCGGGTGAGCGTGCCGCCGCGGCCGAACTCGCGGCCGAGCGCGCGGGCGAACCCCGACGCGGCGGCGGCCGGCTCCGCCCGCATTGCGACGTTGCCCTGCTGCTGCAGCCGCGAGACCACCTCCGCCTCGCTCGGCGCCTCCATCACGCCGCGCAGCACGTCGCCGGCCGGGCTGATCGCGAGATAGCGGAATTCGGCCATCTACGCTTCGGCCCGGATGCTGCGCACGACCTCCTCGATGGTCGTCGTGCCGGCGAGCGCCGCGGCCAGCCCGGCCTCGAACATCGTCACCATGCCGGTGGCGACCGCGGCGCGCTCGATCTCGACGTGGTCGGCGCGGGCGAAGATCAGCCGCTCGATCGCCTCGTCGGGCACCAGGAACTCCGCCACCGCCTGACGGCCGCGATAGCCGGTGCCGCGGCACTGGGGGCAGCCCACGGGGTGCCACAGCAGCGGCGTCTGCCCGTCGCTGCGCGCGTCCAGGCGGAAGCGGCGCACCAGCTCCGGCGGCGCCTCCGCCTGCCGGCGGCATGCCGTGCAGAGCCGACGCACCAGGCGCTGGCCGAGTACGCCGCGCAGCACGGCGGTCAGCAGGTAGTCCTCCAGCCCCATGTCGCGCAGCCGCGTGATGGTCGCCGCCGCGGAGTTGGTGTGCACCGTCGACAGCACGAGATGGCCGGTCAGCGCCGCCTGCACGGCGATCTGCGCCGTCTCGAGGTCGCGGATTTCGCCGACCATGATGACGTCCGGGTCCTGGCGCAGGATGGAGCGCAGCAGGCCGGCGAAATCGAGACCGATCTGCGGCTTGACCTGGATCTGGTTGATGCCGCGCAGCTGGAACTCGATCGGGTCCTCGACGGTGATGATTTTCCGGGTCACCGCGTTCAGCGCCAGCAGGCCGGTGTAGAGCGTCGTCGTCTTGCCGCTGCCGGTCGGGCCGGTGACCAGCACGATGCCGTTCGGCAGATCGAGCGCCGCGCCGAGCCGCGCCACCACGGCCGGCGGCAGGCCGAGCTGCGCGTAGTCGAAGGCGACCGCGGTGCGGTCGAGCACGCGCAGCACGACCGTCTCGCCGTGCAGCGCGGGGACGCAGGAGACGCGGAAGTCGATCTCGTGCCCGCGCACCGCGAGCTTGATGCGTCCGTCCTGCGGCAGCCGGCGCTCGGCGATGTCGAGCTTCGCCATGATCTTTATGCGCGAGGTGATCGCGGCGGTCAGGGCGACCGGCGGGCTCTCCATCTCGTGCAGCACGCCGTCATAGCGGTAGCGGACGCGCAGCCGGTCCTCGAACGGCTCGATGTGGATGTCCGAGGCCTTGGTCTCTACCGCGCGGGCAATGATCTGGTTGACCAGCCGGATCACCGGCGCCTCGCTCGCCAGGTCCTTCAGCCGCTCGGCGTCCTCCTCGAGCGGCTCGCCGGCGGCGGCCTGCACGGCGTCCGGATCCTCGGCCGCCTTCGCGCCGTCGGCGGGATAGAGCCGGTCGAACGCGGCATCCAGCTCGATCGGCACGGCGACCTCCAGCGCCACCCGATGGCCGGTCGCGGCGGCGACGGCGGCGGGGGCGAAGGGGTCGAGCGGATCGGCGGCGGCGAGCACCAGCGCGCCATCCTCCAGCGCGACGGGCACCGCGCGCGCGCTGCGCAGGAACTTGACGGACAGCGAACTCGCACAGGGCGGCGGCAGCTCCGGATAGCGCGCGGCGGTCGCCAGCGGCAGCGCGAGAAGCGCGGCGAGCGCCTCGGCCAGCGCCCGCTCGCCGACCAGGCCGAGCTGGGTCAGCACGACGTCCAGCCGCTGGCCGGTCTCGGCCGAAACGCGGCGGGCGCGCTCGATCGTCTTGGCGTCGCAGCAGCCGCGCGCCATCAGCAGCGCGGCGAGCCGGTCCATGACGGAGCCGGGCTCGGCCGGCGCGAGCACCGCGGCGGTGACGTTGGTGTCCAAAGCGTCGCTCCCTTGCGGAGGGAGCCTAGCACACGCCGCCGCTCAGGGCCGCATCTGCCCGAACATCAGCGCGGCCGCTCCCTTCACCTCCCGCCCGTAGAGCGCGCCGAGCGTGGGGGTGTGGGAGTGATACCAGCCGATCGCCGTCATCAGGTCGCCATGCGCTTCGGCGAGATAGGTGCGCAGGATGGCTCCCGCCGCGGCGATGTTGTAGCAGGGCTCCAGGGTCAGCCGCGCGCGCACGGTCGCCGCATCCTGCCGGGTGTAGCGCGCCAGCGGCAGCAGCCAGCGAGTGTTGACCTGCATCAGGCCCAGATCCTCCGAGCCGTCGCGGTCGGGATGCACGGTCCCGACCGCTCCGCCCTCCACCGCCTGGATCGACGGCAGCACGCGCGGGGGCAGGCCGTACAGCGACGCCACCAGCAGCATGCAGGAGACGTACGGGATCGGCATCAGCGTGTCGCCGGCGCGCCCGCCGCCGCCGCGGGAGTTGCTTGGCGCCACGCACCCGCGCCCCTAGACTGGCGCGCAGGGGGACGGAACCGGATGCGCCAGGCAGCCTCGCAACCCCGTCGCGCGACGCGCGACGCCGGGTTCACATTGCTGGAAATCCTCGTCGTCATCGTCATCCTCGGCCTGCTGATCGGCCTGGTCGCGCCGGCGGCGCTGCGTCAGCTCGGCGGCGCCCGCATCTCCATCGCCCATCAGTCCATTGAGCGCATCGGCTCGGTGCTCGACATGTACAGGCTCGACGTCGGCAGCTATCCGACCAGCGAGGAAGGGCTCCAGGCGCTGGTCGAGCGACCGACGGACGCGGCGAGCTGGAACGGCCCCTATGTCCGCGGCGACCGGGTGCCGCTCGATCCGTGGAACCACGCCTATGTCTATCGCAATCCTTCCGAGCGCAGCGGCCACGACTACGACCTCTGTTCGCTCGGTCCGAGCGGCCGGGCGAGCCAGCAGGACATGATCTGCAATCCCTGAGCGTCACGGCCCCGGCGTCTCCCATGCGAGGATGCGGAAGGGCCGTCCGGAGACGTCCGGAACGAATTCCACGACCGCCCGGCGGCTGAAGCGGCTTCCGTCCGCCTCGAGGACGGAGGCGGTGATCGCCAGCACGGGCGAGCTGTCGTCCACCGCCGCAGCGCTGAGGTCGAGTTGGTCGGCCATGGTCTCGGCGATCGCGCGGGCCACGACCGGGTCTTCCGAGCGCATCGGGTCGTCCTGCGTGTAGATCGAAAGATGCGGCCGCATCGCCGCCAGGATGTCCGGGGTGACGCCGAGCACCTCGCCGACCTCGTCCAGGCTCTCGAAGGCGGTTCCGGGAGGACCGTAGTCCCGCCCGGCGGCCTTGTACTGCGGTGCCGTGGCCCCGCCGGGGCGCGGCGTGCGCGACGGCCGCGACCGCCAATCCTCGATCGCCGCGGCCAGCGTGGCCGGGTCCGCGGCGGGCGCCACCTGCCCGATCAGGCTGCGCAGCATCGCGTCCGAGGCGAGGTTCGGATTGATCTTGCCGCCCTCGTTGCTGATGCTGATCTCGGCCGTCCCGTGCGCCAGCGCCAGGCGGTAGGCCGGACCGCCGGCGTGCCATCGCCGGCCCGGCGGCTCCAGCAGGTGGAAGATCGCCTCGTGCACCGCCCCGTCGGCCGCCGCCTCGGCCTGCGCGTCCGCCCGCAGGTTGAAGGCGATACGCCCCTCCGTGCGCGCCCTCGCGCCGAGCTGGCTGCCGAGCAGCGCCAGCAGCCCGAGCGACCACAGGACGATCAGCAGCGCGAAGCCGCGCTCCCCCCGGCTCATCGCGCGCGTCGGCTCATTGCGGCAAGCCGAGCCGGCGGCGCGCATTCAGCGTCGGGTCGGCCGAGCCGGACGGAGCCAGCGCCCGGGATTCCGCGGGCACCAGAGCGGCGTTGATCAGCTGCTCGCGCAGATCCTCGGTCAACGCCCGGGCGTCGCGCTGGTCGTGGATGACGTGCGGCGTGATCAGCACCAGCAGTTCGGTCCGGGAGCGCGTATTGCCCTGCTGGCCGGCCAGCAAGCTGAGCAGCGGGATGTCCTTCAGGAAGGGGATGCCGGTATTGCCGCGCGTGATGTTCTCGCGGATCAGCCCGGCGAGGCCGAGCGTCTGGCCGTCCTGCACCACCACCCGCGAGGAGACGTTGCGCGTCAGGAAGGCCGGCGACTGGATGCCGTTGGTGTTGACGGTCGTGTCGACGTCGCTCACCTCCTGATCGACGTCGAGCGTCACCAGCCCGCCGCTGTTCACGCGCGGCGTCACCTGCATGATCACGCCGGTCGGCTGATACTCGACCGAGTTCACCACCGGCGCGCCGGCCGCCAGCGTGCTCTGCGAGCTCTGGCTGAGATACGGGACGAGATCGCCCACTTGCAGCCGCGCCGGCTGGTTGTCGAGCACCAGTATCTCCGGCGAGGACAGCACGTGCACCGTGGTGACGGCCTGCAGCGCCGAGATCGCGATCTGCGCGCCGGCGTTGCTGCCGCCGATCACGAATCCCGGCAAGGTGGTGCCGAGGGCCGCATTCGCGAAGGTTGGCAGCGATGCGCTGGCGCTGCTGAGCACCGCGTTCAGCCCGCCGCGCTTGAAGAAGTACTGCGTGCCGAACTGCAGCTGGTCGTTCAGCGTCACTTCGGCGATGGTGGCGTCGATGCGCACCTGCAGCGGCAGGATGTCGATCTTGCGCAGCATCGCCTCGACCGTGTCTTCCTCCCGCGCCGTCGCGTAGACGAGAACGGCGTTGTTCTGCTGGTTGGGGATGATGCGCATCGTCTCGGGATTGGCTTCGCTGCCGCCGCCAGTCGGCTCGAGCGGTCCGAGCAGCGGATTCGCCGCCGCCTGGGCGGCGGGCG